>VGYZ01000003.1 GCA_016872795.1 Planctomycetota bacterium
GCCAACCAAGCCCGCTCGGCCGCCTCGCGCGCCTCCTTCCAGCGCCCCGCGTCCGACAGGGCGAGACCGTGGAGCACCGCCAAGCGGGCGTCCTGCGGCTCTTCGGCGGCCCACTCGGCGATCTCCGCGAGCGCCGCGCGGTCGCCGCGCCGTCGCCGCCGGTCGAGGTCGTGGCGCTCGAGCGCGAGCTCGGCCTCGGTCTGCGCAGCGACGGGATCCTGACGCGGCTCGGCCGAGAGCGGCCGCGCGAGCGCGCTCCCAAGAACGGCGGCCAGAGCGAGGCGCGCAGCCAACCAGCGGGCGGCGAGATGGAACTTGAACATGGACCGGAGCGAGGATTGACGCGAGTTCGTTGCCCCGCCGCAGCGCCTAATGTACACCCACCGCATGCAGCGTTCGTTCCCCTGTGCCGGCCGGTCCGCGGTTTTTGCGCAGCGCACCTCGGGCCTCGTACGCAGCCTGTGCGCCGCGCTCGCCCTGCTTTTCCTGTGCGCCTGCCCCAGCCTGCCGCGCAAGCCGGTCGAGGAGCCGCCGCCGATCACCGAGCCGAGCACTCCGAGCTGGGTCAAGGAGCCCATGTCTTGGCACAAGCTCGAGCTGATCGAGCTATGGCTCGAGGTCGACGCGGCGCGTCACTCGCGCGAGCTGGTGATCGAAGCCAAGCTGCAGCTGAACGAGGGTCGGCTGCAGTTCTCGCGTCGCGACATCGATTCTTCCGCCGCGCCGCGCGAGACCCTGCTGGTGCGCGTCGAGAGCGCGCGCAAGGGCTTCGAGGAAATCCTCGCCGATCCGGCCGTTTCGGCCGGAGCGCGCAATCGTGCCCAGCTCGGCCTCAAGGGCGCGGCGAGCCTCGTGCAGGCCCCGACCGGCAAGGACCTCGCCATCCTGCGTCGCCAGCAGTGGAACGCGCGCGCGCCGCGCGTCTCGAACCTGACGCCGCTCAAGGGCGCCTGGAGCCGCATCACTGTGCACCACTCGGCCGAGAGCACCAGCGATCCGCGCGGCGGCTCGCTCGAAGACTCGGCCGCGACCGTGCGCATCATCCAGAAGTACCACATGGACGACCCCACTCACCGCTGGGGCGACATCGGCTACCACTTCCTGATCGACGGGGCGGGCCGCATCTTCGAGGGCCGCGAGCTCGAGTGGCAGGGAGCCCACGCCGGTGGCTCGAACAACCAGCAGAACATCGGTATTTGCATGCTCGGCGATTTCGAGCGCCGCGCGCCGACCGAGGCCGCGCGGAAGTCGCTGCAAGTGCTGCTCGACGACCTGCGCGGGCGCTACCGCATCCCGGCCGAGCGCGTGGTCCCCCACAGCAGCTTCGGCTCGACGCGTTGCCCGGGCCCCGCCCTTACGGCGTGGCTCAAGAAGTACAAATAACCGCAGCGCGAGGCCGCTTGCCGAGTGCGGCGAGCGGTGCCATAACCTTTTCCAGAGGCCCCATGGCGACCGAGCGCTCCTTTGAACCTTTGCGCGTGCGGATCGCGGCTCTAGGCCTGGCTCCGGGCCTGGCTCCGGGCCTGGCTCCGGGCCTGGCTCCGGGCCTGGCTCCGGGCCTGGCTTCGGGCCTGGCTTCGGGCCTGGCTTCGGGCCTGGCTTCGGGCCTAGCTTCGTGCCTAACTTCGTGCCTAACTTCGTGCCTAACTTCGTGCCTGACTCTGGGCCTCGTCCTCTTCGGCGCCAGTTGTGGAGATGGCGCTGCCCCTGCGCCGTCCAATTCCTCGGCACCCGTGGGCCCTGGCGTTGGCTCCGCTCAGAGACCGCCCGTGCGACGCCTCGACAAGCCCAAGGCGGTCTCGCGCCGCGTGCGCGACGCAGTCGAGCGTGCGGTCGCGCAGGTCGAAGCGGCAGCGCTCGACGCGCGCGCGCACGGCGAGCTCGGAATGCTGTACGAGGCGAACGGTCTCTCGGCCGAGGCGCTCTCGTGCTACGGCACGGCGGCCAGCCTCGACGCGAGCGATCCGCTGTGGGTGCTGCACGGCTGCTACGCGTTCCTCGCCCTCGGTCAGCAGGGTGAAGCGCTGCAACTCTTGAAGGACACTGCGGTCATGTATGCGCAGTGCGCACCTCTGCAGCAGCAGCTGGGCGACCTCGCCTACGAGGCCGGCGACGCGGCGACGGCGGAGAGCGCGTACCGCGCGGCCCAGACGGCCGCGCCTGAAGCACTCGAGCCGCTCGTCGGCCTCGCGCAGCTCGCCTTCGACTCGGGACGCGCGGCGGAAGCCGCGGTGCAGCTCGAGCAGGTCGTGGCGCGCGACCCGCGCTATCGCGCGGCGCACTTCCTGCTCGGCTCCTGCTATCGCGACCTCGGTCGCGCCGCGGACGCCGAGCGCGAGACGCGGCTAGGCGCAGGCGGCGCTCGACGCCGCATGCGCGATCGTCTCTCGGAACGCATCGACGGCTACGAGCTCGACCTCGAGCGCATCGTGCAGCGCGCCACGGGGCTCCTCGACGCGCGTCGTCCCGACGCGGCGCTCGCGTTGCTCGAGCGGCACGCCGCTGCATTCCCCAAGGACGCGCGCATCCCGACGAACGCCGGCAACGCCTGTCTCTCGCTGGGGCGCGCGGCCGATGCGATCGTCTGGTACGACAAGGCGCTCGCGCTCGCACCGGACCAGTTCCTCGTGCACGCCAACCGTTCCAACGGACTCCTGACGCTCGGTCGCGCCGACGAGGCCCGCGCGGCCGCGCAGCGCGCGCTCGACCTGTCGCCGAGCCACGGCGCGAGCTGGCTCGCGCTCGCACATGCGCACGAGGCGCTCGGCGCCGCAGCCGAAGCCGAGGCTGCGCTGCGCAAGGGCGTCGAGTCCGACCCGCGCAATCCGGCGCTGCGGCAAGCACTCGCTCAAACTTGCACGAACGCTGGCAAGCTCGACGAGGCGCTCGAGCATGCGCGCGTGCAGGCGGAGCTCGTGCCGGAGGAGTGGCGCGTGTTCGCGCAGCTTGCCTTCGCGGCCGCGGATGCGCGCCAACCTGACGAGGCGCGCGCCGCGCTCGAGAAGACGAGGGCGCTGGCGCCAGCGGACCCTGACCGCGCGCAGGTCGAGGCTGCCGTGCTGGAACTGCTCGCGCAATGAGCCCGCTGAGGGCGACGCTCGGGCTCGTCCTTCTCGCCGGCTGCGGCGACGCGCCGTCCAAGACTCCACGCAGCGCCCCCGAGGGCGGCGATGCGCCCGCTGCCACGCGGCCATACTTCCGCGAGTGCGCGCGCGAACGCGGACTGGACTTCGTGCACCGCGATGCGCCCACGCGGCGCCACCACTTCCCGGAGATCATGGGCGCCGGGCTCGCGCTGCTCGACTTCGACCGCGACGGCGACCTCGATGTGTTTTGCGTGCAGTCCGGGGATGTGCTCGACCCCGCGGGCTCTCCGACCGACCGATTGTTCGAGAACGACGGGCGCGGGTACTTTCGCGATGTCACCGAGCGCGCAGGTCTGAGCGAGCACGCCTACGGGATGGGCGCGTGCGCCGGCGACTTCGACTCGGACGGCGATGTCGACCTGTATGTCACGAATGTCGGTCCGAACGCGCTGTGGCGCAACGAGGGCGACGGGACATTCCGCGATGTGACGGAGCGTGCGGGCGTCGGCGAAGGCTCTTGGAGCACCAGTGCCGCCTTCGTCGACTACGATCGCGACGGAAAGCTCGACCTCTTCGTCGCCAACTACATTCGCTGGGAGAGCGAGCGCGAGCTCGAGTGCTACTTCCGCACGGGGCGCCGCGACTACTGCCATCCGAACAACTACGGCGCGCCCGCGCGCGACACGCTCTACCGCAACCTCGGCGACGGCCGTTTCGAGAATGTCACGCTCGCGGCCGGGCTCGGCGAGGCCTTCGGCAACGGGCTCGGCGTGACCGCCGCGGACTTTGACGGCGACGGGCGCGTCGACCTGTTCGTGGCGAACGACATGCTGCCCAACCAACTGTGGATCCAAGGCACCGACGGGCGCTTTCGCGATCGCGCGCTCGAGCGCGGCTGCGCGCTCTCCAGCCGCGGCGAAGCCGAGTCGGGCATGGGCGTGCAGGCCTTCGACTACGAGGAAGACGGCGACCTCGACCTGTTCGTCACGCACCTGCGCGGGCAGGGGCATGTCCTGTTTCGCTGGGGCGACCGCGGCTTCGTGGATCGCACGGCTCCCTCCGGGCTGTCCGCCTCGTCGATCGGGGACACGGGCTTTGGCTGCGGCTTCGCGGACTTCGATCACGATGGGGACCTCGATCTCTACATTGGCAACGGCCATGTGATCCTCGAAGAGCCGTTCGCGGACGAGCGCTCTCCCTACTCGCAGCCGGACTTGCTCGCGCTGCAGGACGCGCGCGGGCGCTTCGAGCGCGTCGGCGCGGCCGCGGTGGTCGCGCCAGTCGTCCTCGGGCCGACGCGCGGCGTGGCGCTCGGCGACATCGACGGGGACGGCGATATCGATGTGCTGACGACGGACTGCGGCGGGGCGCTGCGGCTCTTGCGCAACGAGGCGCCCAAGTCAGGAAGCTGGATCGCGCTGCGCGTCCTCGAGCGCTGCGGGTCCGATGCGCTCGGTGCGCGCGTTCGCCTGCGAGCCGCCGGGCGCGATCGCTGGCGTGTGATCGATGCGGGCGCGAGCTACTGCTCGAGCCACTCGCCGCTGGTGCACTTCGGACTCGAGGCCGGCGTGCGGGTGGAGTCGCTCGAGGTCGTGTGGCCGGATGGCTCGCACGAGTCGTTCGGTGCGTTCGAGCCCGAGCGCGTGCACGAGCTCCGGCGCGGTTCCGCGACGACTCAGGCGCGCTGAAGAGCGAGCCGATCGAGATCCGCGCGCGTCATCGAGCGCACGAGTTGCTCGAAGCTCGTCGTGGGTTTCCAGCCCAGCTCGGCGCGCGCCTTGGACGCATCTCCCACGAGGCGCGCGATGTCGGCCGGACGCAGCAGGCCCGGATCGACATCCACATGCTCGCGCCAGTCGAGCCCGGCTTCGTCGAACGCGATGCGGACGAGGTCGCGCACGCTGTGCTGCACGCCCGTGGCGATCACGTAGTCCTGCGGCGTCTCGCGCTGCAGCATCAGCCACATCGCGCGCACATAGTCGCCGGCGAAGCCCCAGTCGCGCTGGGCGTCGAGGTTGCCGAGTTTCAGTCGCTCCTGCCGCCCGTGCTTGATGCGCGCCGCCGCGAGCGTGACCTTGCGCGTCACGAACTCCGGTCCGCGCCGCGGCGACTCATGGTTGAACAGGATCCCGCAGCAGGCGTACAGCCCGTAGGACTCGCGGTAATTGACGGTGATCCAGTGGCCGTAGAGTTTCGCGACTCCATAGGGACTGCGCGGGTGGAACGGCGTGTCCTCGCGCTGGGGCCAGACCTTGACCTCGCCGAAGAGTTCCGAGCTCGAGGCCTGATAGAAGCGCGCCTTGGGGCACACCTGGCGCATCGCCTCGAGCATGCGCGTGACGCCCAGCGCGGTGAACTCGGCCGTGAGCACCGGTTCCTGAAACGATGTCGGCACGAACGACTGCGCCGCGAGGTTGTAGATCTCGTCGGGCTGCGCGGTCTCCAGCGCGCGCACGATGCTGGTCTGGTCGAGCAGGTCACCGCGCACCAACTCGAGCCGCGGCAGCAGGTGCTCGATGCGCTCGAAGCCGCCGGTGCTCGAGCGGCGCACCAGCCCGAAGACTTGGTAGCCCCGCTCGAGCAAGAACTCCGCGAGGTAGCTGCCGTCTTGTCCGGTGATCCCCGTGATCAGCGCGCGCCTCTTCACTGTGCCTCCCAAGTGCCGCTCGCGAGCAGGCCGCCGATGAGCGCGGCGAGCGCGAGACGCCACCAGCCGAACAATGCGAGGCCGCGCCGCTCGAGGTAACTCACCATCCAGCGCACGCTGGCCCACGCGCTCGCGGCCGCGACGAGGAAGCCCAGCGCGAGTGCGCCGAGCCCGAGCTCGTTCACCATCGTGCCGCCGTCCTTCACACCCTTGTAGGCCGTCGCTGCGCCGAGCGTGACGAGTCCGAGCAGGAAGCTGAACTCGAGCGCCGCGGGCAACGCGAGGCCGAGCCCGAGGCCGCCCAAGATCGTGGCGAGGCTGCGACTCGTCCCGGGCCACATCGCAAGGCACTGCACGAGCCCGATCGCGAAGGCGCCTCCGAGCGAGAGCTCTTCCAGCGTCTTGCCCTGCAGCGGATGGAAGCTCCGTCGCCGCCGGGCGACGAATAGGATCACCCCACCGCCGACCGCCCAGGCCGCGACGACCGGCCACAGGCCGAACAGGAGCGCTTCGATCTGCTCGTCGAAGAGCGTGCCGAGCACCGCCGCCGGTACGAATGCCGCCACCACGCGCAGCATCAGACGCCGCCCCGCCGGTTCGCTTCCCGCAAGTCCGCGCAGCATCTGGCGGAGGCGCTCGCGATACAGCAGAGCCACCGCAGCGATCGCTCCGGCCTGAATGCAGATCGCGAAGGCGTTGTGCGCGGCGCTCGCCTCGAGCTTGAGCGCTCGCTGCACGAGGATCAGGTGTCCGGTGGAACTGACGGGCAGGTACTCCGTCAGGCCTTCGACGAGCCCGAGGAGTGCCGCCTGCCAGAGTTCCATCGTCGCTCCGCGCTCAGCCGATCTTGGCCGCGGCCTCGATCGGATCCGTGTAGGACAGCGCGAAGCTGTCCGCGACGCCCTTGTAGGTCAGCGCGCCTGCGACGACATTCGCGGCCGTGCGCAGCGGCTCGTTCTCGCGGATTGCACGCGCGGGTCCGAGCTTCGCGAGCTCGACCGCGTAGGGCAGCGTCGCGTTGTTGAGCGCGAAGGTGCTCGTGCGCGGCACGGCGCCGGGCATGTTGGCGACGCAGTAGTGGATCACATCGTCGATGATGTAGGTCGGCTCGGCATGGCTCGTCGGGCGCGCTGTCTCGATGCAGCCGCCCTGATCGATGGCAACATCGACGATGACGCTGCCCTTCTTCATCAGCTTGAGGTCGTCGCGGCGGATCAGCTTGGGCGCGGCGGCGCCCGGGATCAGCACGGCGCCCACGACGAGGTCGGCCCACGGCAGCAGCTCGCGAATCGCCATCGGCGTCGAGTAGAGCAGCTTGCAGTTCTTCGGCATGACCTCGTCGAGGTAGCGCAGGCGGTCGAGGTTGACATCCATCATGGTGACATCCGCGCCGAGCCCGCAGGCCATGCGCGCCGCATTCGTGCCGACGATGCCGCCGCCGAGGACGAGCACCTTGGCACGGTCCACGCCCGGAACGCCGCCGAGCAGGATGCCCGAGCCGCCGCGCGAGCGCTCGAGCCACTGGGCACCGGCCTGAATCGCCATGCGGCCCGCGACTTCGCTCATCGGGGTGAGCAGCGGCAGGGTGCGGCCGACTTCGAGCGTCTCGTAGGCGAAGCAGTGCGCGCCGCTCGCGAGCATGGCCTTGGTGAGCTCGAGGTCCGCCGCGAGGTGGAAGTAGGTGAACAGCGTCTGGCCCTTGCGGATGTGGGGCCACTCCTGCTTCAGCGGCTCCTTGACCTTGAGGATCAGGTCGCAGCGCTTCCAGACATCGGCTGCGGACGGCGCGATCTTCGCGCCCGCCTTGATGTAGCTCTCCTCGGGGATCAGGCTGCCGAGCCCCGCCTGGGTCTCGACCCAGACCTCGTTGCCCGCCGCGATCAGGCGCTCGGCGCCGGCGGGGGTCAGGGCGACGCGGTTCTCGTGGACCTTGATCTCGCGGACGACGCCGATCTTCACGGGGGAATCCTGCAGGTTGAGTGGGAGACGCGAGGGGCGCGCGGCCGTGCCCGCCCTCGTGGGATGCAAGGGCGAGCAGTCTAGCGTCGAGCCGCGCCGATCCCATCCGCGAGCGCCCACTTGTGCGCGGAGCGAGCGATCCCTAAGCTCCCCGCCCTTCGGTCGCCGCTCGGGTGCCGACGCGTGGACCCATAGCTCAGTTGGCTAGAGCACTACCTTGACATGGTAGGGGTCACAGGTTCGAGTCCTGTTGGGTCCACCATCCTCTGCCCCACGCCTCTCCCCGACGCCTCGCCCCCCCTTCGACGCGGCCGTGGCTGTGGAAGTGGCGCCGCTTGGGCGGGCAATTCGCGCACTCCCGCTCGTCCCAAGGGGCCGCGCTCACACTCGGGGTCTCGGCCCCGTACGGACTAGCCCGCCTGCGCGCCCCACGGAGATTCCATGCTCACGCTGCTCCTCGCCCTGCTGTCGAGCCCGGTCCTCGCTCCGCAGGAACTCTCGTCCTACGAGCGCCGCCTCACGCCGGAGGCCATCGTCGCGCGCGATGTGCGACCGGCGGTGGTGTTCATCGAGTCGACCCGTCCGGTGCTCAAGGGCTTCGACCTCGTCGGACGTCGCGTGTGGAGCGAGGAGTCGCGCACGGGCTCCGGCGTCGTCGTCCACGCCTCCGGCTACATCATCACCAACCACCATGTCGTGGGTGACGACGCGCGCACCATCAGCGTGCAGTTCGACACGACCGTGCCGGGCTCGACCGAGAGCGATGCCAAGGGCGCGAGCGTGTCGCGGCGCTTTCCGGCCAAGCTGCTCTCGACGTCGCGCGAGCAGGATCTCGCGCTGCTCAAGGTCGACAGCGAGCTCGCGCTCTCCACGGTGCGCATGGGGACCTCGAGCGATCTGATCTTGGGTGAGCGCGTGATCGCCATCGGCAATCCGCTCGGCCAGCGCCTCACGATCAGCTCGGGCATCATCTCCGGCCTCGGCCGCGAGATTTCGGTCCATGCCGGCAACGATGTCACGCTCAAGCTCGGCGATCTGATCCAGACGGATGCCGCCATCAACCACGGCAATTCCGGAGGTCCGCTGCTCAACATCCTCGGCGAGATGATCGGCATCAACACGGCCGTCAACGAAGCCGCGGAGAACATGGGCTTCGCGATTCCCGTCGATCGCATCGAAGAGGTGCTGCGCGATCAGCTGCTCGCTCCGGAGTCTTCGCGCTCGTGGTATGGCTTCGATGTCGACGACGCGGGCACGCTCTGCGTGCAGCACATCGTGCCGGGCAGTCCCGCGGCTTCCGCAGGCATGGAGACGGGCTACCGACTGCTCGCGATCGACGGCACTCCCGTGCGCACGCGCGAGGAGTATCGGCTCGCGCGCCTGCAGCTCGTTCCCAACCGTCCGGCGCGCTTCCGCGTGCAAGCAGCCGAGGGCGAGCGCGAGTACGAGCTGCGCGGCTGGAACCGCGTCGACGGAGCCGTCTTCGAGCGCACCGGCATGACCGTGGACCGCTGCGCCATCGGCAACCAGCCGTCGATCTGTGTCGTCAATGTCGATGCAGGAGGGCCGGCCAAGGATCTGGGGCTCCAGCCGCGCGACATCATCGACTCGCTGCGCCTCCCCGATCACAATGTGATCTTCTCGGTGAAGGACGGCGCGGAGTTCGCGCGTCTGCTCGACAAGCTCGAACCTGGCACCACGCTCGACGTCGACATCCTGCGCGACGACGACGGCAACGGCCGCATCGACCTGCGCACCGAGCTGTACAAGGGCACGCTGCGCCTGCGCTAGCGCGCGCAACCGCGCGGAAAATCCTTCCGCTGGCAGCGCTTTCCCGATCCCGCCGACTGCGGGCGCGCTCGCGGGGGATCCGTGCACACCCGACCGATATACTCCGCGCGATGCACCGAGCGATGCAGACCCTCCTTCATTTCTCTGAACGCTTCGGGAGCATGCTGTCGCGCGTGCTGCTGACGGTGCTCTACTTCGGATTGCTCGGCCCCTTCGCGATCCTCTACCGCCTGTTCGCAGATCCGCTGCGCCTGCGCCGGCCTGCGAGCAACTGGGTCGAGTGGCGGCGCGACAACGAGACGCTGCGCAAGGCGCGTCGCCAGAGCTGAGTGCCGCGATGAATGTCCTCGGCCTCTCGTACTACTACCACGACTCGTCGGCTGCTCTGGTGCAGGACGGAGTGCTCGTCGCCGCTGCGGAAGAGGAGCGCTTCAGCCGGCGCAAGCACGACTCGGGCTTCCCGAAGCTCGCGCTCGAGTTCTGCCTGCGACAGGGTCGCATCTCGCTCGCCGATGTCGACTTCATCGTGTTCTACGAGAAGCCGTTCGTGAAGCTCGAGCGCATGTTGCTCTCGGCGATGGCGACCTTCCCGCGCTCGTCGGCAGTTTTCCGCGAGTCGATGCAGCGCTGGGTTTCCGACAAGCTGTGGATCAAGTCGCTGATGCAGCGCGAGCTCGATGTGAGCGCGTCGAAGCTGCTCTTCGCCGACCACCACATGTCGCACGCGGCGTCGAGCTTCTTCACCTCGCACTTTCAGGAGAGCGCGATCCTCACGGTCGACGGTGCCGGGGAGTGGAGCACGGCGACGCTCGGCCACGGCCGTGGCAACCGAATCGAGATCCACAAGGAGCTGCGCTTCCCCCACTCGCTCGGCCTGTTGTACTCGGCCTTCACGGCCTACTGCGGGTTCGAGATCAACGAGGGCGAGTACAAGCTGATGGGGATGCACCCTTACGGCAAGCCGCGCTTCGTCGACGAGATCTACCAGTTGATCCATGTCGCCGAGGACGGCTCGCTGTGGCACGACATGCGCTTCTTCGCGTACCACTTCTCGCGCGACCACACGCTTGCCGAGGCGTTCGGACAGCACTTCGGGCGGCCGCCGCGCGATCCGAAGGAGGGCGACAAGTCGCTCGATCCCTACTACTGCGACATGGCGGCCTCGATCCAGGTCGTCACCGAGCAGGTCCTGATGAAGATGGTGCGACACGCGCACCAGCTGACGGGCTCGCGCAACCTGTGCCTCGCCGGCGGCGTCGCGCTCAATTCCGTCGCCAACTACAAGCTGCTGCGCGAGGGGCCGTTCGACGACCTCTATGTGCATCCCGCGCCCGGCGATGACGGCGGTGCGGTGGGAGCGGCGTACTGGGCCTACAACCACCTGCTGAGGCAGCCGCGCGGTCCCGTGCTCTCGAGCCCCTACCTCGGTTCGAGCTACACGGACGAGGAGATCGAGGCCTTCCTGCGCAAGCACGACATTTTGTTCGAGCACATCGCCGACGACGAGCGCTTCTTCGACTTCGTGGCGCGCGCTCTCGTCGAGGGCGCCGTGTGCGGCTGGTTCCGCGGTCGCTTCGAGTGGGGCCCGCGCGCGCTCGGAGCGCGCTCGATCATCGCCGACCCGCGCAAGGCCGAGATGAAGGACAAGCTCAACGCGACGATCAAGTTCCGCGAGGCCTTCCGTCCCTTCGCGCCGAGCGTGACGGTCGAGGCCGCGAGCGAGTTCTTCGACATCGACGAGGCAGCGCGGCACTATCCGGCGCGCTTCATGCTCTATGTCGCGCCCGTGCGGCCCCAAAAGCGCGCGGTCTTGCCTGGAATCACTCACGAGGACGGCTCCGGCCGCCTGCAGACGGTGTTCGCGGATGTCTCGCCCGCCTACCACGCGATCATCCGGCGCTTCGGCGAGCTCACCGGCGTTCCGGTGATCATGAACACCAGCTTCAACCTGAAGGGCGAGCCGATCGTCGAGGATCCGAGCCACGCCTTCAACACATTCAGCCTGTCGGGGATGGATTACCTGTTCCTCGGCAACTATGTGGTGCGCAAGGAAGCCAAGAAGAAGATCGCGGAGACGCGCTTCGTGCTGCGCCATGACGGCGACAGCGTGACGGAGATGGTGAGCTGAGCATGCGCGCGATCAACATGCTCCTGGCGATCGTGGTGAGCCTCGTGATGGCCGCACTCGCCTTCGAGCTCGGCTTGCGTGCGCTCGGCAAGGGGCCGGTGGAGTCGCTGCTGCAGCACGACGAGCGCACCGGCTGGAGCAAGCGTGCGAGCGCGAGCGTCGCGCGCTCGGGCCGTGAGTTCGATGTGCGCATCCAGACCAATCAGCTCGCTCTCGTGGACGACCCGATGCCGACGCCGACGAAGCCTGCGGGCACATGGCGCCTGCTCGTGCTCGGCGACTCCTTCACCCAGGGCTTCACCGTTTCGCGCGACGACCTCTATGTCGACCTGCTCGAGCGGCGCTGGCGCGCCGAGGGGCGGCCCATCGACATCGTGAACGCCGGCACCGAGGCTTGGTCCACCGACCAGGAGGTCGCGTGGTTTTTCGCGCACGGCGAGAAGTTCCAGCCGGACTTGGTGCTGCTCGCGGCCTACGAGAACGACATCTACTGGAACGGACAGGCACGCTACATCACGCGCAACGCCGCCAAGCCCTTGTTCCGCGCGGATGGCACGCTGGAGATCGAGCGTTGTCCGGATGTGGGTCCCCCGCCTTGGACCGAGCGCTTCGCCACGACGAAGCTGCTCGCGGGCCTGATCTCGCCGCAGCGCATCCCCGCCGAGCATCTGTTCCAGCCCACCGGCGCAGCGCGGCCGATCCTGCGCGAGTTCGCGCCGCTGCTGAACGAGCGCCCCGAGTTCCTCGAGCGCGGAATCGCGGGCACCAAGGGCGCCTTGATCGCCTTCCGCTCCGAGTGCGAGCGCATCGGCGCGCAGCCGCTGTTCCTCGCCATTCCTTCGCATGCCGCGATCGACCCGGCCCACGCAGCGCGCTTCGCGGACGAGGCGCTCGGCGGCCTCGAGGCAGACTCGTGGGCCCCCGACGCCGCGCCAGAGTTCCTGCTGCAGCTCGCACAGGCCTCGCGCATCCGCGGCTTCGACCCGCGCGCCGCCCTGCGTGCCGCGCAGGGCGAGCGCGAGCAGTACTTCCAGCAGGACTGGCACCTCAACCCCGCTGGCAACCGCACGCTCGCGAGCTTCCTTCACGACGAGCTCGATCGGTCCGGCGTGTTGCCGGCTGAGTGCGCGCCGCAGCGCGCGGTGCCCGCGGAACTGGCGCCTGCGGCGAAGGGGTTCGACTGGGGCTTCCTCGCGCTGCTCTACGCGGCGTTGCTCGGCTCGCTCTCGACGCTCTTCGCGCTCACCTACCCCGACGAGCCGCGGGCGCGCGTACCGCTCAAGGTCGGCGCCCTGCTCGCACTGGTGTTCGCCCTGTTCCTCGGGGCGCGCGAGCTGATCGCCCTCCTGCCCGCGGCTGTGGCGAGCTGGGTCCTGCTCGCGCTGGTACTGATCCTGCTGGGGGTCGTCGTCTGGAAGCTCGGACACCGCGTGGCAACGATTTTCGAACTGCTGCGCTGCTTTGTCCTGCGCGGTCACTGGTACCTGATGCCCCTGCTCGTCGTGTTGCTCACGATCGGCAGCCTGCTCGTCGTCGCCGCGAGTTCCCCGCTGATCGCGCCCTTCATCTACACTCTCTTCTAGCCGCAAGGAGCTCTGCCATGGCTCGAATCTGCCCCAGCTGCCACAAGTACGTCGAAGTCGCGAGCGCGCACAACTGCATTCACTGCGGTGCCTCGATGCGTGACGCCGCCGCCGCGCCCGCGCGCGGATTCTGGGCCGAAAACTGGCCTTGGATCGTCGGTCCGATCGTCGTCGTGGCGATCCTCGTCTTGGTGCTGCTGTGGTTCATGGGCAGCGAGGGCGATTCGGGCCCCGTCTACAAGATCTTCTGAGCGCGGTCACTCCGCGAGGTCGAGCCCGAGCTTGCGGAGCAGTTCGAAGCCACCACAGGCCTCCGCGACGAGCAGGTGCACTCGGGCGCCGCCGTCGATGGCAACGCGCGGCAGGTCGTAGGCCGGAGCTGCGCGTCGATGGACGCCAGGGTGCATGTTCACGGCGCAGGTGAACCCCGCGGCGCGCGCCGCGGCGCGGCTCGATTCGTCGTAATCCCAGCGACGACCCCACGGGTACGCGAAGGTCGTCGGCGCCTTGCCGAGTCCGCGCGCGAGGCTCTGCGCCCCGCCTTCGATCTCGCGGCGCTGCTCGTCGGGCGCGAGCCGCGAGAGGATCGCGTGCGTCACCGAGTGACCGCCGAGTTCGACTCCTTGGGTTGCGAGGCCGCGCGCCTCGTCCCAGTCCATGTAGAGCTCCTCGCACAGGGCACGCTCGTCGCCGCCGGCTTCGACGAACGCGAGCTCGAGGGCGCGGTCGCGTTCTTCGGGCGGCGCGTCGTACTTCAGGATGCGCTTCAAGTGGTAGCGCTCGTTGCCGCGGCTCTCGGCAATCATCTGGTTGAGCGTCAGGAATGTCTGCGTCGGGCCGGAGTGCGCACCGTAGCGCTCGACGAGCGTCTCGTGGCCGAGCTTGCCGAGCAGCCAGAAGTACTTGTGCGACCAGTTGACGCGGCGTTCGTCGAGCGGACGCGATTCGAGGAACACCGTGGCGCCGGCGTGCGTGCGCGCGAGCAAGGGGCCGAGCACGCGCGCGTTGTCGCGGTAGCCGTCGTCGAAGGACAACGCGAGCAGGCTCTTGCCGCGTCTGCTTTGCAGCTTCGACAAGCCATCGCCGATGGAAACGACCTCGTAGCGTGGCGAGAACCAGCGCACGATCGCCTCGAGCTGCGCTTCGCCGATCCACATGTCGGGCGAGAGGTGTTGCCCAGCCGGCCACTCGCCCCGCTCCGGCTTCACGCAGTGGCCCGCGAGGATCACGAGCCTGCGAGGCATGAGCGCGTTCACGAGCGCGTGCAGCCCGCTGTAAAAGAGCACGCGCGCGTAGACCTCGCGCAGTCCCAGCTTGAGCGTGTGCTTGAGCCCCATCGCTCTTTCTAGCCTACGGTCTCGTCATCGCGGTCGCCGTCGGTGAAGTACCACTTTGAGGTGTCGCGCGCGGCTGCGACCAGGGGGTGAGCGTCCTGCAGCGGGTGCAGGATCACGCTGAGCGCATGCTCGTCGCCGCGCGGCGCAAAGCCGGCGCGAACGAGCTGCTGCGCCCACCAGCTTTGCTCGAGCGCTGTCGCTTCGACCACCGACGCCCCGGTCCGCGCCAGCTCGGTCAAGCCCGTCTCGAGCGCCGCCGCGAGCCCCGCCTCGTCGCGCGCGAGCACATCGACGAGGAAGCCGCTGCGCTCACCCGCACGCGGCACTTGCACGACGACATAGGCCGCGAGCGTCGCGCCATCGAGCAGCGCGAACGCGCGGTGCAGGCCGGACGGCGTGTCGAGGAAGCGCCAGTTGAGGTACTCCGCCGAGCGGCGCACCATGAAGCCGAAGCGCGGCTCGACCGCGCGCGCGAGCGCCGTCGCGCGCGCGTCGAAGCGCTCCACGCGTTCGATGTGGAATGTGCCGGCGCGTGCGCCGAGTGTGTTGCGCGCTCGCGCGCAGCGCCGCTGCTCGAAGCCCGTCGTCCAGCGCTTCCAGCGCCCATCCTTGCCGCGCGCGTCCCTCGCGGTGTCGTCCGCGCGCAGCACGAACAGGTGCGGCCGCACGCTGCCGATGCGCTCCCAGCCGAGCTCGAGGAAGATGTGCGCCGAGCGGCGATTGGGCAGGCCGAAGGCGAGCGCCCAGCCGCGGCGGCGAGCCTCGTCCATCGCGGCCCGATCCAGCCGACTGAAGAAGCCGCGCTTGCGCCACTGCGGGTGCGTCATCACGTCGCCGGTCTCGCCCACGGTCGCGAGCGTGCGCTCGTCGCCGCCGACGAGCGCGTCGCGCGGCGAGCAGGCGTACCCTGAGATCGCGAGTCCATCGCTCGCGCGCGCCACTAGGCTCACGGACTCCCCCGCCGGGCTCGCGTCGTAGCGCCACTCTAGGCCACCGGAGGGCAGCGGCTTCTTGAAGCAGGCTGCGTACAGCCGCGCCTGCTCGGCGCGGTCCGCGCGCGAGCAGCGTGCGACCTCGATCTCCTCGTCGCGCGTGGCTCCGGGTGCAGCCATGACTCGATCATCGGCCGGCGCTGGGCCGAGCGCAAAACCAAACTGGGCCGCGGACGGGTGCCCGTCCCGGATCAGGCGCTCTTGGGGGTGTCCTCGGCCGTCATCAGCGATGTGCCGTTGGACTTGAGGTGGGTCATGGCCGACTTCGGCGGCGGCACGAGGCCGAGCGCGCGCCCGAGGCGCTTCTTCCCGAAGTGCGGGTTCTCCATGTAGTACAGCGTGCGCTCGAAGAAGCGCCTGGCGCGCTGCCCGTACGCGTAGTACCAGCGTTCGTAGCTGCGCACCATGTTCTTGCGCAGTTCCTCGAGCTCGACTTGGTTGAAGTGCTCGTGGACGTAGGCCGAGCGGTTCGACGAGACATAGTTCTCGCGCAGGTCGTCGACATCGATGCTGGCCTGATAGTTGTCCCAGCTCTCGGTGCCGATCAGCGGGTTGAACACGCTGACGCGCACGAGGTCGGGGCCGGCGAGGCGCAGCACCTTCTCGGTCTCTTGGATGTCCTCGGGCGTCTCGCCCGGGCTGCCGACGATCAGGTAGACCTTGGCCCAGATGCCGGCGCGGCGCGTCATGCGCGCGGCCTCGACGATCTGCTCCGGCG
Organism: Planctomycetota bacterium; assembly: GCA_016872795.1. GTDB lineage: Bacteria > Planctomycetota > UBA1135 > UBA1135 > F1-120-MAGs118. The sequence continues at coordinate 16,242 of VGYZ01000003.1, forward strand.
TCAGGTCCTTCTTCAGCACATCGAGCATCTTCTGCGAGCCGGATTCCCAGCCGTAGTAGATGCGGCGGCAGCCCGCGCGATGCATGTGCTTGAGCAGCGGGTAGTCGACGCAGTCGGCGCGCGTGTTCGCGATCCACTCGAACTTCAGGCCGCGGCGCAGGATCTCGTCGCACATCTCGTGGATGCGCTTGCGACGCAGTGTGAGGATCTCGTCGACGAACAGCACCACGCCGGGGTTGTAGGTCTTCACCACATGCTCGAGCTCGTCGACGATCATCTGCGTCGAGCGCACGCGGAAGCCGCGGCCGGTCAGCTCCTTCTGGCAGAAGATGCACTTGAAGGGGCAGCCGCGCGTGGTGAACACGTAGGCGAGCTTCTCCGGGTTGAGCTTGAAGTAGCTCTCCATCGGAAGCAGGTGGCGCGCGGGCAGCGGGAGCTCATCGAGCTTCTTGATCAGCGGCGGCGCCGGGTTGTCGACCCAGATCTGGCGCTCGCGCACGCCCGCGAGGCCGGCGACTTGGCTGAGCGCCTTGTCGTCATTGCCCTCGAGCGCTTTGAGGAACTCCGGCAGCGTCTCCTCGGCTTCGCCCTTCAGCACATAGTCGAAGTGACCGCTGTCGAGGAAGATGCCTTGATCGACCGAGGCGTGCGGACCGCCCATGATCGTGATCTTGCCCTTCTCTTTGGCGTACTTGGCCCAGGCGATAGCGCGGCGAATGTTCGGCGTCAGAGCGCTGAACCCGATGATGTCGTTCTGCTCGATCGCGGCTCTCATCGCCTGATCGTTGACGATGCGCTCGTCGACGAGCTGGACGGGGATCTGCGCCTTCTCGAGACAGGCGCCGAGGTAGGTGATGCCGAGCAGCATCGCCAGGGGGTCTTCCTGGACGTGAGGCTTGACGTAGGTGAGCAGCGTTCGGCGCATCTAGAAGCAGTCGCTCGCGGAGCGTTCGCGCTCATCGACCGAAGCTGGGCCGCTGCACGAGGACGGAGGGAAAATGTACCGTGAACGGCGGATTTTGGCTACCGGGCCGCCGACGGGACGGAAAAGGGTGCGGCACGCCCATCCTGATGCGCGCCTCGGGCTCAGGAGCGCGCGCGAGCGAGGGCCAGCTCGTACTCCAGCGCGAAGTCCGAGCCCAGCCTCTCGATCCCGAAACGCTCCAGCAACCGCAGCCGACCGGCGGCCCCGAGGCGCACGCTGTGCTCGCGATCCTCGAGCAGCTCGACCAAGGTGCCGGCGAGGCGCTCGATGTCGAAGGGGTTCACGATGCGGCCCGTCACGCCATCCACGACGACCTCCGGGCTGCCGCCGAAGCAGGTGGCGACCACGGGGCGAGCGTGCTCCATGGCCTCCAGATTGACCATGCCGAAGGTGTCGAAGCAGATCGACGGCGTGACGAACACATCGGCGGCCGAGTACGCGCAGGCGAGCTCGGTACCGTCGAGCCAACCGGTGGGCACGACGAGCTGGGACACGCCCAGTCGCTCGGCGCTCTCGGCAAACTCCAGATCGTAGACGCGGCGATGCCCCATCACGAGCAGTCGCACATCGCTCACGCGCTCCGCGACCCGTGCGAGCGCACGGAAGAGCTGTTGGACGCCCTTCTGCTCGTGCAGGCGGCCCGCGATCGCGAGGACGCGCTTGCCCTCGAGCCCGTGGCGCGCGCGGAACGCGGCCACCGCGGCTGTGTCGGGGAGCCGCTCCGTGACGGCAATCGCGTTGGGCACGACGCGATCGACGCGGATGCCGTTGGCGCGCAGCGCGAGCCCCAGTTCCTCCGACACCGCGGTGAAGCGGTGCACGTCGCGCGCCAGCCTGCGGCGGATCGCGCCGTTGCGGCCCGGCCGATAGCGCAAGCGCTGGCAGGGCACGCACTTCTGCCAGTGCGCCGTGTAGTCGCGCAGCTTGCCGCCGTGCTCCTCTCCGCCGTGGAAGCAGGTCAACTTCTGGTAGCAGAATGTCATCACGTCGTGCGCCGTGAACACCACGCCGGCGCGCGCACGACGCGCGGCCGCGAGCGCCTCATAGGAGAGGTGCGTGTGAACGAGGTGAGCGTGGACGATGTCGGGGCGGAATGTGTCGAGCACGCGCTGGAACGGTGCGCGCACGCGCGGGTTGTCGAGCGACACCCACGCGCGCCAGCGCACATCGTAGTCCGAGTGCAGGCGGAACACGCGCAGTCCCTCGATCTCGGTCTCGCCGGCGAGCGCGGGATCCTGCACCGCGCACACGAGCGCTGTCTCGTGGCCCTGCGCGCGCAGCCACGCAGCGTGCTGGTACATCAGCCGAATCGACGAGCCGATGCGCGGGTCGGAGAGGTCGTTCAGGAACAGGATGCGCACGATCGCTAGCTCCCCCACTCCACGGCATGCCGGTTGTTGCGCAGCCACAACGCGATGTAGGTGAAGTGCACCAGCGACCACGAGAGGTAGATCGCCTGACCCCACACCGGACCTTCCTCGGGCCACAGCATGGTGATGTAGACATTGATCGGAATCGTGACGATCGCGCCGAGGAGCGCGAGCAGCAGGTTCGCGCGCATCTTGTTGGTCAGGATGTAGAACGGATCGAGCGCGATGCCAAAGCCCGTGGGGATCATGCCGATGGCGAGGATCCAGCAGCACTTGAACACGGGTTCGGTGTAGTCCTCGGGGTAGAAGCGCGCGATCATGGCGCGCGCGAGCAGGAGCCCGACTCCGATCGCGGCGGCGATCGCGGCGCCGCCGATCAGGCTCGCGCGCCAGTACAGGCGACGGAACCCGGGGAAGTCGTTCTTGCCGCGCTTCTCCGCGAGCGCGGGCAGCACATTGCGCGACACGCCCTGCATGGCAATCGTCGCCAGACCCATGATCTTCTGCGCGATGTTGAAGTAGGCGACCCACGCGAAGCTCGCGAAGCCTGACAGGAGCAGGCGCGGCAGTACATTGATGAAGATCGTGGTGGCGTTCTTGAGCAGCCCCAGACGCAGTCCCAGACGCAGGCCCTTGGCGAGCGGGATGCTCGGCACCTTGGCCCAGATTTCGCGCCACGACGGGAGCCACGCGGCGCCGTCCGTGCGCGCGTTGCGGTACATGTTGAGCGCGAGATAGGCCGCGCACATGCGACTTGCGATCTCGCCCAACACGGCTCCCGCGGGCGAGTTCGTGATCACGACGCCGCCGAGCGTCAGGAACAGGCGAATGAACTCGTGCGATGCATCGAGCTGCGCGAGCGGAGTCATGCGGCGCGTCGCGTGGAACGCGACCTGCGCCACGGCCCGCGGCGTGTCGATCAGGATCCACCATGTCAGCCACCAGGCCCACACACCGAGGTCGCGCGCCTCGTCGAGGGGCAAGTCGTCGCCGTAGATCCGCTCGCACAGCTCCGGGAGCGCGAGCCAGCCGATGCCGATCATCAGCGCGCCGGTGACGAGGTACGTCTTGACGAGGAACGCGAGCCACGCGGTCACTTTCTCGTGCAACTCGCGCGAACTGGCCGCGGCGAGCTGGCTCACGGTGGCCTGCACGACCCCGATGTTGACCAGATTGAACAGCAGCGCCTGCAGCGTCACGGACATGACGAACAGGCCCTGACCATGCGCGCCCAACGCGAAGGCGAGCAGCGCCGAGGCCGCGAATCCACTGGCCTGCGTCAAGAAGCCGCTCGCTTGCAGCGTGAGCGTGTCCTTGACGAACTTGGTGCGGATCGCCGCGAGCAGCTTGTGCTTCACGCGCTGCCTCCGCGTCGCGCGAGCGCCTCGTCGTACAGGCCGAGCACGGAGCGCGCGTTCGCGGCCCAGCTCGACTGCGCCGCGTGCGCGCGCCCACCGGCTCCCAGCCGCACTCGCAGGGCATCGTCGTCGAGCACGCGTGCCAGCGCTTCGGCCACGGCCGTGGGCTCCTGGGCCACGAGGAAGCCCGTGCCGCCATCGACGATCGCGTCCTCCGCACCGCAGCCCAGCGTGCCGATGCACGGGACTTTGGCGGCGGATGCTTCGAGGTACACGATGCCGAAGCCTTCGAAGCCGCCGTCGCGGGCCGTCACGGGTACATGCAGGAACACCTGCGCGCGCTGCAGCAGGTCGACCTTCTCCTCTTCGGTCACATTGCCGAGGAATGTCACGCGACGGCCGAGGCCAGCTCGTTCGACCCGCGCGTGCAACTCGCGCTCGTACTCGTCGCCTGCGCCACGCCCCACCACGAAGTGGTGCAAGTCCGTGCGCGTCGCGGCGACAGCGCACCACGCCTCGAGCGCGAGGTGGTGGCCCTTGCGCTCCTTGAGCTCGCCGATCGAGAGCGTGAAGCGCAGCCCGTGCCACGGCTTGCGCGAAACGGACGCGGGACGCGCGTAGTGCGCGGCATCGACCGCGTTCGGGATGACCCGCAGGCGCGGGAGCAACGCATGTTGCGCCGGAAGGAGCTCGCGCACGCGCTCAGCCGTGAAGCGACTGACGGCGATCAGCGCGTCGAAGCGCGCGTAGGCAGCGGCCGAGCGCCGTGCGTGGCGCGGATCGACCAGCGGCTGCACCGTGTAGGTGCCATGGCCCGTCGCGATGCACGGCTTGCCCGCACGCTCCGCGCCGAGCAATCCCGCCAAGTTGTGCGGGTAATCCTTGATCGCGTGCACGAGATCGCAGTCGCGGGCCGCGCGCGCGACGCGGCGCTCGGCGAACTGCAGGCTCGCCCAGAACTTCCACGATGACATGTAGAAGAAGTAGTCGGGCGGCAAGGCCACCTCGACCTTCCAGTGCCGCGGGACTTCGGCCGACATCGCTCGGTGCTTGCGACCGAGCAGGACGCGCACTTCGAGTCCCGGACGCTCCTCCTCCAGAGCGCGCAGCAGGCGCACGCCATAGCGTCCGACGCCGTCGAGGTCGGAGAGCGAATCGGTGAGGTAGAGGACGCGCATGGCGGATCGACTCGGGGTGGATCGGCTCAGGAGGCCCGCTCGCCCATCCAGCGCACGAGCCGCTGCGCGCGCGCGTCCCAGGTGTGCTCCGCAGAGCGCGCCGCCAGCGACTGCCCCAGAGCGCGCCGCAGGTCCGCGTCCCCCAGCAGTTTTTTCAGGCCACCGGCAAGCTCTTCCGCATCATCGGCCCGCACCAGCCACGCGTCGGATCCGTGCCGCAGCAGCTCACGCAGGGAAGGCAGGTCACTCGCCACGAGTGGCAGTCCGACGGCCATGGCCTCGAAGACCTTGAGCGGCGATGTGTAGCGCGCGCTGATCGCGGGCGCGGAGCGATTGGGAGCGACGCCCACATCCGCGGCCGCGAGATACAGCGCCACCCGACTGGGCGGCTGCAGGCCGTCGATGCGAACATTGGGGATGCCGCTCGCTCGCGCGCGCAGCGCCGCGATGTCCTGTTCCATGCCGCCCGCGATCACGATCAGCGCTTCCGGCACCCGACGCGCTGCTTCGACGAGCACATCGACGCCCTTCCATGCCAGCAGTCCGCCGGTGTAGACGACGACCGCTCGCTCCGACGGCAAGTCGAGCGCACGCCGCGCCTCGGAGCGCGTCGGCAACGACCGGAAGCGCTCCGGCTCGAAGGCGTCGTGCTCGACGATCAGCTTGCTCGTCTCGATCCCGAGCGACAGCAAGTCCTCGCGCACTCCACCCGAGATCGCGATCACGCCGCAGGCTCCCTGAGCCGCGCGCAGGAGCAGCCTGCGACGCCAGCGGCCGCCCGGTACCGAGTGGATCTCGAGGAATATGGAGCGGTGTCCCGCGCGCACGAGTCGCTCGGCACACTCGATCTCGCGCGAGAGCACCCACCGCGGCGGCGCATCGCGGAGCAGGAGCGACGCGGCGTTCGCGGAAAAGCTCCACTCCTGCAAACGCGACGGCCAGAACTGCAACGCACGAGGGAAGCGTTCGAGAATGTCGCAGCACTCGACCGCGCTCACGCGCGGGCGCCCAAGCGCCGGCACGCCGCAGTGAGCGAACAGATCCGTTCCCGGCGGGAGCGCGAGCTCGCGAGTGCGCCTCGCATGCAAGAGCTCGATGTCGAGCCCGAGGCGGGCAAACGCAGCCGCGCTCTGCACCACTTGGAGGCCTTGGGCGCGCTCGGAGGGCAGCCGTGTGTTGGCGACGATCGCGAGCGCGCGCTTCACGGCTGCTTGGGAGCTTGTGGGGCTCGCTGGCCGATGCCGTCGATGTAGCCGATCTCCGCCATGCGGCGTGCGTTCTCGACCATGTCGCGCGGCGAGAGCACGATTTCATAGCGCGGGATCGGCATCGAAGCGTCCCAAGCCGCGAGGGCCGCGAGCAGGCGTACGGCCTGCGGCCCTGCTTGGGCGATGGCGTTGTGGCTCTCGAGCGGGTCGTTCGACAGGTCGTACAGGCGTGGCTTGGCGATACCGCGCCCCGAGAGCGACTCGAGCGTCTGTCCAGAGAGCGCGAGCGGCTGGTTGTGCTCATCCACCGAGGGCACCACGAGCTTCCAGCGCAGGTCCTGTACACACATCTCGAGGCCGTTCTCGGCGAACGAGAACTCGCGCACGGCCGTGGCGCGGCCGTCGAGCAGCGGCATCACGCTGCGGCCGTCGAGAGCACCGCGGTCGCGGCCGCGCTCGTCGAGACTGGACTCGTTCGGCGCCGCGATGCCGAGCACCTCGCACACGGTCGGCAGGAAGTCGACCGACTCGACGAGCGCGTCGACGCGCGCGTTCAAGGGCAGCTTGCGCGGCCAGTGCATCACGAGCGGCACGCGCAGGTTCGACTGGAACATGTGGTTGTGCTCCCACACGCCGTGCTCCCCGAGCTCTTCGCCGTGGTCTGCGGTCACGACCACGAGCGTGTCGTCGAGCGTGCCCTGCTGCTCGAGCTCGGCAAGCACCAGCGCGATCTGTCGGTCCGTGTACGTCACGCCACCGGCGTACAGGTCGCGAATCTGACGTGCGTCCGCAGCGCTGGGGGTCGCCTTGCCCTCGTGAATGGCGAAGGCGTGATCGGAGCGGAACACGCTCAAGGGACCGGCGTAGCTCGGATCGCAGTAGAGCGCTCGGATGTCCTGTGGCGGATCGTAGGGCGTGTGCGTCGCGAACAGGTGCACCATCGCGAAGAAGCGCTTGCGTCCATTCCTGCGCAGCCACTTGGACGCCTCGCTCGCCACCGGCGTCGAATCGAACTTCTGCGCCAGCTTCGTGCGTGCGATGTAGAGCAGGAGCTCGGAGCTGAACAGGCTCCACGAGTCCTCCACATCGACGAGATGGTGTCCCATGAACGACTCGAAGTACGAGTCGAACCCGCGCGCGAGCCCAGCCGACTGGGACATCGCGCCCGTCATGAATGTGACGCAGTGATAGTCCTCGCGCTCCAGCCTGCCCCCGGCGAGCAGCGGCGCGTCCTTCAGGTGCGACGCGAGCGTCACATTCGGAGCCATGCGCGTGTCGGGCGCCATGCGCACGAAACCGTGGCGCCGCGGATACTTGCCCGTGAACCACGAGCCGAAGCTCGAACCCGTGAATGGCGCCTGCACGAACGCGCGCTCGAACAGCACTCCATCGCGCGCGAGCGCGTCCATGCGCGGCGTCTGCACGCGCTCGTTGCCGTAGCAGCCGAGCGCGTCGGCGCGCATCGCGTCGCACACGAACCACAGCACATTGGGGAGCTCCGCAGTGCGCTCCCCGATCGCTCCGAGGCGTTCGGAATCGGAGCGCGAAGTCGCCAAGAAGGCCCCTCCGCCCAGCCAGCACAGCGCCACGAGCGCGGCGAGGGTCCATTGAGCCGAGCGCGCGAGCTTGCCACCGATGCTCACGCACGCCCAGCCGAGGAGCACGCCGACGGGAGCGAGCAGCAGCGAAACCGCGAGACGCTTGGGGTCGGTGATGGAGATTCCCGGGAACACCCAAGGTCGAGTCCACCACACGAGGCCGACGAACCAAGCGAGGCCGAGGACCACGATCGAGAGCAAGCTCAAGCGCTCGCCCAGCGTGCGCTCGCGCAGCCAGCGGTGACCGAGGAGCGCGAGTGCGCATGCGACCGCCGTGAGAACCGCTCCGTAGACCAGCGCGCTCGCCGCCAGACAGCCGAGCCACGCGAGTGCCCCGCTCGTTCCCGTACGCAATCCCGCGCCGAGGCCATCGACGAGACCGATGAGCGCCCCGGCACCAAGCCCTGCGTTGAGCGCGGCACGCAGCGTCGTGCCGAGTCCGCCGTGAGTGCGCGTCGGGTTCACGAGTTGACCTGCTTGTGCCTCAACCCTAGCACAGCCGGTATGTCCGTTCCGCACTGCCCTCTCCACGGCGTTCGCTTGCTGCGAGCGGCCAGCAATAGCGCAGTGAGCGCAGCGCCTCCGCCGTTTCGCAACGCTCGCTCACCGTGAGTCCAGCGCCATCGACCTCGAAGCGCCGCACCAGCCGCGAACCCGCGGGCGCCGACCCGCTGCGCCACGCGAGGGCGCTCGCGAGCGCGACACCGCTGGAATCGATCCGCGCGATCGGCGAGCTGTGGAAGGCGCTGGAGACCTCGCTCGACCCGAAGCCGCAGAGGCCGCGCCAGATGACATCGAGCGGCGCCATGAGCGCGAGCGCCCAGCGTCCGCCGCGCCAGTGGTTGCGGAGCAGCCACAATGAGAAGCGCAGCTCCGTGGCACTCGCACGCCAGCCGCGAGCCAGCGCAAAGCGACCGGCGCGCGCCGCCCACTCGCCCTCCTGATCGCAGCGCCAGCGCTGCCGCTCGAGCAAGCTCGCGCCATCGGACTTGCGCACGACGCGCAGCAGCCCGCTGCCGTGTGGACTCCCGTAGTGGATGGTGGAGGTGGGGCGGCCGGCGCGGACCCACGCGACGACGCAGTTGTCCTCCAGACGCGCGAGCGCAGCGTCTTGGTACCAGCGCACGGATATTTCGAGCCCGCGAGTGGGCTCGACGACATCCGGTTCCAGCCGTGCCTGCGCTTCCGCGAGCTCGGGCAGCGCGCGTGCGATCCACTCGGAGTGGCAGGCCCAGAACACCGGGCATTGGTAGCTCTTGGTGCGACCCTGTCCGGGGAGGTGCGAGCGCGGCTCTCCGCTCGGCAGGAGGTGCGCGCTCCACGTGCGAGCGGCGCGCACCGCGGCACGCGCGAATCGAGGCTCGCCAAAGAGCTTCCAGCCTCTCGAGAGCGCGTACACATCGAACACATGCGACGCTACTTCGTACTCGGCGCCCCAGTACCAAGGCTTCGCCTCGACGAGACCGACCTTGAGGCCGTCGGGCCCGTGCAGCGCTTCGGTGAAGTCGAGCGCGGCGCGAATCGAGCGCGCGAACGGCTCGCGCGTCGGGTCGCGACCGAGGCGCTCGAGCGAGTACATCAGGAAAGCCGGAATGCGCGAGTGATAGAAGCTCGACGCGTCGCTCGCGCCGACGCTCGGCGCTCCCCAGTGCCGCGGGTGATACGGGAAGCTCCCATCGCCATTCTGCACGGCTTCGATCGCGCCGAACGCCTCGATCGCGGCCCGCTCCAGCTCCGAGTCCGCGGCGAGGCGCGACGCCGCCGCGAGGCCCGTCAGTCCCCACGCGCGCTGGGCCGGCACGCCCTTGTCGAGCACGGCGTAGCGCAGGTATGTGCGCGCATGCAGCAGGCTCGCGGCGCGGAACGCAGTCCGATCCGCTTCCGCGAGCTCGTCGCCGAAGATCTCGACCAGCTCCGCGAGCGCTGCGCTGCACGCGCCGCCGTCGATGATCGCGTTCGAGCTGTTGTACTTGTCGTGGCGGCCCGGCCAGAAGGTGTGGCACTCGCTCGTGCCCTCGCGATGAAGGTTGGCGACGAGCCGGCGTCCCTGCTCGATCGCGAACGCGCGGTGGCGCTCGCGATGCTCGGGCCTGTCGTGCAGCGAGAGTCGCGCCGCGAGCACCGCGGCTCCGGCGCTCTTGCCGGTGTGCTCGATCTTGTGCTCGGGGCACACGATCCGACCCTGCGCATCGCGCAGGCTCGCGAGCCAAGCGAGCGCTCGCCGCAGCGGCTCGAGCAACGCCTCGGGGAGCTCCGCGCTCACGCTTTCCCTCGGCTGGGCGGCTGCATGCGTTCGACGAGCCGCCCCATGAGCGCGTCGACCTCGTGATCGCGGGCGACCAGCGCACGCAGGCGCTCGCCGAGCGCGACGCGCACGGGCTGCCGCAGGCGCAGGATCCCTTCGATGCGGTCGGCGAGGGAGGCCGCGCTGCCCGCTTCGAACAGCAGCGCTTCGCCATCGGCGCCGAGTTCGCGGAACAGGCGCGGGAAGGAGTCGTTGCAGGTGATCACCGGGCGCGCACAGGCCATCGCCTCGAGGACCACCTTGTCGATGCTGCCCGTGCGGCTCGCGCTCAGCACCATCGTCGAGCGCTGGTAGTACGGCACGATGTCGCGGTAGGGAACGGAGCCGTGCAGCACGACGCGCTGCGCGAGCCCGCCCACCTCGATCTGTTCCGCCACGCGAGCGCTGTAGGCTTCATCGGAGGCGACGAGCCCGCCCCCGACGAGGTCGAGGTGCACATCGAATCCGCGCGCGACGAGGATCCCCACCGCGGCCACCACCGTCAGCGGGTCCTTGGCCGGCGTGAGTCGCCCCACTCCGAGCAGGCGGATGGGACGCACAGGCTCCGCCCCGCGCGCGGAGAAGTGCTCGAGGTCGATGCCGTGACCCGTGACGACCTTCTTGCGCGTCTCGATGCGCAGTGACTCCTCACTGGCCGTGAACACGAGTTCGACTGCCTTCACCGCGCGCTCGAGCCGCGCGTCGACGGCGCCGTGCGTGTACCACAGGAACTCGCGGGCGCCAGCCTTGCGCGCGATGCCGCTCGAGAGCAGCGTGTAGCGCGGCACCATGTGCGCCAGAACGACGTCGAAGCCCTCATCGAGGAGCGCCTCGCGCAGGTAGCGGCGGTTGCGAAGGTAGCGAGCGATCCAGCCCTTGCGTCCGATCTCTCGCACGTCGACATTGCTGGGCAGGCCGGACACATCCCCCACTTCGAGCGCGAGCACGCGCACGCGTTCGCAGCGGCGCGCGAGCCCCTCGATCCAGCGCGGTACGAAGCCGAGCACCGCATCCGCGCGATCGAGAACCTGCGTGAGAAATAGAAGCTTCAAGCGCGCGCGCTCCGCGCAGCCACGACGGCCTGGTAGAGCTGCTCGAGGCGCGTCGCCAGCGCTTGTGCGGAGTGCCGCGACTGCGCGCGCATGCGCGCACGCTGCCCCATGGCGTGGGCCTCGGCCGGAGACTCGAGCAGTTGCGCCAAGCCGTACGCGAGCTCATCGACGCTCGTTCCCAGATAGCCCGTGCGTTCCTCGGCCACGATCTCCCCGACGCCGCCGACGCGCGTCGCGACCACGGGCTTCGCGGCGGCGGCAGCCTCGATCAAGGCTACCGGCAGGCCCTCTTGGCGCGATGTCAACACCACCGCGCAGAGGTCGGCGTACAGCAAGGCGACATCGTCGACGGCTCCGAGCATGTGCACGCGCTCGCGGCAGCTCGCCGGCAAGGCGCGGATGCGTCGCTCGAGCATTCCACGCTGATCCCCATCCCCGATGAACACGAGCTGGAGCCGCGGATAGCGGCTCGCGAGCAACTCGAACACGTCGATCGCCCACTCGGGCCGCTTCACTTGGGCGAGCCGTCCGAACACGCCGACGAGCTGGGCCTCCTCCGGCGCGCGCACGAGGCTGCGCAGGACTCCGTTGCCTCCGCTGAGCGCGAGGAAGGGAGCGAGGTCGATGCCCGGCGGAATCACGACGATCTGATCCTCGCGCGCGACGGCGAGTCGCACGAGGTCGTCCGCCGTTGCATGCGACACCGCCACGATGCGGTCGGTCTTGCGCGCGAGCTTGCGCTCGAGCGCGGCGATCCCCGTGGACACCATCGGGTGGAAGTAGCCCTCGAGGACATGCCCATGGAAGGTGTGCACGCGAGGCAGGTGGCCGAGCCATCCGCTGGCCCAGCGCGTGAGCGCTCCCGCCTTCGAGGCGTGCGTGTGGAGGACATCGGGCTGAAACTCCGCCAACGCAGTGCGCAGGAACGCACGCGCCCGCAGGTCGCCGACGAGCGACCAGCCGCGCGCGAGTCCGGGCACTCGGACCACGTCGAGTCCGCGGGCTCGCGCCGTCTCGAACAGATCGCCCTCACCGCTCTCCGGGCTTCCGACGAAGATGCGGACCGCGTGCCCCCGCGCGCTGAGCAGCGGATCGCTCGCGAGCACCTGCCGAGCAGGGCCGCCGAGGTTCAGCCGCGTGAGTACACGTGCGATGCGCATGGACGGGAGTCTAGGGTGCGACGGGGGGTCGTTCGACGCCGCGCAGGCCCGTCAGAGCAGCGTGAGGTGGTATCCGACCAGCACGGTGTACGCCCCAGCCGCCGTCCAGATGCCCGTACGCGCGAGCGGGAAGTTCTTGTGGAGCGTCAAGGCCACGAGCGGAACGATGATCAGGAGCGATTTCGAGGCGACGAAGCCCAAGCGCCCCGACTCCAGCATCGCCTCGGCCACGGGGTTGAGCTCGATGCCTCCCGATTGCAGGTGCAGCAGCGTGAAGAAGCTGTCGAGCGCGTTCATCGCCGCGATCCAGAGCATCGCGATCAAGAGTCGACCGCTGTATTGATCGACGAACGCGCCCTCGTTCTCGCCCTCGCGCCTTCCACCGCTGCGCCGTCGCCCTCCGAAGAGCGTGTAGCGCGACCAGCGCGGCGTTCGTCGCTGGCGCCGATCTGGGCCGCGGTAACGCTGCGCTTCGCCCTCGCTGTTGGCCACCGTCTGGGGTTCCGATGGCGCCGTCGGTCGTTCCTGCTGAGACATGGCGCGTGCGCAGGGTCTATCGGCCGCGCGGAGGCTCTGGGTGCAAATGCGAATACACGCGCAGCGTCTCCTCGATCATGCGCTCGAGCGCGAAGTTTTTTCTGACTCGCTCGCGTCCCGCGCTGCCCAGCGCCCGTCGGAGCTCCGCGTCTTCGGCAAGGCGCAGCATCGCGGTGCAGAGCGCGTCGGCGTCCGTGGGCGGCACCAGCAGGCCCGTGCGGCCCTCCTCGACGACCTCGGGCACCGCCGAGACGCGCGTCGCGAGCACCGGCAGGCCCGTCGCCATGGCTTCGAGGAACACCAGTCCGAGGCCTTCCCACAAGGAGCACATCACGAACGCGTCGGAAGCCGCGAGCACCTGCGGCACGTCGCGTCGGATGCCGGCGAACACGACCGGGCCGTGCACCCCCAGCTCGTGCGCGAGTGCAACGGCTCGGGCGCGACCCTCGCCGAACGGATCGTCGCCCACGAGCAGCAGTCGCAGGCGCGCTCCGCCTTCGCTTGCGCGCGCCCGCGCAAAGGCCCGCAGCAGCACCGCGTGCGCCTTCTGCGGAGCGAAGCGGGCCACGCATGTGAACACGACCTCATCGTCGCCGATGCCCAGCGAGCGGCGCAGCTTCGCGCGCACTTCGGGAGCGGCCAGCGCCGCTTGCTCGAACGGCGTCGGGTCGAGTCCGTAGTAGATGCGCGTCTGGCGCGCCTGCGGAATGCGTCCGTGGCGCTCGATGAAGCGCGCCACGTGATCCGAGAGCGGAATCGTTCGTCGAGGAAGCCGTCCGATGAGTCCGTGCACGAGCGAGACGAGCGGACGCGTCAGCACCTGTTCGTCGTTGTGTTTGCTCGAGACGAGTCCCGCACGACGTCCGGCGAGCGTGGCGAGCACCGCCACGCCCATGTCGGCCTTGAGGAGGTGCGTGTGGGTGATCTGCGCCCATCGCAGGTTCGCGCGCAAGTCGCCGAGAAGCCCATCGGCGAACGACGAGCGCTCCACGCGTTCCGCTCCCGCGGAGAGAAAGTCAGGCGCGAGCGTTCCCTGTCCCTTGAAGTACACGACGCGCACACTGTGCCCGCGCGCGCACTGGCCCCGCACCTGCGCGAGCAGGTGCATCTCGGCACCGCCCACGTCGAGCGTCGTGATCGCGTGGAGGATCCTCACGCGAACTCCCCGTACACGCCGAGCAGTCCCTCGACCATGTGCTCGAGCGTGAAGTTCGCGCGCACCTTGGCTTGAGCGGCCTTGCCGAGCAGCCTCCGCGCGTCGTCGCCCTGCTTCAGCACCGCCGCGAGAGCGTCCGCGATGTCCTCCGGCTCGCTCGATCGGCACAGATGTCCCGACAGGCCGTCCGCGAGCAGCGCGCGAGCGCCATCCACCGGCGTCGCCACCACCGGACGGCTGGAGGCCATCGCCTCGAGCACGATGTACGGCATTCCCTCCCAGCGCGAGGGCAAGAGCAGTGCGTCGCAGGTGGCGAGCAACTCCGGAACATCGTCGCGCCAGCCGAGAAAGTGCACGCGCGACTCCACGCCCAATTCATGCGCGAGCTTGCGCAAGGTGGCTTCCAGCTCGCCGCTGCCCGCGAACGCGACATGCACATTGGCGAGCGCGGGCAGGGCGAGCGCGCGCAGCGCGAGGTCGGGTCCCTTGGCGACATTGAGCAGGCCGACGACCAACGCCAGCGGCGCGTGCCGCGGCACGCCCAGCGAAGCGCGCTCGATGGCCGCGGCGTTCTCGAAGCGCAACGGATCGATCCCGTTTCCGACGACACGCACCTTGCTCGCGGGAATGAAGTCGGCCGAGGCGAATGTCGCGGCTTCGTCGCTGCTCACGGCGATGAAGCGATCCGTCTTGCGCGAGAGCTCCTTCTCCACGGCACGGAACAGCGCGCGTGAAGTCGACGAGAACATGGCGCTGAACAGAAACGCGAATGTGTGCGGCGTGTGGATGCGAGCGCCGATGCCGCACGACCACGAGGCCAGCCTGCCGAGCGCACCGGCCTTGCTCGAGTGCGTGTGCACGATGTCGGGACGCAGCGCCTTGATCAGCGAGCGCAGGGCGAGTGTGTGCGCGAGGTCCTTGTGCGGAGCAATCGAGCGAACCATGGGCAGCTCTCGCACGTCGACTCCCACGCGGGCGAGCGCAGTCAAGTCGTCTCGAAAAGTCGGTTCGCGCCGCGCCGAGGCGGCCAGCGTCACGCGCACTCCGCGGGCGCGCAGGCCGCGACAGGCATCTACCACATGCCGGCGCGTGCCGCCGATCGTCGCCTCGATCACGTGCAGGACATGCACTGCTCGCCTGCTCAGTACGCGCCCGTGCCTTTCACCACCGCGAAGCCGGTCAACGCGATGATGACCACATCGAGCAGGAACGACTGGTGCTCGATGTAGTAGATGTCGTACTCCATGTTCTCGTGGATCGCCTCGCCGCGCGCATAGGAGATCTGCCACAGGCCCGTGAGGCCAGGCTTCACGCGCAGGCGTTCCCGCTCGAGCGGGCCGTAGCGTTCGACGATGAACGCCATCTCGGGGCGCGGACCGACGATCGACATCTCGCCCGTCAACACATTGATCAGCTGGGGCAGCTCGTCGAGGCTGTAGCGGCGCAGCCAGCGCCCGATCGCGGTGAGTCGCGGATCGTGGGGGCTCTTGGGCTTGGGCGCATCGCCGCCTTGCTCCACGTGCATCGTGCGGAATTTGAGCATCTCGAATTGCGCTCCGTCCTTCCCCACGCGCTTTTGCCGGAAGAACACGGGGCCGGGAGACTCACGTCGAATGAGTATGGCGGTGGCGATGAACAGCGGAGCCGCGAACGCGAGCGCCGTGAGAGCAACGAACAGGTCGAGCGTGCGCTTGGCGGTGGACTGCAGGAAGGAGGGCTTGCGATCCGGACGCGTGACGAGCGGAATCGAGTCGAGCGTCTCGATGCGCACCCTGTGCGAGAAGATGTGATGGAAGCGCGGCACGATGTGGTAGACCACATCCTCGCGCTCGAGCGTCTCGATCAGTGACATCAGCTCGCGCTCGTCAGCCTCAGGTATCGCGACGAAGACCTCGCTGATCTTGTGCCGCCGGATGAGGAACTCGAGCTCCTCCGCGACGCCGAGCACTTCGAAGCGATCGATGCGCGAGCCAACCTCGTCCCTGCGCGCGCTGACGAAGCCGAGCAGGTTCAGTCCGAGCGTCGGGACGAGCACGAACTTTTTTTGCAGACGCCGTGCCGTGTCGCCCGTGCCGAAGATCAGCACGTTGCGATTGCCGATGCCGTGCCGATGCAGCCACTGGATCACCTTGAACGAGCAGAAGCGGCTCGTGGTGGTCAGCAGGCCGATCATCACGAACGCGAGCAAGACGCCCATGCGCGAGAACTGCCACACCCCGCGCTCGTCGGTGATCTCGATGTTGACGAAGTTGTGCAGCGGGATCAGCAGCCGGTAGATGCCGTGCTCGGGCAGGCCGGTGGCGGTGCGCAAGAGGAGCAGGAGCGCGTGCACGATGAGAAAGCTCGTCAGTGTCGACTTCGCGACCGACTTGAACTCCTCGATGTTGAGCAGGCTTTTCAGCGGGCTGTACATGCCCGTCGCGTGGAACGAGACGAGGGTCACGGCCGCGGTGAGCAGGAACACCTCGCGGTAGTGGGCGAAGTCCGGCCCGCGCTCGCCAGCGAGCGACTCGCGCAGCGTCCAACCGAGCCAGCAGGCGAGCCAGATGACCGCTAGATCGACCAGCACCTGAACCGAGAGCACCAGCGGCTCGAAGTTGCGGCGGACGAACGTCCCTGCGGCGCTCAAGCGGCCCTCCCGATGCGGGCGCGGCATCCCAAGGCTGCGGTGGCGGTGGGGGCTGGCATGGCGGGGCGGCGCGCGCGCGCGACGGGCGATGGCGGGCTCACACGAGCACACGGCCGCGAGCGAGAGGCTAGCGCGGCTGCGCGAAGATCGGCAATCGGGCGGGAGCTCACCTTCGGGGGGCGCCGCTCAAGGACTCGAGCAGCACGGGGACCGTATCGGCCGCGCGCCCCGCCTGCCTTGGGTAGTGCAGCTTGAAGGACGCCGCCCCCAGCCCCGTGGCCCCATCCGTGACGGCCCGCAGTGCCGCCCACGGCACCCCGGTCGCGCTCGCGACCGCGGCCACCGCGGCCGTCTCCATGTCGGCCACCGCCGGCCCAGCGAAGGCCCGCGCGAGCCTCAGGCGCCGCCACAGGGACAGCACGGGCCGATCGGATGTGAGAAACCAGCCCTCGGGCCCCTCCGCGATCCGCCGCCAAGCCCTCCGCAGGTGAGCGCAGGACTCGACTTCGCGCCCCTGCGCCACCGCTAGATCCGCCTGCACCGCGCGCGTGCAGTGCACGAGCGTTCCCGGCACCAGCCCGCGCTTGAGGCCGCCGCAGGTGCCCCCGACGAGCAGCCCCTCGCGCGCCCCGGCTCCCAGAAGCGCCGACGCCGCGCGCGCCGCGGCCACCTTTCCGACGCCGCTGACGCACAGCACAAGGCGCGCCTCCCCCAGCTGCAACTCGAGCACTTCGAGCCCCAGCGCTCGTTCCGCCCTGCTCGCGCGCTCGCGCAGGGTTCCGAGCTCCTCGCGCAGCGCACACACCAGTCCGAAGGTCCGCGCGCTCCCCATGCCTCCATCATCCCTTCCCCCCACCCACTCGGCGAGCCCCCCCACCCACCCGGCGAGCCCCTTGGAGCCACTCCTCGCCGCGGCTACAACCTCCCCGCCGTGTCCGCCTTCCACCGCCAAGGTCCGCTCCATGTCGCCGTCACCGGCGCGACCGGCTTCATCGGTCGCTACATGGTGCGCTCCCTCGCCGCCGCAGGACACCGGCTCCGCGTGCTCGTGCGCCCCGGCCGCGAGTCGGCCCTCGAGCATCCCGCTCGCGCGCCCCTCGAGGTCCACACCGGCGATCTCGTCGACGCCGCCTCCCTGCGCGGCTTCCTCGCCGACATCGACCTGTTGATTCACATCGCCTCGGCGCACGACCACCTCGGCGACGAGTCGATGCAGAAGATCAACATCCAAGGCACGACCCACCTGCTCGACGCCGCGCGCCGCGAAGCCGCCAAGGACTTCCAGATCTGGATCATCTCCTCGGCCGTGATCGGCGCGCCGGTCTACAGCTACTACCGCGACTCCAAGCGCGTGCAGGAGAAGCTGATCAAGGGCTCCGGCTTCGAGTGGGCGAGCTTCCGCCCGACGCTGGTGTACGGCGTGGGCGACTACCGTCACACCGCGCCGTTCCTGCGCCGCTGCGCCGCCCAGCGCGGTTCCTACTGGGTCCCCCACGACGGCCTCTCCAAGATCAACCCCGTGCATGTCGAGGACGCCGTCGACGCCGTCATGCGCTACTTCGCGTTCGAGCGCGGCGTCGACTGCGTGTACGAGCTCGCGGGGCCCTCGGGCATCGCCTACAACGACTTCGTCGACCTCACGATCGCGGCCGCCGGCGGAAAGCTGCGCCGCCGCAACATCCCCAAGAAGTGGGCCGACCGCCTGATCTTCCTCAAGGGCCTGTTCGCCGACAACACGGCCGACCGCCGCGCGAGCGCGTACTTCAACCTGCACCACGAGCACGACATCACGAACGCCAAGTTCGAACTCGGCTGGGAGCCCCGCACCTACGCCCAAGGCATCCGCGAGGTGGCCGCCCTTGACTGGTGGCGGACGGACCGCCCGAGCTAGGTCCGAGCTCCCTCGCCCGACCCAATCCTGAGCGCGCAGCGCTCCGGCCGCGTCGCCCGACCCAATCCGGGGCGGCCAGATCGTGCCCCCGCGAGTCGCGCCCGGCGGCGGGCCTCTCGCGCGAGCGCGCCGAAACTCGATTCTCGTGGCGCCGCCGGGACCTGCCACAGCCCCGTGCGGTCGGCCGACCGAACTTGTAGGAAATCGTAGGAGGATTTGGGACCTGCTAGAGCGACCGCTCCGTCACCTTGGCTTCGATGGCGTACTTTCTCGGCGATGCCTATGTGGCGCAGCACGGTGTCTTCTCGGTCAACTTGAACAGCGATTCCCTGCCGGAGCCTAGGCTCTCCTCGAACGGCGGCGTGACGCGCGCCTGCCTTCACCGCCCTCAAGCTGCACGACATCACGGCCGGACCGAGCGACCCCAACCGCGAGTCGCTCGACATGCACGCCGCGGGTGGCTCCGCGGCCTTGCGCGCCGACAACGCCAGATTCGTCACCAAGAAGCTCTGGGGCTGCGCCAACGAGGCCCCCTACTTCCACCACGGCCGCTTCACCACGCTGCGCGAAGCGGTGCTCAACCACTTCGGCGAGGCTGACGCGTCGCGCCTCGGGTTCCTCGCGCTCGACAGCTACGGCCGCGACTGTGTGATCGAGTTCCTCAAATCGCTGCAGATCCCGCCCCCGGGCACGGAGCACCGCATCGTCGACGAGCGCATGAAGCCGCGCAGCTGGCCGCCGTTCCCCGGCACGAACTGATTCCGAGCTTCCGAGAGGGAGCTGTTCCTGCGCGGCGTTCGCACCCAGAGGCTGGTGCGAGCGCCGCGCTGCTTTGCGCCCGAGCTGACTCAGGCCCGCGCGCGGAAGAGGGTGAAGTAGCGCACGACCTTGCCCGCGAGGCGCAGCGGATGGCGCAACTCGCGCACGAGGCGCCGCGGTCGGCGGTAGAAGCGCCGATAGGCCTCGCGGATCTTGGCTTCGATCTCGGCCGCGCTCATGAACTCGTTGCCCTCGAGCGCCTTGAAACCCGTCATGGTCGCGTAGTCGAAGTCGCGCTCGCCCTTCAGCAGCTTGTAGAGCGGCGTGCCCGGGTAGGCGGTGACGGCGCAGAACTGCACTTGGTCGGGATCGCAGCGCTCCACCAAGCGCAGCGTGTCCTCGACCATCGCGGGCGTCTCCTCGGGGAAGCCGATCATGCAGAAGGCGCGCGTCTCGATCCCAAGCTCGCGCGCGTCGGCGAAGACCTTCACGGCCGCGTCGTGGTCGAGCAGCTTTGCGCCGCAGTGCTTGCGTTGGATCAGTTCGTTGCCCGACTCGACCCCGAGCGAGATGTGCACGCAGCCCGCCTTGGCCATCTTCTCGAGCAGCTCCCGATCGAGCACCTTCACGGCCGTCTCGCACTGCCACTTGAGGTCGAGCTTGCGCTCGAGAATCCCGTCGCAGATCGCGTGCACGCGGTCCTTGCGCGTGGTGAAGATCGGATCGCGGAACACCACCTGGTGCACGCGGTGCACGCGCACGATGTCCTCGAGCTCGCGCAGCACATTCTCGGGGCTGCGGAAGCGGAAGCGCAGGCCCTGCGCGAGCGTGTAGCCGCAGAACGAGCAGTCGAGCGGGCAGCCGCGCGAACTCTTGAGCGTCGTGACCGGGCCGTCGATGCCGGGGAAGCGGTACAGCTCGTTGCGCAGCAGATGCCGCGCCGGCAGTGGCAGGCTGTCCAAGTCCTTGATCTTCTCGCGCTCGGGCTCGTGCACGATCCCGCCGTCGGCGCGCTTCCATGTGATGCCTTCGACGCCGGCGAAGCCCTCCCCCGCCGCGACGCGCCGCGCGAGGTCGCGCACGGTGTGCTCCGGCTCGCCGCGCACGACGCAGTCGACATTGTCAGCCCCGAAGATCTCGCCCGGGGTGAAGGTCACCTGACTGCCGAGGATCGCGACCGGCACGCGCAGGCTCGCGCGCAGCTCGCGCGCGAGCGCAAGGTCGGAATCGAGCGAGGTGCTCGAGCTGTCGAGGGCGATGAACGCGGGCGCCAGCGCGCGAACCGCCGCCACGGTCTCCTCGGGACCGTGGCCGAGCGCGTCGGCGTCGTGGATCGCGACTTCGTGGCCCCCGGCCTCGAGCACGCTCGCCACATGGGCGAGCTCGATCGGCGGGTAGAGCAGCGCGGGGTTCACCGCCATGCCGAAGCCGCCCATGAGCCCGCGACTGACGCGGAACTCGCTCGGCGACGGCGGGCTGATGAGGACGATCTTCACGAGGGTTGCTGGGGGGCCACTCGAGGGGCCCTGAAGGGGCCCCGCTGGATCGGCCAGCCCCCCGCCCGAACTCTACTCCCGGCGCAGTTCCCCGCCCAGTTGGACGGCCTCGCGCTCGACCCGCTCGAGGAACTTCTTCACGTCGGCTTCGTTCAGGGTGCGGTCCGGGGCCGAGAGCGTCACATGCCAAGCCAGCGAGCGCCGACCTGCACCGATGCGCTCCCCGGTGAACACATCGAACAACTCCAACCCGCTGACCAAGCCCTTGCCGCTGCGCTCGAGCGCGGCCTTGGCCTCGCCGGCGCTGCGCTCTGAGGGGAGCGCGAGCGCCACATCGACGCGGGTCGCGGGGAACTGCGGCAGCGGCGAGTAGCGGCGCGCGCGCGGCGTCGCCCCGAGCAGCGCGTCGACGGACACTCGCGCGAGCGCAATGTCGCTCTCGATTTCGCCCGCGAGCCCGAGCTCGCGCGCGAGCCCGGGCTCGATCGCGGCCACCTCGCCCACCAGCGTCTCCTGCGAGCCGATGCGCAGCGCCGTGGCGCGTCCGGGGTGCGCCCAGCTCGCGACCGCCTCGCAGCGCGACCATGTGCACGCCTCGAGTCCCAGTGAGCGCACGAGGTCTTCGACCACGCCCTGCAGCAGCGCGAGCGAAGTGTCGTCGAAGCGCGCATTCGCCTTGCGCGCGGGGCGCGCGAGCACCAGCGCAACTTCGTGGCGCTCGGTCGGCTCCGCTCCACCGACGGGCTCGTAGCCCTTGCCGACTTCAAACAGGCGCACCTCGGCGGCGCGGCGCCGGTTGGGCTCGAGCAGCGGCAACAGGCTCACCACGACCGAGCGCCGCACGCGCGACGCGCCCTCGGTGATCGGATTTTGGACCTCGACATGCGGCGTCGATTGCAGCCCGAGCTTCAGAATCGTGGTGTCGGGCACGAACGAGTAGCTGATCTGCTGGTGGAAGCGCGCGCTGCCCGCGAGGCGGTCCTCGATGCGACGCACGAGGCGTCGGCGCTCGTCGCGCGGCGGCGGAACCAGAATGCCGGCGAGCGGGATCTCGGGAATGTTGCCGTAGCGATAGATGCGGCCGACTTCCTCGACCAAGTCCTGCTCGATCGAGATGTCCTTGGTGCCGCGGATCGAAGGCACGCGCACCGCGAGGCCCTCGCCATCCTTGGCGACGCCGAAACCCAGGCGCACGAGGATGTCGGTGATCGCGGCATCGTCGAGGTCCGCTCCGAGCAGCATGCGCACGCGCTCGCCGCGCAACCGAATGGTCTTTGCGGCGCTAGTCCACTGGCCGACATCGGTGGCGGGGGCCGCGAGCTTCACTTCCGGCTGCTCGGCCTGCAGCAGACGCACGAGGTGCGCCGCGGCGCGCGGCACGAGCTCGGGATCGAGCGTCTTCTCGAAGCGCGCGGAGGCATCCGTGCGCAGGCCCAGCCGCGCCGAAGTGCGGCGCACGGTCGGCGCGTGGAAGGCGGCGACTTCGAGCACGAGCTGCGATGTGTCTTCGGCCACCTTCGAGCCTTCGCCGCCCATGATGCCGGCGAGCGCGACGGGCTCGTCGCCGTTGCAGATCAGCAGGTCCGAGGCCTCGAGCTTGCGCTCGACTTCATCGAGCGTCTTGAGCACTTCCCCCGCGCGCGCCTTGCGCACGACGATGCCCTGCGCCCCGATCTTGCGCGCATCGAACAGGTGATTGGGCTGTCCGAGGTCGAGCATCACGAAGTTCGAGAGGTCGACGAGCAAGTCGATCGGCCGCTGGCCGACCGCGAGCAAGAGACTCTTCAGCCACAGCGGGCTGCGCGTCGCGCGCGCGCCTTCGACGCGCAGCGCGAGGTAGCGCGAACACGCATCGCTCTCGATGCGCACGCCGACGCTCGCCCCGCCGCCGGTCGCGGGGAGCGCGAGGTCGAGCGGCTTGAGCGGACGGCGCAAGATTGCGGCCAGCTCCGCTGCGATGCCGCGGTGTCCCCACAGGTCGGGACGGTGCGTGACCGACTTGTTGTCGATCTCGATCACCCAGTCCTCGAGCCCGAGCGCCGCGCCGAGGCGCGCCCCGACCGCGAGTCCCGCCGGGAGCTCCCAGATGCCATCGTGCTCGACCCCCAGCCCGAGCTCGCGCTCCGAGCAGATCATCCCGTTCGACTCGACGCCGCGGATCTTCGACTTCTTGATCTTGAAGTCGCCCGGCAGCGTCGTGCCCGCCGTCGCCACGACGACCTTGAGGCCCGCGCGCACATTGGGCGCGCCGCACACGATCTGCAGCGGCTCGCCCTGCCCGACATCGACGCGGCACAAGGAGAGCTTGTCGGCGTCCGGGTGCTTCTCGCGCTGCACGACATGGCCCACGGTCACATCGCACAGGTGCGGCAGGAAGCTCTCCACGCCTTCGACTTCCGCGGTCGAGAGCGTCAGCTCCCTCGCGATGTCCACGGCGCTCGTGCCCGAGAGGTCGACATGTCGCGCCAGCCAGCGGTAGCTGATCTTCATGGCTAGAACTGCTCCAGGAAGCGCATGTCGCCGGCCAGCAGGTGACGCACATCGTCGATGCCAAAGCGCAACATCACCAGCCGCGACAGCCCGAGCCCGAACGCGAAGCCGGTCCACTGTTCTGGATCGATGCCGCCGGCCTTCAGCACATTGGGGTGCACCATGCCGCAGGGGAGCAGCTCGATCCATGTCGAGCGCTTGCACACGCTGCAGCCCTCGGTGCAGAACGGGCAGCGCGCGTCGAGCTCGAAGCCGGGCTCGACGAAGGGGAAGTAGCCCGGGCGCAGGCGGATCTCGATCTCGCGCCCGAAGATGCCGCGCAGGAGCGTCTTCATCGCGGCGATCAGGTGCCCCACCGAGACATGCTTGCCGACGACGAGGCCTTCCATCTGGTGGAAGGTGTGCTCGTGGCTGGCGTCGAGCGCCTCGTTGCGGAACA
This sequence comes from Planctomycetota bacterium, assembly GCA_016872795.1. Classification (GTDB taxonomy): domain Bacteria; phylum Planctomycetota; class UBA1135; order UBA1135; genus F1-120-MAGs118. The sequence goes on from VGYZ01000003.1 coordinate 39,832, forward strand.
CCTTGCCGGGCACGATCGCGCGGAACGGGGGCTGCAGGCGGCGCATCGCGCGCACCTGCACCGGCGAGGTGTGCGTGCGCATCACGAGCCGCGTCTCGCCCGGCGCGGTGCGCACCCAGAATGTGTCCATGGTGTCGCGCGCCGGGTGATCGGGCGAGATGTTGAGCGCGTCGAAGTTGAAGTGCTCGGTCTCGACTTCGGGGCCGTCGAGGATCGTCCAGCCCATCGAAGTGAACAGATCCTCGAGCTCGCGTGTCACCTGGGTGATCGGGTGCAGCGAGCCGCAGGCCTGACGCGGCGGCGGCAGCGTGGCGTCGAAGCCCGCGCCGGAGCGCTCCGCCGCCAGCGCACGGGCGAGCGCGGCTTGCTCCTCCACAGCCAACGCGGCCAGCGCGGCCTGCTTGATCGCATTGGCCTTCGAGCCCACCAGACCGCGCGCCTCCTTCGGGAAGACGCGCATGGCGCCCAGCGGCGCGGCGCTCGCTTCGAGCAGCACCGCGCTCGTGAGGGCCTCGTCGGGCAGGGCGACGAAGCGCTCGAGGCGCTGGCGCAGGCTGCGCGTTTCGTCGCTCTCGCTCGCGCTCGCGAGCGCCGCGAGGATCTCGCCGAGCAGGGCGCGTACGGAAGCTGCGTCGTGGGTCATGTGGGCGTGGGACGGCTGGTGCGGCGCACAGGGACAACCGCGTGGGAAACGACAACGGCCCGGAGGTCCGGGCCGTCAGCAGACTACGCCCCGGAGGTCCGGGCCGTCATCAGAACGAAACGAGCTTTCCCGTGCTACGGGAAGCGGCGCCTAGGCGTGCACGGCACCGGCGCGGGCGCCCTTGGCCTCCTCGACGAGCCTGTCGAAGGCCAGCGGGTCGTGGATCGCCAGCTCGGCGAGCTGCTTGCGGTTCAGCACGATGCCGGCTTTGTTCAGGCCGTCGATGAACTGGGAGTAGGGCAGGCCGCGCATGCTGCAGGCCGCGCCGATGCGCACGATCCACATGGAGCGGAAGTCGCGCTTCTTCAGGCGGCGGTGGGCCGTGGAATAGGCCCAGGCGCGCGTCAGCGTTTCCGCGACGGTGCGCCACAGGCGGTGACGGCCGCCCCAATAGCCCTTGGCGAGCTTGAGACGGCGATTGCGCTTCTGACGACTGGGGGGACCGTAGGTTGAGCGGACCATGGGACTACTTTCCGATCATGTTGCGCACGAGCTCGGACCAGGTCTTGTTGAGCACCATGCGACGGCGCAGGCGACGACCGGTCTCACCACTGAACGGAGCGTGGCCGTGACCACGGTCAGGGTGGCTGCACACGGCCTTGCCGTTCTTGGAGATGCGGAAGCGCTTCTTGACGGCGCCTTTGGACTTCTGCTTGGGCATGAGAGAGGAGCTCCGGGACGAACGCCCCAGGGAGTGTTTCGAGGGCCAAAGAGAGTAGCGAACCCAGCGGACCATGCAAGCCCCAGGCCTCGCAAGCGCTGGAAAGGGGAATTTTGGTGCCCAGTCACCCTTGGGCTCCACCCTCGCCGGGCACTTCAGGCGGGCACTTCAGCTGGCCACAGCGGGCGGGCGCGTCCACGCCGGCACGGCGCGCAGCGGGGGCGAGCGGACCCTGGAGCTCTACTTGTGGGCGAGCAGCATGGTCATGCGCTTGCCGAGCTGCTTGGGAGGCGACTCGATCTTGGATAGATCGGCGAGCGCGTCAGCAACTTCGGCCATGACACGATGTCCGTGCTCGGGGTGGTCCATCTGGCGGCCGCGGAACACGCACACCACCTGCACCTTGTGACCTTCCGCGAGGAATCCGCGCCCTTGCTTGATGCGGTAGTCGAGGTCGTGCTTGTCGATCATCGGCCGCACGCGCAGCTCCTTCACGCCGCCTGAGTGGCCCTTGCTGCCGCCCTTCTCCTTCTTGCGCTGCTCGTACTTGAACTTGCCGAAGTCGAGGATGCGGCACACCGGCGGCTCGGCCGTGGGCGAGACTTCGACCAGATCGAGGCCCGCTTCCTCGGCGCGCCGGCGGGCGTCGTCCGTCGAGATGATGCCGACCTGCTCGCCCTTTTCGTCGATCAGGCGAACCTGAGGGATGCGGATCTGGCGGTTGACGCGGAAGTTGCGGGAGGACACGTAGCTCCTTGGTTACGGGCGGGAGGGCGAGGCGAGCGCGGGGCTCGGAACGGGTGGCAAGAATAAGCCCACGGCACGAGACGCGCTAGCAGGATGGATTCGGGGACGCGGTCGGGGTCGGGGGCGGCGGCACGCAGCGGATGTGGACCTCGACGAGCTGCTCGGGATCGACCTGCGAAGGCGCGTCGCACATCAGGTCGACGGCCGAGGCGGTCTTGGGGAACGCGATCACCTCGCGGATGTTGTCCAGGCCCAAGGTCAGCGCGGTCGTGCGGTCGAGGCCGAGCGCAAAGCCGGCGTGCGGCGGCGCGCCTTGGGACAGCGCCTCGACGAAGAAGCCGAACTTGCGCTGCTGTTCCTCGGGACCGATGCCGAGCATCGAGAAGATCTTCTGCTGGACATCCGCGCGGTGGATACGCACCGAGCCCGAGCCCAGCTCCCAGCCATTGAGCACGAGGTCGTAGGCGCGGCTCGAGAGCTGGCCCAGATCCGGCTCCTTGCCTTCCATGGCGCCGTCGAGGCTCCAGTCCTCCGGGGCCGTGAACGGGTGGTGCGCCGAGAAGTAGCGGCCGGCGTCCTCGTCCCACTCGAACAGCGGGAAGTGCGTCACCCATGTGAAGCGCCACTGGGCGGCGTCCGTCGGACCGCTCGGCTTGGGGATCAGGTCGAGGCGCCGACCGAGCTGGTTGCGCAGCTCGCCGAGCACCTTGCGCGTGAGCGACTTGCGGTCGGCGATGAACAGGCACATGTCCCCTTCCGCGGCGCCCATGGCGGCCATCAGCGCCGCGGCCGCCTCGGGCGTGGCGCAGAACTTAGCAAGCGGACCGGAGCCGCCTGCGGCACCGGCCTTCCACCACGCGAGGCCCTTGGCGCCGATGCCCTTGGCCACGCCTTCGAGCTCGGTGATGTCCTTGCGCGAGAGGTTGTGGCTGGCGGGTACGGTGATGCCCATGACGCGACCGCCCGAGCTGACGGCGGAGCGGAACACTTGGAAGTCGCAGGCCTTGGCCCACGCGTCCGCCGCATGCAGCTCGAGGCCGAAGCGCAGGTCGGGCTTGTCGACGCCGAAGCGCTCCATCGCCTCTTCCCAGCGCATGCGCGGGAACGGCAACGCGAGCTCGATCCCCATGGCGTCCTTGAACGTGTCGCGCAGCACATTTTCCCAAGTGGCGAACACGTCCTCTTCCTCGACGAAGCTCATCTCCATGTCGAGCTGCGTGAACTCGAGCTGGCGATCCGCGCGCAGGTCCTCGTCGCGGAAGCAGCGCGCGACTTGGAAGTAGCGATCGAGCCCCGCCACCATCAGGATCTGCTTGAAAATCTGCGGCGACTGCGGGAGCGCGTAGAACTCGCCGGGATGCACGCGGCTGGGCACGAGGAAGTCGCGCGCGCCCTCCGGCGTGGCCTTGGTCAGGATCGGGGTCTCGATCTCGAGGAAGCCCTGAGCCTCGAAGGCGCGCCGCATGGCGTTGATGAAGCGCGAGCGGTGCGCGAGGTTGCGCTGCATCGTCGGACGGCGCAGGTCGATGTAGCGGTACTTGAGGCGCGTGTCGAGCGATGTCTCCGTCGAGCCCGAGAGGTCGATCGGCGGCGGCGGTGACGAGGACAGGACCTCGACCGCCTCGGCGATCACTTCGACGCCGCCGGTCGCTCGCTCGCTGTTGATCTGCGAGCCCACGCGCGCGCTGACCTTGCCGCGCACGCTGAGCACATACTCAGGCCCGAGCTTCACGCTCTCGCCGATGGCTTCGGGGATCACGACCTGCGTCAGGCCGTAGCGGTCGCGCAGGTCGAGGAAGTAGATGCCGCCGAGGTTGCGGCGCGCCTGCACCCAGCCGTTGAGCGTCACGATCGCCCCGACATGCGTCGGGCGCAGCTCGCCGCAAGTGTGAGTCCGGCGCCAGATAGGTCCTTGGGTCATGGCTGAGCGCTCCAAGAGAATGAAGCTGGCCCGTCGTGGGCCGAGCAACGGCCGCACGACAGGCCCGCGCGCGAGTGCGGCGCACAAGGAGACGAGAGTGCGCCCGCGGCGCGCACTAGGAACGGACGCGCTCGCGCGCGTAGAGGCCGAGCACGCGCTGGCGCGCGATCGCTCGACGCAGGGCGGCCTCGGCGCGCAGCATGTCGACGGCGTCAGGCCCGCCCCTTTGAGCCTTGAGGCGTGCACGGGCGCGGGCCTCCGCTTCCTTGGCGCGCTCCTCGTCGATGTCCGCCGGCAGCTCGCCCGCCTCGCACACGACGCGCAGCGTGTTGCCCTTGACCTCGGCGAAGCCCTCGGAAACGAACAGCGACTTCTCGACGCCGCCTTCGTTGTACGAGAGCTGTCCGACATCCACCGCGGCGACCATGTGGGCGTGCCGCGGCAGGATGCCAATCTGGCCATCGACGCCCGGCAGGCGCACCGCGCTCGTCTGGATGTCGAGCACGATGCTGTCGGGCGTGATGACGCGCAGGGTGAGAGCGCCGGCCATCGCTTCAGCTCGCCATCTTCTTGGCCTTGGCGATGGCCGTGTCGATGCTGCCGACCATGTAGAAGGCCTGCTCGGGGAGCGCGTCGTGCTTGCCTTCGACGATCTCCTTGAAGCCGCGCACCGTGTCCTCGCGCGACACGAACACGCCCGGCGTGCCCGTGAACTGCTCGGCCACGAAGAACGGCTGCGAGAGGAAGCGCTGGATCTTGCGCGCGCGGGAGACGACGAGCTTGTCGTCGTCCGAGAGCTCCTCGATGCCGAGGATGGCGATGATGTCCTTCAGGTCGTTGTAGCGCTGCAGCACCTGCTGAACCGAGCGCGCGACCTTGTAGTGCTCCTCGCCGACGACCTGCGGATCGAGCATGCGCGAGGTCGACTTCAGCGGGTCGACCGCGGGGAAGATGCCCAGCTCGGCGATCTTGCGCTCGAGGATGATGGTCGAGTCGAGGTGCGCGAAGGTCGCGACCGGCGCCGGGTCGGTGATGTCGTCGGCGGGCACATACACGGCCTGCATCGATGTGACCGAGCCGTCCTTGGTCGAGGTGATGCGCTCCTGCAGCGCACCCATCTCGCTCGCCATGGTCGGCTGGTAACCGACGGCCGAAGGCATGCGGCCGAGCATGGCCGACACTTCCGAGCCCGCCTGCACGAAGCGGAAGATGTTGTCGACGAACAGCAGCACGTCCGTCTTGCGCACATCGCGGAAGTACTCGGCCATGGTCAGGCCCGAGAGCGCCACGCGCAGGCGCGCACCCGGCGGCTCGTTCATCTGGCCGAACACGAGCACGGCGTTGTCGATCACCGACTGCTGCTTGCCGTCCGGCGTCTTGTAGGTCGCCTCGCTCATCTCGAGCCACAGGTCGTTGCCCTCGCGGGTGCGCTCGCCGACGCCGCAGAACACGCTGAAGCCGCCCTTCTCGACGGCCGTGATGCGGATCAGCTCTTGGATGAGCACGGTCTTGCCGACGCCCGCGCCACCGAACAGGCCGATCTTGCCGCCCTTGGCGAAGGGGCACAGAAGGTCGACGACCTTGAGGCCGGTCTCGAACACCTGACTGATGGCCTCCTGACGCTCGAAGGACGGCGCCGGGCGGTGGATCGGCCACGATTCCTGCGCGGTGACCTTGCCGCGGCCAGCGCTCTCGTCGAGCGCCACGCCGAGCAGGTTGAAGATGCGGCCCTTGCAGGCGTCGCCCACCGGCACCTTGATCGGCGCGCCGGTGTCGATGGCCTTCATGCCGCGGCGGCAGCCGTCGGTGGAGGCCATGGCGACGCAGCGAGCGACATCGTTGCCGAGGTGCTGGGCCACCTCGAGCATCATGTCGATGCCGGCCTTCTCGTCCTTGACGAGGATGGCGCTGTAGATGGCCGGGAGCTTGCCCGGGGGGAAACGGACGTCGACGACGGCGCCGAAGATCTGCGCGACGGAGCCGATGTTGGCGGAAGCGGTCGTGGTCATGGGCGTGCTCGAGAGGTGGTCCTACTTGCCGCGCAGCGCTTCCGCGCCGCCGACGATGTCGAGGAGTTCCTTGGTGATGCCTTCTTGGCGCTTGCGGTTGTAGACCCCCTTCAGGAGGGCCTGCATGTCGGTGGCCGCGTCGGTGGCGTTCTTCATGGCCATGCGGCGGCTGGCGTATTCGGAAGTGATGGCCTCGAGCAGCGCGTTGAAGATGCGCGTCTCGAGGTAGCGCGGCACGAGCTTGTCGAGCAGCGTTTCCACCGAGGGCTCGAGGATCACATCGCTCGCGCCGCCTTGCTCGTTGGCTTTGCCAGCGACGGGCTTCACGGGCAAGAACGGGATCGTCGTCGGCACATACTTCGCCATCGACTCGAAGGCGGTGTAGTGCACGAGCACTTCGCGGTACTGGCCGGAGAGGAAGGCCTCGAGCAGCGCCTTCGCGGTGAACTTCGCGAGGCGGTAGTCGATCTTCTCGAGCGGCGGATCGGCGAAGTAGCGCTCGATCGGCAGGCCGCGCTTTTGCAGGTACTGGTAGGCGCGCTTGCCGTACACGAACAAGCGCACATCCGCGCCCTGGTGCTCTTCGAGCCAGCGCTCGAGCGCCGCGAACAGCGCCGAGTTGTAGGCCCCGCACAGTCCGCGATCCGAGCCGACGACGAGCATCGCGACGGCCTTGCCTTGGCCCGCGGCGAACACCGGGCGGCTCTGCAGCTTGTCCCCCATCGCGGCGGACATGCGGCCGAGCAGCTGGGCGATCTCCTGCGCGTAGGGACGCGACGAGACGGCGCGGTCCTGGAACCGACGCAGCTTCGTCGTCGCCACCATTTCCATGGCGCGAGTGATCTGCTTGATGTTGCCCACGGACTTGATCCGTGAGCGCAGGTCGCGAAGGGAAGCCACCGGATCAGCCCTTCAGCTGCGCCTTGACCGTCGCGATGGCCTTGTCGAGCTTGGCCTTGGCGCCGTCGGAGAGCGCCTTGGTGTCGACGATTTCCTTGCCGACCTCGGGGTGCGTGTCGCTCATGTAGTTGAGGAAGGCCTTCTCGAAGGCGCCGATCTTGGCGGTCGGGAAGTCGTCGAGCGCACCGGAGGTGCCGGCGTGGATCAGCATGATCTGGTTCTCGACGGGAACCGGCACATACTGGCCCTGCTTCAAGAGCTCGACGAGCTTCTCGCCGCGCGTGAGCGAGGCCTGGGTGGCCTTGTCGAGGTCCGAGCCGAACTGCGCGAAGGCCTGCAGCTCGCGGTACTGCGCGAGGTTGATGCGCAGGCCGCCGGCGATCTTCTTCATGGCGCCGATCTGGGCCGAGCCACCGACGCGCGAGACCGAGATGCCGACATTCACCGCCGGGCGGACGCCGGAGTTGAACAGGTTCGACTCGAGGAAGATCTGACCGTCGGTGATCGAGATCACATTGGTCGGGATGTAGGCCGAGACATCGCCTTCCTGCGTCTCGACGACCGGCAGCGCGGTGATCGAGCCGCCGCCCGCCTTGTAGCGCCGGTTGATCTTCGGCGCGTCCTTGGAGAGCTTGGCCGCGCGCTCGAGCAGGCGGCTGTGCAGGTTGAACACATCGCCCGGGAACGCCTCGCGGCCCGGCGGACGGCGCAGCAACAGCATGACCTGGCGGTACGCGAGCGCCTGCTTGTACAAGTCGTCGTACATGATCACGACATGGCGGCCTTCATCGCGGAAGCGCTCGCCCATCGTGCAGCCGCCGTAGGCCGCGAGGTACTGCATCGAGGCCTCTTCCATGGCCGAGGCCGAGACGACGATCGTGTACGGCATGGCGCCGGCCCGCTCGAGGCGGCGCACGACATCGACCACCGTCGACTGCTTCTGGCCCATGGCCACATAGATGCAGATCACCTGCTCGGGGTTCTTCGGATCGCCGCCGCCGGTGAGCTTCTGGTTGATGATCGTGTCGATCAAGAGCGCGGTCTTGCCCGTCTGGCGATCGCCGATGATGAGCTCGCGCTGGCCGCGGCCGATCGGGATCATGGCGTCGATGGCCTTGATGCCGGTCTGGAGCGGCTGCTTCACGGGCTCGCGTTCGACGACATTCGGCGCGGGCTGCTCGATCGGCAGGTAGTCGGCGGCCGTCACGGCCAGCGGACCCTTGCCGTCGAGCGGGTCGCCGAGCGCGTTCACGACGCGGCCGAGCAGCGCGTTGCCCGTCGGCACCGAGATGATGCGCCCGCTGGTCTTGACGAGGTCGCCCTCGCGGATCTTCGTGGCGTCGCCGAGCAGCACGCAGCCGACATTGTCCTCCTCGAGCGACAGCGCCACTCCGCGCACGCCGCCGGGGAACTCGATCAGCTCGTTCATCATGCAGTCGTCGAGCCCGTACACGCGGGCGACGCCGTCGCCCACCGAGAGCACGCTGCCGACCGACTGCAGCGTCGTGTCACCCTTGTACGACTCGATCTCCTTCTTGAGGACCGAGGTCACTTCTGCGGGACGAAGTTCCATGTTCTGACTCTTCTTGTGGCTACGCGGGGTGCGTGGGTGGAGCGGGGTGGTTCTATTGGACGCGCGCCGTGCGCAGGCGACGTTCGAGGCCCTCGAGGCGACCGAGGACGGACTGATCGATCAGGCGATTGTCGACGAGCACGCGGACGCCGGCGATCAGACCCGGGTTCGCGCGCTGCTCGAGGAGCACTTCCTTGCCGAGCACGGACTTGACGGACACCTGCAGCTCGGCGAGCTCGCCCGGACCGAGCGGGCGCGGGGACTCGACGACACCTTCGACGGCGCCCCGGTCGGCGAGCACGCAGCGCCGGAATGCGTCCGGCAGCTCGCGCAACACCTGGAGACGGCGCTTGAGGAAGCACAGGTGCAGGAAGCTGGCGAAGAGCGGGTGCGCCGTGGACGCGAGCGCCTCGATGCGCTTGCGCTTGGCCTCCGGCGCCACGCGGGCGTCGAAGAGCTCGCCGTTGGCGAGCTCCTTGGGCAGCCGCCCGATGTCGGCCTCGACCTGCGCGATCGCGCCCTTGTCCCGGGCGAGCTCGAACAGCGCCGTGGCGTAGCGCGCGGTGACCAGCCCGATCTTCACTTCTTGGCCACCTTGAGCTTGCCGACCATGTCGGAAACCATGCGGCGGTCGTCGTCCGAGCCGACATTGCGGCCGAGCACTACGCGGGCACCGGCCATGGAGAGGTCGACCACTTCCTCGCGGATCGTGGCCAGTGCCTTGTCGCGCTCAGTCTGGATCGTGGCCGTGGCCTCGGCCACCATGCGCTGGGTGCGCGCGTTGGCCTCGTCGGTGATCTGGCGCTCGACGGCGCTGGCGCGCTCCCGGGCCTCGGCCAAGAGCTTGGCCGCCTCGGCGCGAGCCTCGGCGAGCTTGCTCTCGACCTCGGTGCGGGCGCGGCCGGCCTCCTCGCGGGCCTGCTCGGCCTCGAGGATGGCCCGGCTCGCCTGCTCGTCGCGAGCCTCGAGCGCCTTGGTGATCGGACCCATCACCACCTTCCACATCAACGGGAGGGAGGCGAGGAAGATCACCCATGTCCAGAGCATGCCGCCGAAGCCGGCCGGGTCGAACGGGTTCAACCCGCCGCCCTGAGCCTCTCCGGCACCTTCGATGATGAGCATGTACATGATTCGGACTCCAGCGTTCGAGGCTCGTGCGAGCTACCCGCGACGGGTCGCGCGGCGAGCCGCGGGGCTCACTTCTTCAGCGCGATCAAAAGCGCCACGACGATGGCGAACAGCGAGACGCCTTCGATGAAGGCGGCGAGGATGAGCGAGCCGCCCTTGATGTCTTTGGCGGCTTCCGGCTGGCGGGCGATGCCTTCGTTGGCCGAGGCACCGATGCGCCCGATGCCGAGGCCCGCGCCGATGGCAGTCACACCAGCGCCGATGGCGGCACCGGCGAACGCCCACTGGGTGCTGACGGCTTCCTGGACGGCGACGAAGTCGAAGGGGGTCATCATGGGGATATCAGTTTCTCGTTGGTTGTCGTGGGAAAAGAGAGACGTGAGAGAGGGACGCCCAGCCGCAGTGGGCTGGTGGCCCCGGGCGCTGGGATCAGTGCTCGGGGTGGACGGAAGCTCCGACGAAGATGATCGAGAGCTGGGTGAAGATGTAGGCCTGCAGGACCGCGACGAAGGTCTCGATGATCATGATGAACACGCCGAAACCGACCGCGAGCGGCGCCGAGCCGTAGCCCGCGACCGCGTTCGCGCCCGAGTCCGCGAAGAACATGATCAGGCCCATGCACGAGAGCACGATCAGGTGCCCGGCGGTCATGTTGGCGAACAGGCGGATGGTGAGCGCGAAGGGCTTGACGAGCAGCCCGATCAACTCGATCACGAACAACAGCGGCCACAAGGGCAGCGGGACATGCGGCACGAGGTGCTTCCAGAAGGCGATCGGCCCCTGCACGGCCATGCCGCCGCCGATCATCGCCAAGAGCGTCATGCCCGCGAGCGCACCGGTGACCGCGATCGAGGCGGTGGCCGTCGACGAGTGCGGCAGGAGGCCGAACACATTCTGGAACATCACGAAGAAGAACACGCACAGGAAGTACGGCAGGAAGTGCGCGCCGTGCTCCTTGCCCATCACCGGGAGGACCATCTCGTCGCGGATGAAGAGCACGAAGCCCGCGAACATCTTGCTGATCGCGTCGCCCTTGCCCGTGCGCAGGTAGCCCGGCACGCCGGAGAAGCCGACGAGCACGAACGCCACCGCCGCGAACTGGAACACCTGCAGGTTGGTCAGCACCAGCGTGTCGATGTCGTGACCGGCGGAGTCCAGCGTGAAGATCGACGGCAGCCAGCCGGCGTGGATGCCGATCGGCTGGTGGTCGCCTCCGAGCAGGGCGGCCGGCTTCAAGTGCGCGAACAGCTGCTGGAAGACATCGTTTTCGCGGTGGTGGTCGGCGAACAGCGTGGCGACGGCGCAGGCCGCGACCACGATGGCCAGCATGACGAGACCGCGGGGCGAGAGGATGTAGCGGGTCATTGGGCACTGCTCCGGTGAGGGCGCAGCGAGCGCAGGTGCGGGAGCGAGCACGCCAGCATCGCCCACAGCACCGCGGCCGCGAATCCGAGGAGGTACGCGGACCAGTCGAAGATCTCCCCCGCGGCCGGGACATAGCGCAGGCACAGCGCGCCGGCGCCGAGCAGCCCGAGCTTGGCGAGGAAGGTGAACACGAAGCCGTCGAGCGGACGACCCGGGCCGAGACGGCGCGAGCGCTCGCTCCAAGCCAGCCCGAGTGCGGACACGAATGTCGCGGCAAGGACCCCGAGCAGCGCACCGGCCCCGCTGCTTCCGCCGAGTTGCCATGCCACGAGCCCGGCGACCGCTAGACCGATGGCGAGCAGGAGGTAGGAGCTTCTGGAGGTCACGGGTCGCGTCGGAGGGCCAGCGGACGAAAGGGCTCGAAGGGTACCGGGGTCGGAAGATGTGCTGGTCTCTAAGGATCTTGGCGCAGCGCCGACTTCGATCGCTGGCCCTAGCCGAGGCGTCGCACGAGCGAGTACATCGCGCCCGCGGCGCCGAGCAGGATGCCGGCGATCATCAGCCACGGTTCTGTCCCGAGCTTTCCATCGAGCCACCACCCGAGCGCTCCGCAGGCGAGGAAGGTCGATGCGAACTGCAACCCCGCGCCCGCGTACTTCAGGTACTGCGGGTCCGCGGTCCCTCGCGGCGCACGCGGCGCTTTCGGGGTGTCGTGGTCCACGTCGTGCACGCGCCTGACGCCCCGGTTGGGAGGCTCGACGCGGATCCTTCGTCATCTGGCTTTTTGGAGAGCGCTCGGCGGGAGGCGTCGCACGGAAGGCGTGGACCGACTCGCGACCGAGTCCCTTCGGTCTGGCGGGACGCGCGGCGCCTCGCCCGACTTCCGGGCCAAGGAGGATAGGGATGGAAGGGCGTGAGTCAACACTCTAGGGGCCCACAAAAAAGCGGCCGACATGGTCGCGGTCGATGTCTTGGGGGCGGCGTCCTCCGTTGCTAGGCTCTTCGCCCCTGTTTCTCGCCCGGCGCGCGCCGGAGCGCCGCCACAATCGTCCCCCACCATCGTTCTCCGGAAGGAAGCCCGCCGTGGCCGTCCAACGCACCCTCGTCCTCCTCAAGCCCGACGCCGTCCAGCGTGGCCTCGTCGGCACGATCCTCGCCCGCTTCGAGCACAAGGGCCTCAAGCTCGTCGCCATGAAGCTGCGCAGCTTCCCCGCCAGCACCTTCGAGAGGCACTACGAGCCCCACAAGGCCAAGCCCTTCTATCCGGGCCTCGTGAAGTACATGAGCTCCTCCCCGGTGGTCGCCCTGGCTCTCGAAGGCGTCGACGCGATCGAGGTCGTGCGCGGCATGATGGGCGCCACCAACTCGCGCAAGGCCGCCCCGGGCACGATCCGCGGCGACCTCGGCATGAGCTTCTCCAACAACCTCGTGCACGGCTCGGACGGCCCCGAGTCGGCCGCCTCGGAGCTCGCCAACTTCTTCGGCGACTGCGCCGAGGTTTGCAACTGGACGCCGATCTCCACGCCGTGGATCTACAACGTCGCCGAGGAGCTTGCCTGAGCGCGAGGCTCGACACGCGCGCGCTGGCGGGCTTGCCCGCCGGGCGCGAACCGCGTCCGACGCGGGAGGACAGGCCGTGAGCGCAGGACGCGCGAGCGGCCTGTCCGCGCTCGAGGTCGGTGCGCTCGTCGCCGAGCTCGCTCCGCTCGTCGTCGGCGCGCACATGGCCGAGCTGGTGGCGTTGCCGCCGCGCGACCTCGTGCTCTACTTCAAGTTCGACGCGTCGAGCGACGCTCGCACGCTGGTGCGCAAGCTGCACCTCTCCGCGGACGGCGACTGCCCGCGCCTGTACTTGCAGAGCGCGCGCCAAGAGCGCCCCGACGCTCCCGCTGGTCCCTTCTTCCGCCGCTGCGCCGAAGAGCTCGCCGGTGCGCGCCTGCGCCGCATCTCGCAGGCCGGGCGCGACCGCATCGTGCTGCTCGAATTCGAGGAGGCCATCCGCGGCGAGCGTCGCACGCTCGTGGCGGAGCTCGTCGGCCGGCACTCGAACTTCGTGCTGCTCGGCCCCGCGGACAAGGTGCTCGATGTGCTCGTTCCGCCTCCGGGCGCCGCGAAGAGCGCGCCGCGCCTGCAGCTCGGCGCGCCTTGGACTCCCCCGCCGGGCAGTCCGCGCGAGAGCGCCGGCGAGCCCGGCCTCGCCGCGCGCCTCGGTCCGCCGCCGGAAGGCGGTGAGGCACGCGCGGACTGTGCCGCGCCGCTCTCGTTCCTGGTGCAGGAGGTGCTCGGCCGCGCGGTGGCTGAGCTCGCCTCCGCGCGCGCGCGCCGCGACCTGATGGAGCGCGTGGCGCGCAAGCTCGAGCGCTGCGAGTCGCTCGTGCGCGGACTCGAGCAGCGCCTCGCGGCCTCGTCGAACGCCGACAGCGTGCGCGAGGACGGCGAGGCGCTCAAGGCCAGCATGCACCTCGTGCAGCGCGGGATGGACGCGGTGAATGTGCCCGATCCGTTCTCGCCCGAGTCGCGCGAGCGTCGCATCGAGCTCGATCCGCGTCGCAGTGCGCGCGAGAATGTGGAGCTCGTGTTCGAGCGCTACAAGAAGCTCGTGCGAGCGCGGGAAACCGTCGAGCGCGAGCTCGAACTCGCGCGCGAGAAGCTCGCGGGCCTGCGCGCGATCGCTGCGGCCTGCGAGGACGCAGCCGGCGACGCGGCGGCGCTCGAGGAGCGCGCCATCGCGCAGGGCCTGCTCGAGCGCGCGCAGGTGACGGTCGAGGAGCGCGAGCGCAAGGCTCCCGAGCCGCGCAAGCCCTACAAGCTCTTCCGCGGCAAGAACGGCGCCGAGATCCGCGTCGGGCGCAACGCCTCCGACAACGACGACCTGACCTTCCACCACAGCAAGGGCGGGGACCTGTGGCTGCACACCGCCGACAGCTCCGGCAGTCATGTGATCCTCGTGCTCGACAAGGGCGCCGAGCCCGATTCCGAGGACCTGCTCGACGCGGCGCACCTCGCGGCCCACTTTTCGCCGCTGCGCGACGCCACGCGCGTCAATGTGCATGTCGCCCGCCGCAAGGAAGTCCACAAGCCGCGCGGCGCGAAGCCCGGCCTCGTGACGCTCTCGGGCGGCAAGGTCCTCGCTTTACGGATGCAACCAGAGCGCCTCCGGCGGCTACTCGATCCCGCGCGTGCGTGAGGCCTGCTAGGCTCCGCGCCCCACTCCCCCACTGCGAGCAACCCATGGCCCACCGACCGCTCTCGCGTCCGTTCGCGCTGCTTCTCGCCTTCGTCCCGCTCCTCGCGCCGGCCTGCAAGACGGACGAAGGCGGCGTCACGGACGAGCAGCGCATCACGCTGCACCGCGAGTTCGCGCGCAAGTACTACGACGCGGGCGAGTTCGCGCAGGCCGAGCATCAAGTCAACCTCGGGCTCGAGCTCGACGACCAGGATCAGGGCCTGCTCCTGATGAAGGCTTGGATGCGTCTGCGCGCGGGGGGGCGCGACGACCTGTTCGTCGCGGAGAAGCTGTTCCGCGAGCAGGCCCGCGCGAAGGACTACCGCGCGCTGCTCGGTCTGGCGGAGACGCGCGAGCGCCAAGGCGTGCTCTACCGCGAGTCCGCCGAGAGCATCGAGAGCGGGCAGAGCGCGACGCGCGCGACGGATCCCAAGAAGCGCGGCCTCGAGCTGCGCCACGACGCCGCCGCGGCGTGGAAGGAAGCGCGCACGAACTACCTCGCGGTGCTCGAGGCGCGGCCGTCCGAAGTTCCCGCGCTCAACGGCCTGCAGCGCGTGTGCGCGCTCGAGGGCGACCTCGAAGGCAGCCTCGGCTGGTCGCGCAAGCTGCTCGAGGTGGCCGGGGTCGAGATCGAGTTCTGGAAGTCGGACCTCCAGCGAGCAAACCTCTCCGCGCTCGAGGAGGGCGAGCTGCGTCGGCGCCTGCAAGCGAGCTCGCGGCTGTTGGCAGCGACGCACGTCTCCGCGGCGACCACGCTCCTCGCGCTCGATCGCAAGGGCGCTGCCGCCGAGGAACTCACTGCGGCGCTCGAGCTCGACTCGAGCCGAGCGGAAGTCTACAGCCGCCGCGCGCAGCTCTATGTCGACCTCGGCCAGCTGCGCGAGGCGCGCGAGGACTTGCAGCAGTTCATCAAGCTCTCGACGCTCGGCCTCGAGCACCCCGACATGAAGCGCGCCGCGGACATGCTGGTGGAATGCCAGCGCCAGCTCGGCGCGTTCGGCGGGTAGCTCGCCCGCGCCCGCTCAGACCTGCCGCGAGGCAGCCGGCTTCCAGCTGCGCGTGCGGCGCTGGCCCCAGCGATCGATCACGATCACCTCGACCGGGCCGCGCTCCTCGCGAGCCTGAAGCTGGCGCGAGACATCGTCGCGCGAGCGCAACGACACACCGTTCATCTCGAGCAGCACATGGCCACGCTGCAAGCCCAGTTGCTGCGCGATACTGCCCGGCTCGACGCGCTCGATGCGCAGGCCCACGCCCGGCTCGAGGCCGAGCGCGGTCGCTTCCTCCGCGGAGAGCGGCACGATCGCCACGCCGAGGATGTCCGTGCGGACTTCGGACGCGAGCTCGCGTTGCAGGTCGAGGGGCCAGCTCTGTCCCGCTTGCGCGCCGCCGTGCGCGGAGCCGCCGCCGACCTTGCCGCGCAGCTCCGGGTGCTGCTCGAGCAGCTCGTCGATCGACTTCGCGCTGTATTCCTCGGTCGTAGTCTGGCCGTTCTCGCTGCGCGAGATCTTGCACTTCACGCCGTCGGGTCCGCTCTCGAGCGAGAGCGACTCGGACTGGCTGCGCATCGAGAGGCCGCTTCCGTCCTGCGGCGCGGGAGGGATCGGAGGGCCGCCGCGGCGGCCGAAGCCGGGGAACGAGCGGTCGAGGTCCTCGAACATCTCACGGCGCAGATCGTCGAGATCGAAGTCCTGCCCGAACGCATCGGGGAAGAACACACCGCGGCGAGCGCGCGGGCCTTGACCTGCGGCGTGGCGCGGACCGAGCTCGCGCAACGCGAGTCGCGCGCTCCACGCCAGCTCGACGCTGGCTTCGTCGCGCGCCCAGCCCTCGAGCGCCGTGCGCAGGCTCTCGTCGCGCCGGGCGGCATTCACCAGCGCCTCGAAGGACTGTTCGCGCAGGTCGAGGTCGGACGCCGCGAGCTTGTTCTTCCAGCCTTCGATGTCGGCGCTGGTCGCGGGCGCGGTCGGCTGCACGCGCACGAGTTGGCCTTGGGCGACGGTCGGGAGCGGTTGGAACGAGGCGCCGAGCGTGGCGCTGCCGAGCACGAGCGAGGCGAGTGTGGTGAGATGCATGGCTGGAGCGCGCAGTTCGCTCGCGGGGCGAGCTGGGGACGCGCGTACCCCCTTGGGAGTGGTGATGGCAACTTCACGCGCGCGGGGAACGACCGCGCGCGCCGACGCGGCGTCAGCGCAGCTCGCGATCGCTCGCGAGCGATCCTGTGCTGACACCGGTCGCGGATTCGAACGGAACGGAGAAGTCGCGCCGGCGTTCTTCGCCGGGCGCGCGCCGCAGACCCCCGCTCGTCCCTGCGGACGACGGAGCGGGCAGCAGCTCGGAAGCGCCCGTCAGCGGGAGCGTCCGGACCGGAGCGAGCGTCTCCCCTGCGGGCGACGCGACCAGCACGGTCTCCGGCGCGGTTGCAGGCGCCTGGGTGTTGGCGAGCGCGGAATCCGCGGTCGTCGACGGGGGCAGGGACACGAGCAGCTGCCAGACCAGCGCCACGGCCGCGGCGGCTGCGGCGAGCACGCTCGCGCGGCGCACCAGCAGGCTGCTCCGAGGACGAGCTCGGGCGGCACCCGAGGGTCGGGCGGGTGACAGCGCGGGAGCGGGATCGAGCGCCGCGAGCCGACCTTCGGCTGCGAGCGTCGAGCGCACGCGAGACCACATGTCGATCGTGGGCACCGGATCGCCGGCGCGCTCGCGCAGGGCGGCTAGGGCGAGGCCGAGGCGCTCGGCCTGCGCACGGCAGGTCGAGCACTGTCCGAGGTGCGCGGCGCAGTCCGCGGCGCGCTTTGAGCTCGCGGGGGTCTCGTCATCGCGCTCGAGCAGGTGCTCGAGGACGCTGGCGCAATCGATCGGTTCGCTGTTCATGCCTGCTCGTCCGTCTCTCGGTCGGGTACGCGGGAGGGTCGGCTCGCGTTGGGGCGAGCTTCGTTCTTGTCGGTCTGTGGTGTTCGGCGCAACTCCGCAGCGCGCTCCCGTCGTTCCCACTCCTCGAAAAACAGCTTGCGCCCGCGGTGCAGGCGCCAGCGCACGGTGACATGGGTCGCGCCGACGATCTTCGCGATCAGGTTGCAGGGCAGCCCCTCGATGTCGCGCAGCGTGAGCACCGACTGGAAGTGCGGGGCGAGCGCCGCGATGCACGCGCGCACCTTGCCCGCCGTTTCCTGCGCCTCCAGGTGTTCAAAGGGCGCCGGCGCGTTGTTGGGCAGTTCCGCCTCCCAGCTCGCGCCGTCGTCCTCGCCGTTGGAGGACTGCGTCAGGAGCCGCCGCCGCCGCAGGTGGTCGATGGCGAGGTTGGTGACGATGCGGTTGAGCCAGGTCGAGAAGTTGTACTGGTAGTCGAAGCGCTCCAAGCTGCGGAAGACGCGCAGGAAGGCCTCCTGCACGATGTCTTGGGCGTCGTCGTCGCTGGGCACCAGATGGCGGGCGACGCGGAACGCGCGCGCCTGATGGGACTTCACCAGCGCCTCGAAGGCCTGCTCTTCCCCGCGCGCCGCCCTGCGGATCACCTCGGCCTCGGCCGGATCCGGAGCCGGGGCACGCGCGTCCTTCGACGAAGGCTCGTCCGAGTCAGGACTCGGGGGAGGCTCGTCCTCGGGGGGGAGCGCGTGCGCCATGGGCTGGGCGGTTCTCATCGGCCAAGGCCGCGGGGATTCGAGACCCCTGCGGGCCACCTGAAAGCGAGCCTACGCGCCCCGAGGCTAGCTGTTGGCGCGGAGCCCAGCGAAGGAAATCACCCCGGGCGCTGGGCAGGTCTGCGGGGCCGTGGCGCGCGGAGGTCGGTCCCTAGACCTTCGGGAAGCGGCCCGAGAGCCACCCCATCTGGCGGAACTTCTTGCGTCGTTCGCGGACCAAGAGGGTGGCGTCGCGTCCCCCGAAGGCGTCGAGCTCGCGCAGGATCGTGCGCTTGACCTCTTCCATCGCCACGGCCGGAGCGCGGTGCGCTCCACCCAAGGGCTCGGGGATGACCGCGTCGATCAGGCCGAGCTTGATCAGGTCCTTGCTCGTCAGCTTGAGCGCCTCGGCGGCGTCCGGAGTGCGCTCGCCATCCTTCCACAGGATCGCGGCGCAACCCTCGGGGCTGATCACGGAGTAGTAGCTGTACTCCATCATCAGCACGCGGTCGCCCACTCCGATGCCCAAGGCTCCGCCCGAGCCACCCTCGCCGATCACGATCGAGAGGATCGGCGTGCGCAGCGACATCATCTGCAAGATGTTCTCGGCGATGGCGGCGGCCTGACCGCGCTCTTCGGCGCCGATCCCCGGGTACGCGCCCGGCGTGTTGATCAGGGTCACGATCGGCAGGCCGAGTTTCGCCGCGAGTTGCATCTTGCGCAGCGCCTTGCGGTAGCCCTCGGGATGCGCGCAGCCGAAGTTGCAGGCGAGGCGCTCCTTGGTCGTCTTGCCCTTGCGGTGCGCGATCAGCATGAAGCGCCGCCCCGCGAGCGTCGCGAGGCCCGCGACCATGGCCTTGTCGTCGGCGAAGTACTTGTCGCCGCACAGCTCGACGAAGTCGTCGAGCATGTGGATGTAGTCGAGCGTCACCGGGCGGTCGTTGTGGCGAGCGACATTGACCGTCTCCCAAGCGCTCAGGTCCTTGTAGGTCGTCTCGAGCGCGGTGCGGTGCTGCTTGCGCAGCGCCTCGATCTCGCTCGAGATATCCAGCCGCGTGCGCAGGGCGAGCGCCTCGAGCTCGGCCAGCTTGGCCTCGAGCTCCTTGATCGGACGCTCGAAGGACATGCCGCCGGAGTCGGAGCGGGCGGAGGGCTTTTCTGTGGTCGCCATCGTGGAGGTGTTACCCCGAGGGGCGGGAGGCGCGCGCCGATCCCCGAGGCCCGCATGGTGGAGCAGCGGACGCTCGGGTGCAACCCCACGCTCCGCCGGCGCCCGACCGCCCCCCACGCTGGGGGCCGCGGAGGGCGCTGCGGGCCGCAAAGGCCACGGAAAATCCCGCTTGGGAATGGCCAGCAGCCCTTTGGGGCGCCGCCGTCCGTGGGGTAGATTCCTGCCCTGTTCGAGGCCTCGAGGCGGCCTCGGACCCCCACCCCTAGTGTTGGCAGGGGTGCGGTGCTCCCAAGTCTTGCGCACTCTCGAGGTGATCTCCTAGCCGTGTCCCAGAAGGCGATGCCCATGCCCGCGCCCGCAAGTTCCGCGCCCACATCGCTCCCCATGGCGTGGCGGCTCGAGGTGTTCCGGCGCGAGGGACTCGACGATCCCGATGGCGCACGCGCGCTCGCCGCGGCGCGCGAGCTGGGACTGATGTCGGTGCGCTCCTTGCGCCATGGTCGCGGCTACTTGATCTCGCCGGACACGGACGAGAGCGCGGTCGCGCGCATTGCCAGCGAGCTCGTGTGCGACCCGGTGCTCGAGACTTGCCGCATCACTCGACCGGGCGCCGCGCCGCAGGCGGCAGCGCTCGCCAAGCGCGTGCTCGTCGCCCGCAAGCCGGGCGTGATGGATCCCGTGGCGCTCACGGTCGAGCGAGCCATCGAGCGCGCGAAGCTCGCGCGCTGCCGCGACGGCTCGCGCGTGCGCGTGCTCACATTCTCGGCGTGGGAGTGCTTCGGCGCCGTGGCGCGCGCGGATCTAGAGCTCATCGCGACGAAGATCCTCGCCAACGATGTGATCGACGAGGTGCGCGTCGGTGACGAGTGCGTGCACTTCGTGCTGCCGGGCAATGTGGCCGTGCGCGACGCGGGCGCGATTCCCTTGTGCAAGGCGAGCGACGCGGAGCTCGAGCGCATCTCGAAGGACGGTCATCTCTCGCTGACGCTCATCGAGATGCGCGCCATCCGCGACCACTATGTCGCCGCGGGCCGCGAGCCCACGGTCGCCGAGCTCGAGACGCTCGCGCAGACATGGAGCGAGCACTGCAAGCACAAGACATTCGCCGGCGTGATCGACTACGACGGCGAGCGCATCGAGAACCTGCTCAAGTCCACGATCAAGGCCGCGACGCTCGAGCTGGCGAAGCCCTGGTGCGTCAGCGTGTTCCACGACAACGCGGGCGTGATCGAGTTCGAGCCGGGCTGGCATGTGTGCTTCAAGGTCGAGACTCACAACCACCCGAGCGCGATCGATCCCTACGGCGGCTCGGGCACGGGCGTGGGCGGCGTGATCCGCGACATTCTCGGGGTCGGCCTCGGCGCGAAGCCGATCGCGAACACCGACGCATTCTTCGTCGGGCCGCTCGACCTTCCCGAGCAGGAGCTCCCCAAGGGTTGCATGCATCCGCGCCGCATCCTGCGCGGCGTCGTCGCGGGCGTGCGCGACTACGGCAATCGCATGGGGATTCCGACGGTGAACGGCGGCGTGTGGGTCGATCCGCGCTATGTCGGAAACCCGCTCGTGTACGCCGGAACGGTGGGCCTGATGCCCGCGCACTGCGCCACGAAGGAAGTCAAGCCCGGCGACATCATCGTCGTGGCCGGCGGCCGCACCGGGCGCGACGGCATTCACGGCGCGACATTCTCGTCGGCGGAGCTGCACGAGGACTCGGTCGTGGTGTCGAGCTCGGCCGTGCAGATCGGCAACGCGATCACGGAGAAGCGCGTGCTCGACGCGCTGCTTTCGGCGCGCGACCTCGGCCTGTATCGGGCGGTCACCGACTGCGGCGCGGGCGGACTCTCGAGCGCCGTCGGCGAGATGGGTGCGGAGTGCGGCGCGCGCGTCGAGCTGGAGAAGGTGCCGCTCAAGTACCCCGGCCTCTCCCCCGCCGAGATCTGGATCAGCGAGGCGCAGGAGCGCATGGTGTTCGCCGTGGCGCCGGAGAAGCTCGCCGCGCTGCTGGCGGTCTTCGCCGCGGAAGACTGCGAGGCGAGCGCGATCGGCATGTTCACCGACACGGGCGTGCTCGAGCTCTCCTACGCGGGCGCGAGCGTCGGCACGCTCGACATGCACTTCCTCCACGAGGGCACGCCCAAGTGGCTGCGCAAGGCGACGCGTCCGGTGGTGCGCACCGACGATCCGGCCTGTCCGCCGTGCGCGGATGCGAACGCGGCGCTGCTCGCGCTGCTCTCGAGCCCCAACATCGCCAGCAAAGAGTGGATCGTGCGCATGTACGACCACGAAGTGCAGGCCATGGGCGTCACCAAGCCGCTGTGCGGCGAGCGCGACGACGGCCCGGGCGACGGCGCGGTGCTGCAGCCGCTGCCTCACTCGCGCAAGGGCATCGCGCTCGGTTGCGGCGCGAATCCCGGCTATGGCCTGCTCGATCCGTGGGCCATGGCGAGCGCCGCGATCGACGAGGCGCTGCGCAACGCGGTCGCCGTCGGCGGCGATCCCGAGCGCACGGCGATCCTCGACAACTTCTCGTGGGCCAACTGCGCGCGTCCGGCGGAGCTCGGCAAGCTGGTCGAGGCTTCGCGCGCCTGCTACGCGACGGCCAAGGCCTTTGGCACGCCGTTCATCTCAGGGAAGGACAGCCTGAACAACGAGTTCCGCGTCGGCGACGAGGTCATCACGATCCCGCCGACTCTGTTCGTCTCGGCGCTCGCGATCGTCCCGGATGTCGCCCGCGCGGTGACGATGGACCTCAAGACCGCTGGGAATCCCGTGTACATGGTCGGCATGACCCACGCGGAGTTCGGCGGCTCGCACTGGTTCGCGCACATGGGGATCGCGGGCGGCCGCGTGCCGCGCCCCGATCTCGTGCTCGCGCCGCGCACGCTGAAGGCCCTGCACCGCGCGATCGCCGCGGGCAGTGTGCGCGCCTGCCACGACCTCTCCGAAGGCGGGCTCGCGGTCGCTGCGGCCGAGACGGCGTTCGCGGGCGAGCGCGGGCTCGAGCTCGACCTTTCCGCGCTGCCGTGCGGGACGATTCCGGCACACCACGACCCGGACGCGACGCGGCTCTTCTCCGAGTCGTGCACACGCTTTCTCGTCGAAGTGGACGCGAGCCGCGCGAGCGAGTTCGAGCGCGCGCTCTCAGGCCTCGACTGCGCTCGCGTGGGGCGCGTGAGCGAGGGGCGACGACTGCTCGTGCGAGGAACGCGCGGCAAGGTCGTGATCGACGCGAGCCTCGACGCGCTGCGCGCCGCGCACCAGGGAGGCTTTCAGGGATGAGCACGCACGCGATCGTGCTGCGCACCGCAGGCACCAACTGCGAGCACGAGACCAAGCTCGCGCTCGAGTGCGGCGGCGCGAGCGCCGAGCTGCTGCACCTGCACAAGCTCTGCGCCGAGCCCGCGCGGCTCGACGCGGCGCGCATCCTCGTGCTCCCGGGCGGCTTCAGCTACGGCGACGACATCGCGGCGGGGCGCGTCCTCGGCCACGGGCTGCGCACATTCCTCGGCCGCGAGCTCTCGGCCTTCGTCGCGCGCGGTGGCTTCGTGCTCGGCGTGTGCAACGGTTTCCAGGCGCTCGTGGACACGGGCCTGCTCGAAGGGCTCGACGCCGACGGTCGCCCCAAGGGCGGCGAGCGGCGCTCGATCGCGCTCTCGGCGAACGAGTCGGGGCACTACGAGTGTCGCTGGGTGACGCTGCGCAACGAGCCCTCGAAGTGCGCTTGGCTCGAAGCCGGCACGCTGTGGCCCGTGCCCGTCGCCCACGGCGAAGGCCGGCTGGTCTTCAAGGACGACGCTACCTTGGAGCGCCTGCGCCGCAACGGGCAGGTCGCGCTGCGCTATGTCACCATCGACGGCGGGCAGGCGCGCTATCCCGCGCTCCCCAACGGCTCGACCGACGCCATCGCGGGCCTGTGCGACGCGACCGGCCGCGTGCTCGGCCTGATGCCGCACCCTGAACGCAATCTCAGTCCCTGGAACCACCCGCGCTGGACCCGCATGGGACCGCGCGCGGCGGGCGAGGGACTCGAGTTCTATCGACGACTGGTGGAGGCCGCCGGCAGCGCGGCCCGTTAGCCGCGCAGTGCGTCCTCCACCGAACTTCCAACCTCTTCTCCAACGACCTGCACCTCGGAATTCACGCCATGCGTACCTTCGCTCTCTGTGTCCTGCTCTCCGCCTCGCTGCTCCCCGGTTGCCTCGCCGTCGGCGCGGCTGCTGGTGGCGTCGTCGCGGCCAACCGCGTGCTCGACAGCAATGTCTATGTGACGCAGCTCAACTGCGACTCGCGCGAGGCATGGAACACCACCAAGAAGTTCCTCGCGGAAAACAGCAAGGAACTGATCGAGTGGGACGACGCCGCGCGCGTCGCCAAGGCCAACATCGACGAGTCGATCGTCACCGTCACGATCGAGACGCTCGACCTCGACCGCTGCGAGATGACGGTTTCCGCGAAGAAGTACCTCGCCACGCTGAACGACGGCGAAATGGCCAAGATCATCACCGAGCGCCTGGTGCGCCGCATGACGAAGTAGTCTCGCGCGAGCACGCCTGCACGCGGCCGCGGGGGTCACTCCGTGGCCGCGCCGCCTCCAAAGCGCTGTTCTTCTTCGTCCTCGCGGCGTGCCTTGCGCACGCAGCCGCGGCAGTAGCCGACGAGCCGGTGAGCGTGGCTCACGACCACGAAGCCCCGCTTCGCGCTGGCTTCGGCCTGCAAGGCCTCGATGCGCTCGTCGTGGAACTCCTCGATCTTGCCGCAGGCGAGGCACACCATGTGATCGTGGTGCGCGTGGCCCGTCACATGCTCGTACACGAGCTCGCCGCGGCCAACATCCAGCGACTGGATGAAGCGGCCTTCGAGCAGCAGTCCGAGCGTGCGGTACACCGTCGCGCGCGAGACCTTGGGCCCCTCTTCCTCGCGCAGCCAGTCGTAGAGCGTCTCCGCGCTGAAGTGCTCATGCGTCGAGAACGCGCGCTCGAAGATGCGCGAGCGCTGCGAGGTCAGCTTGAGGTCGCGCGTGCGCAGGAAACGCTCGAACGACTTGCGAATGGCTTCGTGCTTCACGGCAGTACGCGAAGCATAGCCGCTGTGAGGCTCGCGCGCGGCTAGGCTTCGCCGACGGTCGCGCGCGCGCGGCGCAATCCGATGTCGCGGCGGCAGAACTTGCCGTCCCAGCGAATCTCGTCGTAGGCCGCGTAGGCGGTCCTGCGCGCCTCTTCGATGTTCGCGCCCAGTCCCGTGACGCACAGCACGCGCCCGCCATCCGACACCACGGCGTTTCCCGCTCCCAGCTTGGTGCCCGCGTGGAACACGACCGCGCCGTCGAAACGCTCGGCCGCCTCGAGGCCGTTGATCTCGTCGCCCTTGCGGTACGCGCCGGGGTAGCCCTCGGCCGCACCGACGACGCCCACGCATGTGCGCTCATCCCAGCTCGGGGACTCGAGCTCCGCGAGCTTGCCTTTCGCCGTGGCGAGCAGGTAGGGCACCAGATCGCCCTTCCAGCGGCGCAGGATGGCCTGCGTCTCGGGATCGCCGAAGCGGCAGTTGTATTCGAGCACGCGCGGACCGGCTTCGGTCAGCATCAGTCCGACGAACAGCACGCCCTTGTAGTCGATCCCGTCGCGCCGCAGCCCGTGCAGCGTGGGGATCAGGACGTTCTGTTCGACCTGCCATTGCAGGCGCCGCGAGAACAACGGCACGGGCGAGTACACGCCCATGCCGCCGGTGTTGGGACCGACATCGCCGTCGCCCACCTGCTTGTGGTCCATCACCGGCTCGAGCACGCACAGCGACTCGCCGTCGACGATCGCGAGCACGCTGACCTCCTCGCCCGCGAGGAATTCTTCGATCGCCACTTCGCGGCCGGCGTCGCCGAGGCGGCGCTCCTCCATCACGGCATCGATCACCGGGCAGCCTTCCTTGGCGCTGTGCACGACGAACACGCCCTTGCCGGCCGCGAGCCCGTCCGCCTTGATCACCTGCGGCCACGCGCGGCAACCTTCGAGAAACGCCTTGGCCGTGCCCGAGCGATCGAAGCGCCGGTAACCGGCCGTCGGGATGCGATGGCGCGTGAGAAACTCCTTGGCGAACAGCTTGGAGCCTTCGAGGCGCGCGCCCGACGAGCCGGGGCCGAACACCGCGATTCCCGCGGCGCGCAGGCGATCGGCGAGGCCGAGGCACAGGGGCTCTTCCGGACCCACCACCACGAGTCCGACGCGCTCGTGGGTGGCGACATGGACGAGCTTCTCGATGTCGTTGGCCGGGATCGCGAGGTTGCGCGCGACGCGCGCCGTTCCCGCGTTGCCCGGAGCGCAGATCACCTCGTCGACTCGAGGAGACTGAGCGATCTTCCAGCACAGCGCGTGCTCGCGCCCGCCGCCGCCGACAACCAGAACCTTCATGGAGCGTGTCCCTGCTGCGCGGGCCGCACCTGCGGCCATCGCGAGCGCGAGAGGTTAGGGTTCCGCGCCGCGTGGGGCCACACCCCGCTCGCCCGCTCTCGCCGCGCACGCCGCGCGGCGCTAACCTGCGCCTCGGATCCGGGGGGTACCTCAGTTGGTAGAGGCGGAGCTTTGGGTGCTCCGAGCCGTGGGTTCGAGTCCCATCCCCCCGACCCACGCGCGCCCGTAGCTCAGCTGGATAGAGCAGCGGATTTCTAATCCGCTGGTCGGGGGTTCGAGTCCCCCCGGGCGTGCCCTTCCCCGCGCTCGCTGGACTAGACTCTTGGCCCTTGAAGCCCAGCGTGTCGTTGCTGAAGGCGAGCCTGTGCGCGGTGCTGCTCGCGGCCTGCTCGCGCGAACCCGCGGCGAGCGCGAGCACCGCAGTCAGTGGCGCGCGCTCTCCGTCGGCGGAGCTGCCGCAGGGCCCGGACCTGGGCGAGTTGCCCGCGCCGATGGGCGAGCTGCGCAGCCCGCCGTTCGCGGAGATGTACGCGCGCCGCGACAGCCGCGTCGACGGCTGGGAGACGGAGCTCTTCAACGAGCGCGCGAGCGCGCAGCTCTCGGCTCTCGCAACGCTTCTCGCGCAGCCCGCCGAGCTCGATGCGCAGCATCTGGCGCCGCTGCTCGGAGAGCGCGCGGCGTGCGCCGATCTGCGGCCGGAGTGCGCGAGCGTGGCGCTGCCGGGGAGCGAGTTCGCCGCTTGTCGTGCGGACGCTCCCGTGCGCGACCTCGTGCGCGTGGGGCCGGATGCGGTGCTCGCCGCACTGCGCGAGCTCGCGGCGGCCTTCGGCGGCGAGCGGTCGAGCGCGAAGTTCAAGGTGCTCTCGGTCGAGCCCGAGGGCGACTTCGTCCGCACGCGCGCGTACCTGCACGCCAAGGGCTTTGAGGCCGATGGTGCGAGCGAGGTGCACGCGATGTGGGAGTTGCGCTGGACGGCCCTGGCGAGCGAGAGCGCCGACGCGCTACCGCGCATCGTGCAAGTCGAGGTTCGTCACCACGAGGAGCTGCGGCGCGTGGGCAACGAAAAGCCGCTCTTCGCCGAGGCCACCGACGCGATCTTCGCCGCGGAACGGACCTTCGACGCTCAGCTGCGACCCGACCTCGAGCACTGGGCCGCACGCATCGATCGCACGCTCGGCATGTCGCTGATCGGCCACGAGGGCCTGGCACTTGGCGACGCCGACGGCGACGGGCTCGACGACCTCTATGTCGCGCAGCCCGGCGGCCTTCCCAACCGCCTCTTCGTGCGCCAGAGCGACGGCACCGCGCGCGACACGGCCGCGTCGGCTGGCGTCGACTTCCTCGATCCGTGTCGCAGCGCGCTGTTCGCGGACTTCGACAACGACGGCGATCAGGACCTCGCGGTCGAGTTCGATCCGCATGTGCTGCTGCTCGAGAACGACGGGACGGGCAAGTTCACCGAGCGCGGGCGAGCGAGCGCGCCGAGCACGACCTCGCTCTGTGCGGTCGACTACGACTCGGACGGCGACCTCGATCTGTACTGCTGCGGCTATGTCCTTCCCGACAACGCCAATGTCACGCCGCTCCCCTACCACGACGCCAACAACGGCCGCCCCAACACCTTGCTGCGCAACGACGCGACGCCGGCGGGCAGTGCGTGGAGCTTCGCGGACGCGACGCGTGAGAGCGGCCTCGACGAAAACAACCGGCGCTTCAGCTTCGCCGCGAGCTGGGAGGACTACGACGGCGACGGAGACATCGACTGCTACGTCGCCAACGACTTCGGCCGCAACAACCTCTACCGCAACGAGGCTGGCACCTTCCGCGATGTCGCCGCGAGCGCGGGCGTCGAGGACATGGCCGCTGGCATGGGCGTGAGCTGGGGCGACTACGACGGCGACGGCGACTACGACTTGTATGTCAGCAACATGTTCTCCTCGGCCGGTGAGCGCGTGACCTACCAGCGCCAGTTTCATGCGGCCGACGAACCGGCGACACGCGCGGGATTTCAGCGCCACGCGCGCGGCAACTCGCTCTTTCGCAATCGCGGCGACGGCACTTTCGAGGATGTGAGCGAGCGCGCGGGCGTGACCATGGGGCGCTGGTCGTGGGGCTCGCTGTTCGTCGATCTCGACGAGGACGGCTGGCAGGACCTGTATGTCCCCAACGGCTTCGTGACCGGACAGGATCCGGCGGACTTGTGAAGCTTCTTCTGGCGACAGGTCGTGTCGCTCTCTCCGACTCCCGCCCAGCGCTCCTCGCGCGCGAGCTACGAGCTCGGCTGGGTCGCGATCCACCGCATGCTGCGCGAGGGACACTCGTGGAGCGGGCGCGAGGAGAACTGCGCCTTCCTGAACACGCGCGATGGTCGCTTCGTCACGGCCTCGGGGCCGAGCGGCCTCGACTTGCCCGACGACACGCGCGCCGTCGCGCGCGTCGACTGGAACCTCGACGGTCGCTCGGACCTCGTGATCTTTGGGCGCAACTCGCCGCGCCTGCGCGTCTTCCTGCAGCAAGGCGCGGAGAGTGCGCGCACGCTCGAGTTTCTGCTGCGCGGCCGCACCTGCAATCGCGATGCAATCGGCGCGCGCGTAGAGGTCGAGCTCTCGGACGGTCGCACGCTCGTGCAGGGCGTGCGCGCGGGCGAGGGCTACCTGGCGCAGTCGAGCAAGTGGATCCACTTCGGACTCGGCGCTGCGCGAGCCGTGCGCGTGCGCGTGCGTTGGCCCAAGCCGTCGAACGCTGGCCTCGAGGAGTTTCGGCTCGCGCAAGAGCGCGGGCGCTTCACGCTGGAGGAGGGCGTTGGCGTGGCGCTCCCCATTGCGCCGCTGGCCGTGGCGACCTTGCCGGTGGCAGCGGCCAAGACGGCCACGCCGAGCGATGTGGCGCGCATTTCGCTCGCGGCGCGTGTCCCGCTTCCGCCGCTGCCGATCCTGACGCCCGACGGCGAGGCGGCCGATGTCAAGACCGGCATCGAGCCTCCGCTCTTGGTGACGCTGTGGGCGAGCTGGTGCGCGCCCTGCACGGCGGAGCTGAAGCACCTCGCCGCCCGCGCCGACGAGCTCGCCGCCGCGGGACTCAATGTGCTCGCCCTCTCCGTGGACGAGACCGGCACGCGCCCGGCGGCGCTGGAGCTGCTGACGCGACTGGACTGGCCCATGCACGCGGGATTCGCCAGCGTGGAGGCGCTCGAGACGCTCGATGCGCTGCAGGGCAGCGTGCTCGATCGTCGGCGTCGAACTCCGGTGCCGACGAGCTTCCTCGTCGACCGCGCGCGACGCGTGGCCGTGATCTACAAGGGGCCCGTCGACATCGCCGCAGTGCTCGCCGACCACGCGCGGCTCGAAGCGCGTCCCGAGGAGCAGCGCGAGCGCGCGACACCGTTCAGGGGACGCTGGATCGCGCCGCTTCCGGAGGCGGATCTCGCGGCGCTCGAGACGGCCTATGTCGAGCGCGGACTCGCGCTCGCGCTCGACGACCTCGCTAGCGCGCGCATCGTGAGCCAAGAGCGCACGCGCGCGGCGCTGCTGAACGACATGGGCAAGGTGCGGGCCGGGCAGGGCAAGCTCGAGGAGGCCGCCGCGAGCTTCCTCGAAGCGCTCGCGCTCGAGCCGCGCTTTCTCGAGGCACATGTGAACGCAGCCTACGCGTTGCACCAGCTCGGGCACATCGCAGACGCTGTTCCGCTGTACGAAAGCGCGTTGCGCCTCGACTCGCGCAATGTCTCGGCGCTCTTCAACCTCGCGCTCGCGCGCTGCTCGCTCGGTCGCTGCGAACTCGCGGCGGGGGAGCTCGCGGTGCTCGATGTCGTCGACCCGCGCGCGGCCGCGGACTTGCGCCGCCAGCTTCAGGAGTACTTCGGTCGATGAGCGACGGGTCGCTGGTCTTGGTCGTCGAAGACCAGGACAACATGCGCGCGATCGCGGAAGCGATGCTCACGCGCTCGGGCTATCGCGTCCCGCTCGCGTCCGATGGCGTGGCGGCCTTGACGCAGCACGAGCGCCACGCCGCGGAGGAGCGCGCGCTGCTGCTCGACTGGACGATCTCGCTGCTCGACGGCGAGGGCGCGCTGCGCGAGCCGCGGCGGCGCGACGCGGCTTGCCGGTGATCCTGTGCAGTGGCGCGGAAGCGTCGGCGGCGAGCCTCAACGGCGTCCCCGGTGCTGCCCCGCTCGTGCTGCCCAAGCCCTACCGCATGGCCTAGCTGCTCTCCACGGTCGCCTCGGCCGTCAAAAGCCGAGGCCGCTCGTCTCAGGCGCGGGAATCTCCCGCCGCGCGGCGCTGCGCCGACCGTCCGCGGTTCGATGAGAGCGCCATGCTCAAGCTGAGCCTGTGCATGATCGTGCGCGACGAGGAAGCGAACCTCGAGCGCTGCGTCCGCTCCACGCAGGGCGTGGTCGACGAAGTGTGCGTGCTCGACACGGGTTCGCAGGATCGAACGCTCGAGCTCGCGCAGCGGCTTGGAGCGCGCGTGGCTCGCGCCGAGTGGAGCGGTGACTTCGCGGCGGCGCGCAACGCCTCGCTCGCACTCGCCACGGGCGACTGGATCTTGGTGCTCGACGCCGACGAGGAGCTCGACCTCACGGAGCTTGCGGCCGAGGAGCTGCGGGCGCGGCTGATCGCCTTCGCCAGCGGAGCTCCCGAACGCGCCGGCCGCGTGCGCGTCCGCAACCGACTCGATGCGGGCGACACATCGGAAGCCGACATCGTGCGCTTCTTCCGCCGCGACTCGCGCGGCTGCTTCGAGGGCCGCATCCACGAACAATGGACCCTCGCGGGCGAGCTCCCGCCCCGCGCGGACACGGGGATCTTTCTGGTGCACCACGGCTACGCGTGCCTGGCGCTCGAGCGCCGCGGCAAGCTCGCCCGCAACTTGGCCTTGCTCGCCAGCGAGGTCGAAGCCCGCCCCGAGGACGGCTACGCGTGGTACCAATACGGGCGCACGCTGTCGGCTGCGGGTCAGTCCGCCGACGCGCTCTGCGCGCTCGAGACTGCGCTCGGACTCGCCTCCGACCGCGACGACTGGGCGATCCACGCGCTCGAGCTCGGGGGCCTCGCCCTGCGAGCGCTCGGACGCTTCGAGCAGGCGCGCGGGCTGGTCGAGGGCGCGCTCGAGCTCGCGCACGAGCGCACCGACACGCGCTTCTTGGCAGCGCTGCTCGCGCTCGACTGCGGGGATGTGCAGGCGGCGGAAGCAGGCTTCCGCACCTGCCTCGCGCAGGGGCCCGCGCGCGCGGGCGTCGAGCGCTCCGCGGCCGCAGGCGGCTGGGCTGCGGCCTACAACCTCGCCGTGATCTGCGAGCACACGGGGCGCGCGGAGGAGGCGGCTGCGCTGTACCGCTCCGCACTCGCCCAGCGACCGGACGAGCCGCTCAGCGCGGCCGGTCTGGAGCGCCTCGGCGGCCCCCTACCCCGAGCCCCCGCGATCCGATAGCCTGTGCGGCCTTCGAGCAGGTCATGAACATCTTTTGCCGCCTCTTCGGTCACACTTGGGTCCCGGTCACGGACAACCCCAAGATTTCTTGGAACGCCAAGGACGATGGTCAGGTGCTGCACGCCTCCCCCGCCGGCGAGACGCGCTTCTTCGATGAGTGCGTGCGCTGCCGCGAGCGGCGGGAAGTGATCCCGATGCGGCGCTTTGGGGGTTCCAAGCCCGCCGAAGCCGCCCGGAGCTAGCGCTCGCGCTCTAGGCACTCCCTGCGGCGCGCGAGCGTTCGGGACCCGCTCGATGTTTCTGCGCCTCTTGGCGGAGGAAGTGCGCGCGTGGGATCCGGCTCTCGAGCGGGGGCTCGCGCTCAAGCGGCTCGCACCGCACGGCAACGCAAAGCGCGAGCCCTCCGCGACGCAGGTGCGACGCTTCGTCGACGAGGCGCGCGTCACCGGAACGCTGGAGCATCCCTCGATCGTCCCCGTGCACCACTTCGGGCTCGATCTGCGCGGCCGTCTGTACTTCACGATGCAGCGCGTGCCGGGGCCGACCCTCGCGGAGGTGATCGAACTCTGCGGTCGGCGCGACGCCATGTGGACGCTGCCGCGCGTCGTGCGCGCCTTGCTCGCCGTGTGCGAGGCGGTGGCCTTCGCCCACGACCAAGGCGTGATCCACCGCGACATCAAGCCCTCGAACATCAAGGTCGGCCGATTGGGCGAGATCTACCTGCTCGACTGGGGCGTCGCGCGCCGACTCGACGCGGTGGACATCGACGCGGCGGACACGCCGACGCCCGATGTAGAGGACGGCGAGCTCGAGCGCGACGACGGCCTGCGCACCGCGAGTGGCGTGATCGTGGGAACGCCTGCGTTCATGGCACCCGAGCAGGCGCTCGAAATGTCGCCGCCGTATCCGCGCACGGACATCTACAGCCTCGGCGCGGTGCTCTATCGAGTGCTCTCGGGCGAGCCGCCCCACGGGAGCGACGGAAAAGACGCGTCCAAGACGCTCGAGCGCTTGCTCGAAGGGCCTCGGCCCTCGCTGCTCGAGCGCGCGCCGCACGCGGACGCCGAGCTCGTGTCGATCTGCGAGCACGCCATGGCTCGCGCGCCGTCCGTGCGCTGCGCGGATGCGCGCGACCTCGCACAAGACCCGCACGCGTGGCTCGATGGTCGCGTCGTGCGCGCGCACGCGAGCGGCGCGCTGGCCGAGTTCGGCAAGTGGACGCGCCGCAAGCTCTTGCGCGGCCTCGACCTCAGCTCCGACTGCGCGTAGGGGCCCCCGGCCGCGGGCACTGCTAGACTCTGCCGCCCCGCATGCGCCGCGCCCTGCGATTTCGCCTCGTCGAGGCACTGCGTCCGAGCGACCTGCAACTCACTCTGATCTGGGCGGGCATCGTGGGCTTGTGCGGCGCGCTCGTCTCCGTCGCGTTCCGCTGGCTCGCGCAGCGTGTGCAGGAGCTCGCCTTCGGCGTCGACGGCGATCTGGTGGCGGGCGCCGCCGCCGTGGCGCCGTGGGAGCGCGTCGTGATCCCGGCCGTCGGCGGTCTCGCCGCGGGCCTCGTGATCCGCTACGGCGCGCACCTCGCCAAGGGGCAGCCCTCCACGGACTACATGGAGGCCGTGTCGCTCGGCGACGGCACGATCCGCGTGCGGCCGAGCCTCGTCAAGAGCACGGCCTCGCTGCTCAGCGTCGCCAGCGGCGGCTCGATCGGTCGCGAGGGCGCGATGGCCCAGCTCTCGTCGATGCTCGCCTCTTGGATGGGCCGCCGCCGCGCTCTCCCTCGACCCCGTCTGCAGCTGCTCGTCGCCTGCGGCGCCGCAGCCGGCATCGCCAGCGCCTACAATGTCCCCATCGCGGGCGCGCTCTTCGTGGCCGAGATCGTGCTCGGCACGATCGCGATGGAGAGCTTCGGGCCGCTGGTGTTCGCCTCCGTCGTGTCGACTCTCGCCACGCGTGCGCTGCTCGGTGGCGCACCGCTGTTCGAGATTCCGCAGTTCGAGCTGGTGAGCTATGTCGAGCTCGGTCCCTACATGGTGCTCGGCATGCTCCTCGGCGCGGTCGCGCCCTGGTTCGTGCGCTCGCTGCGCGACAGCGAGTCACTGTTTATCGCGGCCGTTCCGACGCTTCCCTTGCGCCTCGCCGTGGGCGGCACGATCGTCGGGATTTTCTCGCTCTACATTCCGCAGGTCTGGGGCAACGGCTACTCGTCGATCGACGCGATCCTCGGCTCCAAGTGGATCTGGCAGATCGTCGCGATGGTGCTCGTGTGCAAGTTCGCGGCGACGATCGCCACGGTCGGCTCCGGAGCCGTCGGCGGCGTGTTCACGCCGACCCTGTTCGTCGGAGCGGCCTTTGGCGCGCTGTTCGGCGAGCTCGTGCATTCGCAGATGCCGGCGCACAGCGCTAGTCCGAGCGCCTACGCGCTCGTCGGCATGGGTTCGTTCCTCGCGGGCGTCACGCATGCGCCGCTGACGGCGATTCTGATGCTGTTCGAGATGACGCGCGACTACGGCATCGTCCTGCCGTTGATGCTCGCCTGCGTCGTCGCCTACTACACCGCGCGCGCCATCGACCCCAAGTCGATGTACGCGCCCCGCCTCGCGTCTCAGGGCCCGCGCGCGGCGCTCGCACGCCCCGAGGATGCCACGATCCGCGAGCTCGTGCGTCCTCCGCCGGTGACCGTGCGCGAGAACACGCCCTTCGCGGATCTCGTGACACACTTCGTGAACCACCGCCACAACTATGTGTATGTGGTCGACGCCGACAACCGCTTCCTCGGCGCCGTCAGCCTGCACGACATCAAGGGCTCGCTGGCGGACTCGAGCCTCGCACGCCTAGTGATCGCTTCGGAGTTGATGGACCCAGACTTCCCGTTCCTCGAGCTCGACTCCACCGTCGGTGTCGCGCTCGATCAGCTGATGCGCCACTACGGCGAGCGGCTGCCCGTCGTCGACGGACACGGCGGCCGCATGTTGGTCGGCACGCTCTCCAAGCGCGACTTGCTCTTGACGGTTGGAATGCGGCGCTAGCCTTCGAGCTCTTTGGTGCTCGGCGTTTCGCGCTGCAGCAGCTTGAAGTAGAGCGGCACGAAGATGACGGCTAGCACCGTGGCGGCAATCAGTCCGCCGAGCACACCGGTGCCGATCGAGTGACGCCCCGCCGCGCTCGATGCCGTGACCAACGGCAGCACACCGAGAATCGACGCCATCGAAGTCATCAGGATCGGTCGGAAGCGCAGGCGCGCGGCCTCCACGGCCGACTCGACGACGCTCTTGCCTTCTTTGCGCAGCACGACCGCGAACTCGACGATCAGAATCGCGTTCTTCGCGGCGAGACCCACCAGCGTGAGCAGGCCGATCTGGAAGTAGATGTCCATGTCGATGCCACGCAGCGTGGTCGCCACAAGCGCGCCGAACAACGCGAGCGGCACCATGTCTCCGCGCTTGGAGCGCACGTGAAAGCGGCCGATGTCCTCGGGCGACGCTCGATGCTCGCGCGCTGCCTGGATGTTGACGCGATAGATGCGACTTGGCGCACGAAGTCGTTGATGTACAGGGCCGACAGGTACGCCTGCATGGCCATGTACACATCGCCGATCGGCGCGGCAAGAGACTGCGCGACCGTCTCGGCGCTCGCGCCGGGACATGTCGCGCGGATGCGCACGGTGGGCGGCGCGATCGGCGGAAATTGCGCCACGGGGAGCGCCACCACGGCGAGCGCCCCGACGAGCACGATCAGCAGCGAGAGAACCGTCGCGAAGATCGGACGGTCGACGAAGAACTTGGAGAGCATCGCCTTGCGCCTCAGTTGGCCTTCGCGGCCGACGGGGCGCTCACGCTGACCTTGACGCCGGGTCGCACACGCTGGATGCCTTCGACGACAACCTCATCACCCGCTGCCAATCCGGCCTCGATCACCCAGTCACCTTCGAGCCACTCGCCGAGCTCGACCGCCCGCGCCTGCGCCACGCCGTCCTTCACCAAGTAGACGCTCGCGCTCGTTCCTGTCACGAGCACCGCGCGCTGAGGAACCGTGATGCACGCCGGCCGCGTGAGACCGAGCAGCACCGCGTTCACGAACTGGCCCGGCACGAGCTTCTCGCCGGGATTCGCGAGCCGCGCGTTGTTCTCGCCCGTGCCCGTCGCCGGATCGATCTCGATGGCGCGGAAGCTGAGCGCGTCGCATCCGAGAGTCGCCCCCACACATCGATTTCCCACGAGATCGACAGGCCCAAGTTGAACTGGTCCGCCGAGGCGCGCGATGTGTCCGTGCGCTGCGCACCGCCCACGGCGTCGAGCTTCGGCTGCAGCGTCGAGTCGGCCTTGCCCGCCTCCGCGATGGCGCGATCCCGGCGCGCGCAAGCGATGGCGAGGTCCGGGTTGTTGCGCTCGGCTTCTTCCACGAGCGCATCGAGCGCGGGATCCCCGAACGAAGCGAGCCAATTGTCGCTCACGGTGCCCGGATCCTCGAGGCTCGCGTTCGCGAACTGCGGCGCGACCGGCGTGTTGGCCTTCTCGCGCGCCGGCTGCGCCTCGTGCGCGCTGCGGCATCCTGCGACAACCAGAGTCGCGGCGAGCGCGATGTGGTGGAAGTATCGCATGGTGTGGTCCTTCGCTCGCCGCGGGCGAGCCCCGCTCAGCCGCCGAACCCGACGAAGAAGCTCGCGCGGTCGTAGTCGAGATCGCCGTGCCCGAACATCTCCGGCAAGTCCGTTCCTCGCAGGGCGCGCGCATCGAGCCCGAGCATCCAGTTCTCGCCGAGCTGCAGCTCGAACCCCGCGTGCACATAGATGCCGAAGGTCATGCGCTTGTGGTCGATGCGCGCTCGATAGTCGTCGATCGCCGGCGGCACGGGCGGCCCGCTCTCGATCTGCTCGGCCTCGTAGTAGACCGCGGTCGCTCCGAGGCCGATGTAGGGACGGAACGATGTCTTGCGCAGGAATGTGCGCCGCATGCCGAGCGACGCCTCGTACATCTCGAGGTCCGAGTCGAGGCTGTAGTCGAGCACGCCCGGCGTCGCGGGACCATCCGTCGCGCGATCGCCGTCGTTGAAGTACACGCCCCCGCCCCACTCGAAGCCGATCCAGTCGTCGAGGTTCTCGTAGGAGCTGTCGAACGCGAGCATCACCTTCGACTCGATCGGCTCCCAGAAGTCGGCATCGTTGAACTCCTGCACGCCGAGCATGACATGCGTCGTGCCGAGCGCCCCGCCCGCATAGCTGGCCGCGGCCATCGGCGCGCTTGCCGGCGCCCAGGCCACCGCCCCGCCCGGCGCGTAGCTTGCCCCGCCCGGCGCGTAGTTCGCCCCGCCCGGCTCCAGCAGCCCGCGCTCCGTCGCTCGCATCGGTGCCGAGCAAGCCAGCACTCCGAAGGCACTCCAACTCACCAACACGGCACTCCACAAGCGTAGGGGGCAACTCATCCCGCGAACGATACCGACCCCCACTCCGAGCTACCACCGCACACCCCATCCCCACGCCCTTCGCCGGCTCCGGCATTTCCGCCAGCGGCCTCGCCGTCCTCTTGGGCGGGCAATGAGCGCGAGACCGCCGTCACGCTCGTGCCCGCGCGCCCGCTGCTCCACCTCGTCAGCCCCTGCGCGGCGGCCGCTGCGGGCGGAGCGGAATGCGTCAGTTCCAGACCGTGAACTTCACGCTCGACATCTCGTTCGAGCTGTAGACCGTGTGATCGTTGTGCGACTCGATCGCGCGGTCCCCGCATGTGTAGGTCTGCGGCCCCTTCGGCCCGTGCACCACGAACACCATCGGAGTCGAGCGCGTCAGCGTCCCGCGCGTCCCCTCGTGGACCGTCTCGTTCGAGCCCGGCGCGAACATCCACACCCAGCGCGCCCCGCTCGGCATCAGCAGCGACACCTCGACCTTGTTCTCCTTCTTCTCCTCCTGAAACTGATTCTTCGCCGGCGCTTTCTCCCCCCCGCAGGCCGGAAC
This sequence comes from Planctomycetota bacterium, assembly GCA_016872795.1. Lineage (GTDB taxonomy): Bacteria > Planctomycetota > UBA1135 > UBA1135 > F1-120-MAGs118. Next base: position 76,634 of record VGYZ01000003.1, read on the forward strand.
CAGAGCCATCGCCACCACCAACGCCGCGCACATCGACCGCACCATCGCCAACTCTCCCACTCGAAGCCCCACTCGCGCGCGCACCCTGCGCAACGCCCACACCCCGCACTCTATCAGCCTCCCCCCTCGCCCAACTCATCGTCCCAACGTGCCCGCGGAGGACGAGCGGGTGCGGCGGACGGGGACAGATGCAACTTCCTTTTCTTGCCGGATTTCTTACCGGTAAGGGGTGCCGCAGGGTGCTGCTCCGTGCGGGACCATGCCCGTTCTAGGGCCTGAGAAGTGCACCCGGGGGGATTCGAACCCACAACCCTCGGTTCCGAAGACCGATGCTCTGTCCAGTTGAGCTACGGGTGCGTTGAAGCGGGCATGGTAGCGCGCTGGCGGCGCATGAGGAGGGTGTAGACGAGGGCGGAGATGGCGACGCCGGAGAACCAGGCGTAGGGGTAGATCGCGGCGAAGAAGGCCGGGGCGGATTCGAGGGCGCCGATGCGAGCGAGGAATCCGGGCAGGTTGGGGAGCACGCCGAGGGCCAGGGCGAGCATGGCGACCGGATTGCTGCCGGCGTGGGCGCCGGAGGGTCGGAAGAGCTCGTGGACATCCAGCTGCTGGCGGCGCACCAGCCAGTAGTCGGCGATCATGATTCCGGCGATGGGGCCGAGCAGGGCGCCGACGCCGCCGAGCCAGCCGTCGAGGTAGGTCGCGGGGTCGGCCATCAGCTTCCAGGGCATGCACAGGATCCCGAGGATCCCCGTGATGAGGCCGCCGGTGCGGAACGAGATGTGGCGCGGCGCCAGGTTGGCGAAGTCCTGCGCGGGGCTCACCACATTGGCGGCGATGTTGACGGAGAGCGTCGCGATCACGATGCCGAACACGGAGACGATGGCGACGATCGCGCGCGTGGCCGCGTCGGGGATCAGGGGACCTGAGAGGCCCGAAGGGGTCTCGGGCGAGGTCATCACTCCGAGCAGGTACTCGGGGTTCCACAGCTCGCTCAGGTTGGCTCCGGGCAGGATCGCGGCGCTGGCGCTCGTGATCACGACCGCCATGGCGGAGAACGCGATCATGGTCGTGGGCAGCCCGAGCGCCTGACCGACGGCCTGCTCGCGCTGGCCGCGCCCGAAGCGCGTGAAGTCGGGGATGTTCAGCGCGAGCGTGCTCCAAAAGCCGATCATGCCCGTGAGCGAGATCACGAACACCGGCCAGAACTCGCCCAGCGTCGGGAACTTCGACGGATGGGAGAGCAAGGGGCCGACCCCATCGGCACGCTCCACCACCCACCACAAGAGCCCGGCCGCGAGCACCAGCACGAGCGGCGCCGCCCAGTTCTCGAACACGCGCACGGCATTCATGCCGCGGTAGACGATGAAGATGTTCATCGCCCAGAAGATGAGGAATGTGATCGCGCTGGGAACCGAGAGGCCCGCGAGCGTCGTGCCCTCGGCGAGCCCCGCGAACGACGGCCAGAATGTGCACAGGAAAGTCCTGAGCGCCTCGCCACCGATGTAGACATTGATCCCAAACCACCCGCAGGCCACCAGCGCCCGGAGCAGCGCCGGGACATTCGCCCCCACCGTGCCGAAGCTGGCGCGGGCGAGCACCGGGAAGCTCACGCCGTACTTCGTGCCGGGATGGGCGTTGAGGAGGATCGGGATGAGCACGATCAGGTTTCCGAGGCCGATCGTCGCCAGCGCCTGCCACCAGTTCATTCCGACCGCCATCAGGCCGCCCGCGAGCGTGTAGGTCGGAATGCAGTGCGCCATGGAGATCCACAGCGCGGCGAAGTTGTAGGTGCTCCAGTTGCGGCGCGCGGGGGGAACAGGCGCGAGGTCCGGGTTGTAAAGCGGACTGGCGAGGACATCCGCGGGAAGGTCCGAGGGGGAGGCCTCGCAGGCTGCGTCGTGTTGCATCGAGAGGGCTCTTGTCGTTGCGGCTGCGGCTTCAGCCTTCGAAGGCGGCGTCGGTGATGTCGAGCCCGCGATCGATGATCGCGAAGGCCTCACGGATCTGTTCGGCGTTGATGGTGAGCGGCGGGATGGTCGAGAAGCTCGACCAGCGCTGGAACGAGAACAGGCCCTGCTCGCGGAAGAACGCGGCGAGCTTGGTCATCGCGGGATGGGAGCCGTTGTAGGGCGCGATCAGGTCGCCCGCGCTGTTCTTGCGGATGTCGACCATGCCGAAGAGCCCGATCAGGCGGCCCTCCTTGAAAGACGGGTGCTGCGCGGCGAGGCGGTCGAGCTCCGCGCGCATGACCTTCTCCATCGCCACCGCATTCTCGATCAGGCGCTCCTCGACCGTCACGGCCAGCACCGCCTGCGCGCACGCGAGCGCGAGGTTGTGCGAGTTGTAGGTGAGGCCGCCGGCGAAGTACTTGTTGCGCAGCTTCTCCACGACATGCTGGCGCACGCCGACCGCACCGAGCGGCATGTAGGAGCTCGTGAGTCCCTTCGCCATGGTCACGATGTCCGGGAGGATGCCGCCGTGCTCGAAGGCGAACATCTTGCCCGTGCGCCCGAAGCCGGACATCACCTCGTCGCACACGAGCAGGATCCCGTGCTTCTCCGTGAGCTCGCGCAGGCCCTTCATCCAGCCCCGCGGCGGGATGAGCACGCCGTTGGTGCCGGTGACGCTCTCGACGAAGATCGCGGCGATGTCCTTGGGATTCTCGTACGCGATCAGCTCCTCCAAATAGGTCAGGTGATTGCGCGTGATCTCCTCGTCCGTGGTGCCGAAGCTGAACTGCAGCGGCACCGGGTCGAGCATGCGCAGGAAGCCGGGCGCGCCGGGCTCGCTCCCCCACCGGCGCGGGTCGCCGGTGAGCTGCATGGTCGCGTGGGTCGCGCCGTGGTAGCTGCGGTAGCGCGAGAGGATCTTGAAGCGACCCGTGACGGTGCGCGCGATCTTGATCGCGTTCTCGTTGGCCTCGGCACCGCCGGTGGTGAAGAAGAATGTGTCGATGTCGCCGGGGGTCAGGCGCGCGAGGGTCTGCGAGAGCCGCGCCCTCGTTTCGGTGGCGGCCTGCGGGTACGCGAAGATCAGGCCGTCGAGGGCCGCCTTCATGGCCGCAATCACCTTGGGATGCGAGTGACCGATGAGCACGCTCATCAGCGTGCTGTTGAAGTCGATGAAGCGCTTGCCCTCGGGCGTCCAGAAGTAGATGCCCTGCGCGCGCGCGATCGGCAAGGGGTCGACTTGGTCCTGCACCGCCCATGTGTACAGCGTGTGCCGCTTGCAGAGCGCGACCATCTCCTCGGAGCTCATCGCCATGCTCTCACCCCATCCAAGTGGTGTCGGATTGGATCGCCCACTTCGTCGTGACCTTGCGCGGGCGCGTCCAGAAGCGCCAGCCGTCGTAGCCGGTCATGTTTCCAGCGCCGAACTTCGAGTGATTCCAGCCGCCGAAGCCGAAAGGTTCGCGCGGCACGGGAACTCCGACATTCACGCCGACCATGCCGGCCTCGAGGCGCGCTGTGGCATAGTTCGCCACGGCGCCGGAGGTCGTGTAGATGCAGGCCGCGTTGCCGTACGGATTGGCATTCTCGATCGCGAGCGCCTCGTCGAGCGTCTTGACGCGCAGGATGCTCAACACCGGCCCGAAGATCTCCTCGGTCGCGCTGGGCATGTCGCGCGTGCAGTGATCCAAGATCGTCGGCCCGATCCAGTAGCCGCCGTCGGGGCCCTTGGCCTTGCGCCCGTCGAGCACGACCTTTGCACCGCGGCGCTCGGCATCGTCGATGTAGCCGGTGATGCGATCGAAGGCGGCCTTGCTGATGATCGCGCCCATGTCCTCGCCGAGGCGGATCTTGCCGGCGCCCGTGACGATGTCGCCCAGGATTGCGTCGACATTACCGACGGCGAGCAGCACGCTCGCAGCCATGCAGCGCTGGCCGGCGCAGCCCGTGAAGCTCGCCACCACATTCGATGAGGTCAGGGAGCGATCCGCATCGGGCACGATCATCAGGTGGTTCTTGGCCCCGCCGAGGCAGAGCATCGTCTTGCCGGTTGCGCTGCCGCGCGCGTAGACCATGCGGCCGACGCGCGTGCTGCCGACGAATCCGACAGCCTTGATGCTGGGGTGATCGCAGAGCGCGTTCACGGCATCCGCGCCGCCGTTCACGACATTGAACACGCCATCGGGCACGCCGGCTTCCTTCACGAGCAGCGCGAGCCGGCCCGCGCTGAAGGGCACGACCTCGGACGGCTTGAGCAGGAACGCATTGCCACCGACGAGCGCCTGCGGGAGCATCCACATGCACACCATGAGCGGAAAGTTGAAGGGCGAGACGCCCGCGACGACGCCCAGCGGCTCGTGATCGACGCGGCAGTTGACGCCGCGGCTCACATCGAGCTGCTCGCCGGCTCCCACATTGCCGAGCGCACAGCCGAACTCGACGCACTCGATCGCCTTCTCGACGCTCGCGCGCCCCTCGGCGTAGGTCTTGCCGTTCTCGTGGGACACGAGCCACGCCAGCTCTTCGAGGTCGCGCAGCAAGAGGCTCTTGAGCCGATAGAAGATGTCGGCGCGCTCGCGCACGGGCATCGCGGCCCACTCCCTGCGCGCCGCGTGGGCGGCCTGCACGGCGGCCTCGATGTCCGCAGGACCTGAGAGCACGACGCGTCCCATGGCGCGAGCATGGCGCGGATTCTCCACCGGCAGCGTCTGGCCGCTCGCGGCGGGCACGAACTTGCCGCCGATCCAGTTCAGGGCGTCGCCCTGCTCGGTGAAGGCGTAGCTACGCGCGGTGAAGGGCTTGGACATGGGGCTCTCCGGGTTGCTTGGTCGGGGCGCGCCTAAGAGCTGCGCTTGGGCAGCACGCGCTCGACCGGGACTGGCTGGCTCTGGGCATTGCGCTGCAGCTGGTTCATGAAATACGCGCTGAAGCAGGGGCGATCGAGGTAGCGACCGAAGCCGCGGCGCGTGTGCAGGTTCGAGCCGTCCCAGGCGAGGCTGCCGCGCACATAGGTGCGGGAGGGGCTGCCGACAATCTGCATGCCCTCGTAGATGTTGAAGTCGATCTTCTGGTGATGGGTCTTGGCGGAGATCGTGCGCGACTTGTTCGGATCCCACACCACCAGATCGGCGTCACTGCCGACCGCGATCGTGCCCTTCTTCGGGTGGAGGTTGAAGATCTTGGCGGCATTGGTGCTGGTGATGGCGACGAACTCGCTGCGCGTCAGGCGGCCTGTGGCGACCCCGTGATGCCATAGGATCGCCATGCGGTCTTCGATGCCGCCGGTGCCATTGGGGATCTTGCGGAAGTCCTCCAGCCCCATCTGCTTCTGCGGAGTGCAGAAGCAGCAGTGGTCCGTGGCCGTGGTCTGCAGCATGCCCGCCTGCACTCCGCGCCAGAGCGCCGCCTGGTGCTCCTTCGCGCGGAAGGGCGGGCTCATCACATAGTGCGCGGCCACATTCCAATCGGGATTGCGGTACACGCTCTCGTCGAGCACAAGGTGCTGCGCGAGCACCTCGCCGAAGACTCGCTGGCCCTCGAGGCGGGCGCGTGTGATGGCCTCGAGCGAGTCGATGCACGAGGTGTGGACGAGGTAGAGCGGCACGCCGAGCACCTCGGCGATGCGGATGGCGCGGTTGGCGGCTTCACCCTCGACCTCGGGCGGCCGCGACAGCGGATGGCCCTCCGGCCCACGGAATCCGGCGTCGTAGACCTGCTGTTGCAGGCGCGCGACCAGCTCGCCGTTCTCGGCGTGCACCGTGCACAGGGCCCCGAGCTCCTTGGCGCGCGAGAAGCTGTTCACCAGCACCTCGTCGTCGCACATGATCGAGCCCTTGTAGGCCATGAAGTGCTTGAAGCTGTTCACCCCGAACTCGCGGCACAACCGGCCCATGTCCGCGTGAACGCTCTCGTCCCACCAGGTGATCGCCACATGGAACGAGTAGTCGGCGGCCGCCTTTTGCGCCCAGCCGCGCCACATGTGGTACGCGTCGAGGACGCGCTCTTTCACGCCCGGAATCACGAAGTCGATGCAGGTGGTCGTGCCGCCGGCGGCGGCGGCGCTCGTGCCGGAGAAGAAGTCCTCCGACGCCACGGTCCCCATGAACGGGAGCTCCATGTGCGTGTGCGGATCGATCCCGCCGGGCAGCACATACGCACCCGAGCAATCGACGACCTGTGCGCCGGAGGGCACCGGGAGGTCCAGTCCGACCGCGGCCACGGTCTCGCCCACGACGAGCACATCGGCGCGAGCCTCGGACTCGGCCGTCACCGCGGTTCCACCGCGCAGGAGGATGGGCTGGGTCATGGGTACACAGGAAGAGCCAAGTTGTCTGGCGTGAGGGAGCGCGCGCCTAGCGGACCAGATCGCCGTAGGCTTCGGGGCGACGGTCGCGGAAGAACTGCCAAGTATTGCGGGCCTCGTCGATCTTCGAGAGGTCGAGATCCGCGATCAAGAGCTCGTCCTTGTCCTCGCTCGCGACGGCCTCCATTTCGCCCCGCGGATTCACGAAGTAGCTCGTGCCGTAGAACTTGCCGATGCCCCAGGGACCTTCGGTCCCGACGCGATTGCTCGCGGCGACGAAGTAGCCGTTGGCCACGGCGGCCGCCGGCTGCTCGACCTTCCAGATGTACTGGGAGAGGCCGGCCACGGTCGCGCTGGGATTGAAGACGATCTCCGCGCCGTTGAGCCCGAGCGCGCGCCAGCCTTCGGGGAAGTGGCGGTCGTAGCAGATGTACACGCCGATGGTCGCGTACTTGGTCCGGAAGACTGGGTAGCCGCCGTCGCCGGGAGTGAAGAAGAATTTTTCCCAGAACCCCGCGACCTGCGGGATGTGCTGCTTGCGGTACTTGCCGAGGTAGGTGCCGTCGGCGTCGATCACGGCCGCGGTGTTGTAGTACAGGCCGCGCATCGCGCGCTCGTACACCGGCACGACCATCGCCATCTGGTATTTGCGCGCGATCGGCTGCAGACGCTCGACGGTCGGGCCCGGAACAGGCTCGGCCGCGGCGTACCAGCGCTTGTCTTGGCTGGGGCAGAAGTACGGGCCGCTGAAGATCTCCTGGAGGCCCAGGATCTGCACGCGCTTGCGCCCCGCCTCCTCGATGTACGGAAGGTGCTTTTGGAACATCGCCTCCGCGATGTCCGCCACCGGCTTGGACTCGTCGTTGAGCGGGTTGGAGAGCTGGATCAGGCCGCAACGAACGATCTGTGAAGGCTGGTCAGTCATGGGGTCCTCGGCGGGTTGGGCGGTTGTACCGCAGGCGTGGGGGCGACACGAAGGTTGAGGCCGGGTTTCGATGCCGCGCGCGGGCGCGCGCAGGGAGCGGCGGGCGTTGCTCGCTCGAGCACGTGGGCCTAGCCCCCGAGCGAGGCCGTTTCGCGCTGGATGTCGCCGCGCCAAGTCTCGGCATCGCGGTTGGTCTGGCCGCGATTGCCCGCCTTGGCCGCGGCCTGACGCGCGACGAGGTCCGCGTGGGTCGTGAAGGACGCGAGGCTTCTGCCCACGAAGCTCTCCACGGAGGCGAAGCCGTGCTGCTCCATGAAGACCGACAGATCCCGGCACAGCTCGTCGATGATCTTGTAGCCGCGCAGCATCGGCCCCGTGCACAGCTGCACGGTTCGGCAGCCGAGCAGCAGGAACTGCGCCGCGTCCGCGCCCGTCTCGATCCCGCCGATTCCCGACAGCGCCACGCCGGGGTGGGCGCGCGCGATCTCCATCACATGGCGCAGCGCGATGGGGCGAATGGCCTGACCTGAATAGCCGCCCGGCACGGTGTAGCCCTCGACATTGGGCTTGGGGCGCAGCGTGTCGAGGTCGACACCGATGACCGAGAGAATCGTGTTGATCGCCGCGATGCCGTCGGCGCCCGCGCGCAAGGCCGCGGCCGCGGGAACGACCGGGCTGCCGACATTGGGCGTCATCTTGGCCCAGACGGGAATGCGCGCGACCTCCTTCACCCAACCCACGACCTCTCCGACGATCTCAGGGTTCTCCCCCATCGCCATGCCCATGCGGCGCTCGGGCAGTCCATGCGGGCAGCTCAGGTTCAACTCGAAGCCGTCGACACCCGTCTGCTGCACGCGCTCGACGATCTCATGCCAAGCAGCGCGCCGATACTCCTCCATGATCGACGCGATCAGCATGCGATCGGGGTAGCGCTGCTTGAGCTCCTTCAGCTCGCTGAGCCACACACTGAAGGGGCGATCGCTGATGAGCTCGATGTTCTCGAAGCCAATCACCTCGCCGCTCTGTCGGCTTTGGAGCTTGCCGTAGCGCGGAGCGGTGTTGACCACCTTGCTCGCATCGAGGCTGACGGTCTTGATCACGCATCCGCCCCACCCGAGCTCGAAGCTCTTGGCGATCACGCGCGCGTTGGTGCCGGGAGGCCCGGACCCCAAGATGAAGGGGTTCGGGAAGCGCATCCCGTTCATCTCGACGCTCAGATTGGTCATGGCACACGACTCCCGTGCGAACACCGCGAACTGTCACTCGGCTTCGAACTTAGCACTCTGCCCTTGCGTCTGCTATCCGAACGCGGCGGGCCAGGCACCGCCAGCAACGCTGCTCTCGCGTGCCGGGCTCGAGCCGCGCGCTACCATGCCACGGTGAGCGCGCTGTTCGAGCTGGCTGTCACCGCGATCCTGGCGTTCGCGCCGCAGGGGCGCGCGGGGGAGGAGCTGTGGAACGCGGGGCAGCGCGAGGAGGCGCTCGAGGTTTGGTGGCGCGAGCAGGAGCGGACGCCGGGAGATCGGGCGCGGCTGTTGCGGATCGTGGAGGCGGAGCTGGCGCTGCATCGGTACGCGGCGGCGCTCGAGCACGCGCGCGGGCTCGGCGCGGAGGGCGCGGCGGCGCGCGGGACGGCGCTGTATCGGCTCGGGCGGCCGGCGGAGGCGCTCGGCGAACTCGGGCGCAAGAGCGCGGCGGAACTGGCGATGCGCGTCGAGGCGAACGAGCTGCTGCAGCGCTTCGAGGAAGCCGAGCGGGAGTTGGCGGAGCTGGCGCGCCGAACCGAGGGGAAAAGCGCGAGCGTCGAGGCGATGCTCGGTCGCAGCGCGGTGCGGCGCGGTGACGCGGCGGCCGGCGAACGGCACTTTCGGCGCTCACTGGAGCTCGATCCGGTCGAGCCGGGGGCGCTGTTCGGACTGGGAATGCTGCTGCGCAGCGGCGAGCGCAAGGCGGAGGGACTGGCGCTGCTGCAGAAACATCGCGCGGTGACTCCCCTGCTCGACCAGCTCGAGTTCGCGCAGCGCGGAGTGGACCTCGGGCCGATGCACGCGGCGAATCATGCCGCCGTGGGCGATGCGCAGCGCGCGCTCGGACGCATCGACGCGGCGCTGGAGGCTTATCGCACGGCGGATCGGCTGGCGACGGGCGATGCGCTCGTGCCGGTCGCGCTGCGGCACGCAAGGCTGCTCGCTGAGGATCGCAAGGATGTGGAGAGTGCGGTGCGCGTGCTCGAGAGCGCGTTCGAGCGCTGCGGCAACGCGAAGCTGCTCGTGCGCGCTGGCGACCTGCTGGCGGATGCGGGCGACCGCGCGGCGGCGCGCGAGCGCTGGACGCGCGCACTCGCGCTGCGTCCGCAAGATGCGGAGATTCAGGCGCGACTCGAGGGTGCTGGAGACAAGCGGTGACACAAGAGTCTCATGCGCCGCGCGTTCGCCCGCGCGGGTGCGTCGAAGGCTTCTTCGTCTGGAGGCGACATGTGGCTGGCACATGCGCGCTGCTGCTTGCGGCGAGTTGTGGTGGCGATCCCGCGCTGCCGGACACTGCTCGTTTTTCCGCTGCCGGTGCGTGGCTCGTCGATATGACGGCGGAGAGCGGCGTCGACTTCGTGCATGAGGCGGGGCTCTCGCCCGAGAAGCACTTGCCCGAGACGATGGGCGCGGGCGGCGTGCTGCTCGATGTCGATGCGGACGGCGACCTCGATCTCTATTTGTTGCAGGGCGGACCGATGCGCACGGGCGGAGCGGAGCCGGGCATGTTTGTCGAGCCTGCAGGAAACCTGCCGACGAATCGCCTGTTTCTGAATGACGGGCGCGGGCACTTCGAGGATGTGACGGCGCGCAGTGGAGCCGCGGCGCACACGGGCTATGCGATGGGTGCGACGGTCGGCGATGTGAACGGCGACGGGCACCTCGACCTGTATGTGACGAATCTCGGCGCCGATGTGCTCTTGCTCGGCGATGGGTCGGGAGCGTTCGTCGATGGCACGGCGGAGGCTGGGCTGCGCGACGAGCGCTGGACGACCGCGGCGATGCTCTTCGACGCCGATGGCGACGGGGATCTCGACCTGTATGTCGCGGGCTATGTGCAGGTCGATCTTGCGCGGCCCCTGTGGTGCGGAGAGCGCAAGGACGGATGGCGCTCTGCGTGCCATCCGGACGCGTACGCGCCACTGCAGGATCGGCTGTGGATCAACGATGGACGGGGGAAGTTCCGCGACGCGACGCTCGCCCATGGCATCGAGCAGTCCTTCGGCAAGGGGCTGGGCATCGTCCCCTGCGATGTCGACGCGGACGGCGATCTCGACCTGTACATCGCGAACGACAGCACGGAGAACTTCCTGTGGATCAACCGCGGGGACGGCAGTTTCGAGGACGGCACGCTGCTCTCTGGCGCGGGCGTCGACGGGCGCGGCATGACCGAGGCTGGCATGGGACTGGCGAGCGGAGACATGGATGAGGATGGTGACTTCGACTTGTTCGTCACCAACTTCGACGACGAGTCCAACACGCTGTATCGCAACGACGGGCATGGGCTGTTCGAGGATGTGACCTTGTTGATCGGGCTCGAGGCACCGAGTCGCATGCCGGTGGGGTTCGGGACGGTGCTGGAGGACTTCGACCTCGACGGCGATCTCGACCTCGCGGTGACGAACGGTCACATCATCGACAACATCCAGCTCTACCACGACGGCAAGACACACGCGCAGCGCTCGCAGCTGTTCGAGAACGACGGGCACGGGAAGTATCGCGAGCTCGTGACGGAAGCGGGAGCGCTTGGCGCGACGCCGCTTGTCGGGCGAGGCCTCTACAGCGGAGATCTCGACGGCGATGGCGACGCGGATCTCGTCTTGACGCAGTGCGGCGGACGCACCCGCGTGTTTCGCAACGTGCGCGGGAATGTAGCGCGCGCGCTGGTCATCGCAGGCTTGCCGGAGCACGCGCGCGTCGAGCTCATCGGCCGCGACGGACGCAAGCAGTTGCGCGTGGCGGGACCGCAGCCGTCGTACTTCGGCGCCTGCGGGCGGGAGATCCTCACCACGCTTCCGGGCGATCTGCTCGTGGAGCTGGTCGTGCGTCCGGCGGGCGGGATCGCGCAGCGCGTGGTGCTCGATCGTCCGCTCGCGGCGGGGCGCGTCGAGCTGAAGCGCAGCGGCGAGCGCTGGTCGGCGCGCGTCACTCCACGCTGAAGCGGTCGGAAAGCTTGGCGAGCAGCTCGGCGAGCGCGAAGCCCAAGCCGAGCGCCACTGCTGCGACCCACGGCCACGGCCACGGCGTGTCGCTGTACAGCGATGTGTGGTGCGTGCTCAGCATCAAGAGCAGCACGGAGAGCGCCATGGCGGCGTTGTGGCGCTGGCGCTGGCGCGAGAGAGCGAGGGCGGCTGCGTCGGGCTGCTCGCCCGAGGCCAGCGCGAGGAGCGCGGCGCGCTCGGCGGGCCAGATCCGCAGCCATGCATTCGCGGCCATGGCCGTCGCGAGGTAGGTCGCGATGTGCACGAACACCGCGCGGTTCGAGAAGCCCGACTCGCTCTCCAGCACGCACGAGAGCCCGATGGCGAGGGCGAACCACAGCGGGAGGCCCAGCCAGAGCGAGAGCGCGCCGCGCAGGAAGCGCACGCACAGCTCGTAGATGGGGAAGGCGGCGATCAGCGCGAGAAATCCGGGGATCCACGCCCGCGAGGTCGGCCGTCCGTCGGACTGCAGGAGGCGCTGCAAGTCGCTTGGGTCGAGCTCGGCCGCGTCGAGCAAGAGCGCCCCGCGGTAGTAGACGAGGAACAGCAGCGCGAAGCCGAGCATCCATGTGAACGCCGCGCCCCAGCGCAGCCAACCGAGCAGCGCCGGATAGGTCGCGAGCGCGGTACGCCGCCGAGCGGAGGCATCGGAGGAACGCTCGACCGCACGCCGCACGCTGCCGAAGGCGAAGGCCGAGCCGATCCACAGGGCCGAGGCGCCGACATGCAACCAGCGCAGCGTCGCCTGCAGCAAGTCCTGAGCGGTGTAAGCGTCCATCCTTCGCTGCTGCCGACTATCTCTCCGGCGTGGCGATGCGTCAAACGCGCCTTCGCTTCAGGGAGTCGGAACGCGCAGGCCGAGCCGAGCCTCGACGCCATGTTCGTCGCCGACGGTCACATAGAACGAGAAGCGCCCGAGCCATTCGTGAATCAGCTCGATGTCGTAGACGCCTGGGACGAGGCCCGTGAGCTCGAATGTGCCGTCTTCACCGCTGAGCGCGTGCTGCGGCGTGTCGACGACATGCACGATGGCCTGCATCCACGGATGGGTGTCGCAGCGCACGGGAATGGAGTTCTCCGCTCTCTCGAACACCAGCTGCTGGCCCATCGCGCCGGGGGCGACGGAACGGTTCGAGCTCTCGTTGCGCCTCGAACGCACATTGACATTGTGGACGAGCGGGTCGGAGTTGCGCAGGGAGAGCGGCTGACCGGCCTGCACGACGACCACATGCGGCTCGAACACGCAGCCTTTCTGGTCGAGGACCGCCGGCTCGGTCGGCACCGGGGCGTCTGCGGCCGCAGGGCCGGACTTCACGCGCAGCAGGACATTGGCGATGCGTGCGTCCTTCACGAGCAGGCGCTCGGACGGAGCCGATGCCCGGAGGATTCCGCAGCCCTCGCTCGCCCCGAGTTCTAGGGGCGCAATGGTGGGAGCTTCGCCGATCAGGTGGACATGACCACGCATCGTCTTGGCCGGAATGCTGTCCGAGTCGGCGACCACGAACACGGTCGAAGTTGAGGGATTCGGCGTCGAATCGGACGCAGCCTCGCTCCCGCAGGAAACAAGGCCGAGCGCGAGCGCAAGGAAAGCGCGGATGCTCACGCCAGTTCCAGCAGGATCTGCAGGCGCAGGAAATCGACGTCCTTAAGCCGCACGGCGACCGGATGCCCCTCTGTGAACGACAGGAACGCGCGCCCGCGCTTGATGTTGATCGTCGGGCCCTTGACCTCCACCTTCTCGCCGATCAGGCGCGCCGGCAAGAAGCCCGTGACATTGAAGTCTGAGAGAAACACCTCGATGCCCGGTGGCGAAACGCGATGCACGCGCGCCTTGAGCTTCTCGCCGATGTGCGGGTGCATCAACTGGCAGACCTTGAGGTCCCCCACCGCGTACGAGCACATCTCCGCCACCTCGGCCTGCGCCGAGCTGTGCGCCGCGACGGCGTTGAGGTCGTCGAGCAGCTCCAGCGTCTTCAGCTCGCGCGCCGTCTCCTCGGGACGGTTCTCCAGGGCCCACAACCAGCGGTGCACCATCAGGTCGGGGTAGCGGCGGATCGGCGAGGTGAAGTGCAGGTAGGCCTTGCGCGCGAGGCCGAAGTGACCGGCGATGTCCTCGTGGTCGTGCACCTCGTACACGGCGCGCTCGATCAGGCCCATGATGCGCTGGATGAGCGCCTCCGCGTTCGGCTTCTTGCGCGCCGAACGGATCAGGCGGCCGATGTCGCGGCCGGTGAGTCGCTCCTTCGTCGGAATGCGCAGGCCGTGCTCCTCGAGCTGCTTGGCGACGGCCTCGATCTCCTCCGCGCTCTTCTCCTTGTGCACGCGGTAGATCGTCGGAAGCCCGCGCTCGCGGAACAGATCGCCCACGGCCTGGTTCGCGGCCAGCGCAGTCTCCTCGATCAGCGCCATCGAGAAGTAGCGCGGATAGTCGACCACGGCCGTCACTTCGCCCCGCGCGTCGAACTGGAACTTGCGCTCGCGCGACTGCATGCGCATCGAGCCCTTGGCGTCGCGCAACTGCTGCTGGCGCACGGTCCACTTGCGGAAGTGCTCGAGCGGCTCGCGCAGGTGCGCGATCGCGCGCGACTCGTCGGTGTCCTTGCCATCGAGCAGCTCCTGCACGACGCGATATGTGTTGCGCTTCACGCTGCGAATCACGCTCTTCGCGATCCGCGAGGAAGTGCGCTTGCCCGCGGCGTCGAACACCATGAATACCGAGTACGCGAGGCGGTCGCGTGCTTCGACGAGCGAGCACAGGTGGTTGGAAAGTTCCTCGGGGAGCATCGGAACCACCTGATCGGGCAGGTAGATGCTCGTGGCGCGCGCGAGCGCCTCGGCGTCGAGTGAAGTTTCCGGGCGCACATAGTGCGCGACATCCGCGATGTGCACGCCGACCTCGTAGGCGCCGTGCGCGAGCACCTCGATCGAGATCGCGTCGTCGAAGTCCTTCGCGTCGTCCCCGTCGATGGTGAAGATGCAGCGCTCGCGCAGGTCGAGGCGACCGCGCTTGTCCTCCTCGGTGGGATCCTGCGGGAGGTGTTCGACCTCGCGCCGCACATCCTCGGGGAACACCGTTCGCACGCGGAACGAGCCGAGGATCAGCATCTCCTCGGACTCCACATCGGCGTAGACCTTCGGACCGTGCGCCATGGCCTCGAAGGCCAGCGGGCGGCGCGCGATGCGCTCGCGTGCCTGCGCCTCGGCGATGTCGTCGATCTTGCGCTCGGGCCCGAAGTCGCTGATGAACTTGAACTTCGGCTGCGGCTCGGCGGCCTCCGGCGCTGGACCCCCGCGCAACTTCGCGAGGTCCTTGAAGCTGTTGAGTTTCTTCTTCTCGTCACTCATGGGCGCGCGGTCCGTCGCTCACGCCACTGGACCAGGAGCGCAGCCGCGAGAAGCACGAGCAGCGGGTCGAGCGGGAAGCGATAGCGTTCGGAGACACATGTCACATAGTACGGCGAGCCGAAGCACAGCAGCGAGGCGACCAACAGGATGCGCATGTCGCGCGTGAGTCGCAGGCCGCCGAGAGCGATGATCCCGAGGGCTCCGACGAGCGCGTAGCTCACGAACTTGATCCAGCTTGAGGGATCCCGTGCGGCGCTCTTGCCCGCACTCGTGCGCGGATCGAGCGGCGGAGGCTCTCCGATCCAGAACTGCGACGAGCGTCGGATGGAAAGCTCGAGAAATTGCGCCGGGTGCGCGCGAATCCACGCCAGCGCGCGCCGCGCATTCGCCGCGCAGTACTCGGCCTCTCCGCTGCGCAGGTAGAGGTAGAGCTCGGCCTCGACATGCGAGGGATGGTACTTGAACGGCTCGGGATACCCCGTGGCGCGATCGTGGTTGCCGATGCGCAGCTCGACACCGAGGTTGGGGCGCAGGCTGAAGTTTCCGACCGAGAGCGCGTTGCGGAGCATCCACGGAAGCGTGACCGCACTCGCGCAGGCGAGGAACAGCGCCGCTCCGCGCAGGCCGGAGCGACATCCGATGAACCAGGCGAAGGCAGGTGCAAGGCTCACGGGAGCAGGGTTCAAGAACAGCAGGCCGCCGTAGCCGAGTCCCGCTGTTGCGACGGAAGCGCTCGACGGAGTCGAGCGCAGCACCAGCGAGAACACGAGCGTCAGCGCGAGCGCGACGAGCGTCGTGTCCCAGATCACCTGCGCCGAGTTGGCCAGCGCGATCGGATAGAGCGCGAAGAGCCAGCCGGCGAGGCGACCCGCGCGTGCGTGACCGATGTCACCGCCGAGTCGCACGAGCGCGACGGCGGTCCCGGCCGAGGCGAGCGCATGGAGGACTGCGACGATCCACGCCGTCGTGGGTGTGACGCCGCCGCCGAGCTTCATCGCGAACGCGAGCAACAGCGGGTACGGCGGAGTGAGCCACGCAGTCACACCCGTGCCATGTCCCCACGGGTCTGCGAAGCCGCGGCCGTCGAGCAACGCTTGCGCGATGCACGCCGGCTCGTGCCCCCACTGCCACGGCGTCGTGCCGGGCGCGAGGAAGGTTGCGTGCAACCCGACGGTCGCCGCGAGGCGCAGCGCGAACGCCGCCGCGAACAGCGTCAGGAGCTTCCGACGGATCGCACTGGATGGCGTACTCACAGGCTCACTTGACGATGAAGTTGATCAGGCGTCCGGGGACGAGCACGACCTTCGCCAGCTGCTTGCCCTCGACCCAGCTCGCGACGGACGGACGCGCCGCCGCCTCGATCTCGGCCTGCGACGCGGTCTTCGCGACGCTCACGCGTCCGCGCAGCTTGCCCGCCACCTGCACGACGATCTCCACCGTGTCGTCCTCGAGGAACTCTCGCCGAACCTTGGGCCACGGGACATGGGCCAGCGATTCGGCATGGCCAAGCCGCGACCACAGCTCCTCCGCGAGGTGCGGGGCGAACGGCGCGAGCGAGAGCACGAAGCGCTCGGCTTGGCTGCGCGACAGCGCGGAGTGCCGCTTGTAGGCCTCGTTCACGAATGTCATGAGCGCCGCGATCGAGGTGTTGAAGTTGAACGCCTTGAAGGAATCGTCGATGCGTGCGATCGCGCGGTGCAGCGAGCGCTCGAGCTCGAGCGTCTCGCCCTCGAGCGCGCGCTCGCCCTGATCGACGCGGAACTGCGGTCGCACGGGATCGTGACCCTCCGGATCGACGATCAGCTTCCACGCGCGCTCGACGAAGCGCGCGCAGCCCGTGATGTCGCGCGGATTCCACGGCTTCGAGTCGGCCAGCGGACCCATGAAGCTCTCGTAGAGCCGCAGCGTGTCCGCGCCGTACTCCGCGATCACATCATCGGGGTTGACGACATTCTTCAGCGACTTCGCCATCTTCGTCACGATCTGCTCGAGCGGCTCGCCGCTGGCCTTGCGCACGAACTCGTTGCCGCGCGCTTCCACCTCGTCGCTCGCGACGAGGCGGCCGGTCTTGTCCTGGTACGCGAAGGCCGTGATCAGGCCCTGATTGAAGAGCTTGTGGAACGGCTCCTTGGTGTGCACCAGGCCGATGTCGTAGAGCACCTTGTGCCAGAATCGCGCGTACAGCAGGTGCATCACCGCATGAGCCGCGCCGCCGACATAGAGATCGACGGGACCCCAGTAGCTCTCCGCGGCCTTCGACCACGGCTCGCTCGCGTTGTGCGGATCCATGAAGCGCAGCCAGTACCAGCACGAGCCGGCCCAGCCCGGCATGGTGTCGGTGTCGCGGCGAGCGGGAGCGCCCTTGTGCGTGGTTTGGAGCCATGCACTCGCGCGAGCGAGCGGCGCGGAGCCGTCGCTGGACGGCTTGAAGTCGTCCATCTGCGGGAGCTCGATCGGAAGCGCCTCGTCGTCGACCGAGACCGTGCTGCCGTCGGCGAGGTGCACGAGCGGGAACGGCTCGCCCCAGTAGCGCTGGCGCGAGAAGAGCCAGTCGCGCAGCTTGTAGGTCGTGCGCGCGACGCCGACGCCGCGCGCGCCGAGCAGCTCGATCGCCTTGGCCTTCGCCGCCGGCGTGGCGAGTCCATCGATCGGGCCGGAGTTCACCGCCGTGCCGTCGCCGGTGAAGCACACGCCGTCCGAGAGACCCTGCTCGCCCTGCGGCGGCCGCACGACTTCGCGCACCTCGATGCCGAACTTGCGCGCGAACGCGAAGTCGCGCTCGTCGTGTCCGGGCACGGCCATGATCGCCCCGGTGCCGTAGGAGATGAGCACATAGTCGGCCACCCAGATCGGGATGCGAGCGCGCGGATCGCCCACATCGAAGGCCGGATTGTGCGCGTAGAGGCCGCTGAACACGCCGGTCTTGTCCTTGGCGAGTTCCGTGCGCTCGAGCTCCGACTTCGAGGCTGCGCTCGCGCAGTACGCGTCCACGACGGCGCGCTGCGAAGCGGGAACGCGCGCGAGCAGCTTGTGCTCCGGTGCCACGACCATGAAGGTCGCGCCCCACAGCGTGTCGGGGCGCGTGGTGAAGACGACGAGCTTCTCCGCTCCACCCTCGACCGCGAACTCGACCTCGGCGCCCTCGCTCTTCCCGATCCACTCGCGCTGCTGGATCTTGATCGACTCCGGCCAGTCGAGCCCGTCGAGGTCCGCGATCAGTCGTTCCGCATAAGCCGTGATCTTCAGCATCCACTGCTTGAGGGGACGCCGCACGCAGGGGTAGTTGCCGCGCTCGCTGCGGCCGTTGATGACTTCTTCGTTCGCGAGCACGGTCTTGAGCTCCTCGCACCACCACACGGGCACTTCGGCCTGGTAGGCGAGCCCCTGCGCGTGCAAGCGCTTGAAGATCCACTGCGTCCAGCGGTAGTAGTTCGGCTCCGAGGTGTTGACCTCGCGACTCCAGTCGTAGGAGAGGCCGATCTTCTTGAGCTGGCGGCGGAAGTTCGCGGTGTTGGTCGCCGTCGACTCGGTGGGATGCACGCCGGTCTGGATGGCGTACTGCTCGGCCGGCAGGCCGAAGGCGTCCCAGCCCATCGGGTGGAGGACATTGCACCCCTCCATGCGCTTCTTGCGCGCGACG
>VGYZ01000004.1 GCA_016872795.1 Planctomycetota bacterium
CCCCACCACTTGTATCCGGGGCCAACGACGCACAGCGTCGCGACCGCGGAGTGCAGCGCGAACAAAATGTGAGGCAGCTTCGAGCGGCGATCGAGCACGCGCCAGAGCCTTGCAGCGGCCGCCGGACGCGCCGGCGCGCCCGCCGCGAGCGAGCGCTCAGATCTTCCCGTGGCGACGACGCTGGCGACGGTTGGTCTTGCGACCGCCCTTGGTGCGCTGGCGCGTGCGGTAGCCGGTCTTCTTGGCGTGCTTGGTCGTGCTGCGACGAGTGTTGATCTTCATGTGGGTAGGACCCTTCGGGGCGGAAGAGTGTAGGGGCGGGCGGGACGGGAGTCAGCCCAAATCTCCGCCGGCCCCGCAGGAACCCCTAGCCACCCGCCATGCTCATGCCCCGCTTGGGGGCCACCATGTCGGTCGGAATCACGGCCTTGTCGAAGGCCTCCCCGGTCATCAAACCGAGCTCGATGACGCTCTCGCGCAGGGTCAGGCCCTTCTTGTGGGCGTTCTTGGCCACCTTGGCGGCATGGTCGTAGCCGATGTGGCGGTTGAGCGCCGTGACCAGCATCAGCGACTTCTTCATCAGCTCGTCCACGCGGGCGATGTCGAGCTCGAGCCCGGCGATGCAGTTCTCGCGGAACGAGTCGCAGGCGTCCGCGAGCAGCTTCGCCGACTCCAGCACATTGTGGATGATCACCGGCTTGAACACATTGAGCTCGAAGTTGCCCAGCGAGCCCGCGACCGCCACGGCCGTGTCGTTGCCGATCACCTGCGCGCACACCATGGTCAGGGCCTCGCACTGGGTCGGGTTCACCTTGCCCGGCATGATCGAGCTGCCCGGCTCGTTCTCCGGCAGCTTGAGCTCGCCGATGCCGCAGCGCGGGCCCGAGCCGAGCCAACGGATGTCGTTGGCGATCTTCATCAGCGCCGCCGCCGCCGTCTTGTAGGAGCCCGAGAGGAACACGAGCGCGTCGTGCGCCGCGAGCGTGGCGAACTTGTTCGGCGCGCTCTTGAACGGGAGCTTCGTTTCCTCGGCGATCTTCTTCGCCACGAGCTTGGCGTAGTCGGGATGCGTGTTGAGTCCCGTGCCGACCGCCGTGCCGCCGAGCGCGAGCTCGTACACACCCGGCAGCGCGTTCGTGATCGCGCGCCGCACATCCTTGAGCTGCTGCACATACCCGGAGAACTCCTGCCCCACCGTCAGCGGCGTCGCGTCCTGCAGGTGCGTGCGCCCGATCTTGACGACCTTCTTCCACGCGCTGGCCTTCTTCGCGAGCTCGGCCTCGAGGGCCGCGATCGCGGGCAGGAGCCGCTGCACCGTCTGCTCCGCGGCGGCGATGTGCATCGCCGTGGGGAAGGCATCGTTCGAGCTCTGCGCGCGGTTGACATGGTCGTTGGGGTGGATCGGCTCCTTGCTGCCGAGCACGCCGCCCAGCAGCGCGATGGCGCGATTGCTGATCACCTCGTTGGCGTTCATGTTCGACTGGGTGCCCGAGCCGGTCTGCCACACGACCAGCGGGAAGTGCGCATCGAGCTTGCCTGCGATCACCTCGTCGGCCGCCGCGAGCAGCGCCTTGTGCTGCTTCTTGTCGAGCATCGCGAGCTCGCCGAGCTCGATGTTGGCCAGCGCGGCACACTTCTTCACGATGCCGAGCGCGCGCACCATCGGGCGCGAGAAGGTGTGGCCACCGATCTTGAAGTTCTGCCGTGAGCGCTGCGTCTGGGCGCCGTACAGGGCCTCGGACGGGACTTCGATCGGGCCGAAGGAATCGCTCTCGGTACGGGTGGCGGTCATGGGCATCCTGCGCGGAATCGGGGCGGAACATCGGCGCTGCGAGAGCGACGGGGCCGAACAGGATAGGAGTCGCACGAGCCTGCCCGCAACGCCGCACTGTGGCGCAGGAACGCGCGCCGCGCGCTACAGGCCCAGCTTCGGTCATTCCTTGTCCCACCACTCGCGCCAAGCCTTGATGCGCCGAGCCCGCTCGGCGGGATCCGGCGATTGCGGATCGAACGGCAGGTCGCGACCCGTGACCGAGCGCAGCGACAGGTAGGCCGCTTCGCGCACCAGCGCCTCGTCGTCGTCGAGCGTGTCGATCAGCCCCGGGATCGCCTCGGCCGTCGCCAGATCGCCGAGCGCCCGCGCGGCGGCCATGCGCAGGAAGATGTCCCGATCCTTGAGCAGCGGGAGCACGACCGATGTCGCCCGCGGATCGCGCGACTGCGCGAGGCCGACGAGCGCGACATAGCGCTCGCTCACATTGGCGCTGCGCACCTGCTCCATGAGCGCGATCCAAGCCGGATCCTCGGCCGCTGGGGGCTGCGCTGCCTCGAGCCCAGCCGGCGCACTTGCCAGCGCCTGCTCCAGCCGCTGGGAGAGCGCGGCCAAGGCGGCTTGCGCATCGACCACATGCTGCTGCAACATCAACAGCTCGCCCTCGTGCCGCTCGACTTTCTGCAGGGCCACCTCGGCCCGTGCCGCTGCTGCGCCGAGCTCCTCCAGCCGCGCACGGACGCTGCCCTGCTGCTCGGCCATTTCGCCGCGCAGGCTCGCGAGTT
Source organism: Planctomycetota bacterium (assembly GCA_016872795.1). Classification (GTDB taxonomy): domain Bacteria; phylum Planctomycetota; class UBA1135; order UBA1135; genus F1-120-MAGs118. The sequence goes on from VGYZ01000004.1 coordinate 2,557, forward strand.
CCGCGCGCAGGCCCGAGAGTCCCTCGAACGCCTGCGCTTGCGACGACGCTCGCAGCACGCTGTCCGACGCCGCCGCAGCCTCCACGCGCGCGGCCAGCGCCTGATGGCGCGCGCGCCCGTCGCGGTCCTCCGCCGCGCGCTGCAGCGCAACCTCGTCGAGCGCTCCGCGCGCCCACACGCCCACCGTGACCGCCACGGCGAGCGCCACGCAAGCGAGGGTCAGCGCCGCGACGGCGCCGCTGGGAGCCGAGTGCGTCGCGGCATGGGCGTGGCCGTGGGAGTGGATCGAGCCCGGCGCGGGCAGCGCGACGCGAGCTGCCGGAGTGAGCGTGCCCGAGGCGGGTTCCGCGAACGCGGGTCCCATGGCGCGATGGCAGGTGGCGCACACGACGCGCCCCTTCTGCCGCGTCGCATGCCCCCGATCGAGGTCGATCTGGGGCACAGACTCGTTGCACAAGTCGCAGAAGTAGATCTCGCTCATCGCATGCTCCCCCACACCTCCCAAGCCGAAGGCCGCGCACGACCGGTCGCGCGGCCGAGGGGGGTTATACTGCCCCGCGCCGCTCCTGGTTCGAGGGACGGCCGCGCGCAGCCCCGACGACCGATCGTGAGCCACCTCGAAGGAACCGCCGCCGACCCCGCTTTCGAGCGCATCGGCCTCGAGTTTCTGGCGGACTTTCTCGCGCGCTCCGCCCGGCACCGTCCCGACGATGTCGAGGTGCTCGGCCTGCTCGCCACGACCCTGACGCAGCTGGGCCGCCACCACGAGGGGCTGGGCTTCGATCGCCGACTGGCCCTGCTGCTGCCGGACGACGCCACCGTGCGCTACAACCTCGCTTGCTCCTTGGCCCTGTGCCAAGACGCCGCCGCGGCCCTGCGCGAGCTCGAGCGCGCCGTGGAGCTCGGCTACGACGACGCCGTGCACCTGCTCGCCGACGAGGACCTGCGCAGCCTGCGGACCGAGCCCGGCTTCGTGGCGCTGCTCGAGCGCCTGCGCGCGCAGCCCTGAGTGCGGCTACTGGCGCTGCGCCACGATGCCTTCGCTCGTGCGGCGGGAGATCCACTCGCGCCAGCGCTGCACGGCCGCGCGGCGCGTCGGTTCGTCCGCGTTCGCGTCGAAGCCCAGATCGATGCGCGTCGCTTCGCGCAGCGTGACGATCGAGAGTCCGCGCACCCAAGCCGAGTCGTCCTCGAGCCCGTCGACGAGCACGCCGATCTGGCTCCAATCGCCCAGCCGAATGGCCGCGCGGGCGCGCTCGAAGCGCAGGGGCTGGTCCGCCGTGGCACTCCACTCGACCTGCCGCAGCGGCTCGACGAGCCGGCTGTCCCCCGTGGCGCCGAGGGCCGCCACCGCGCTGGCGGCGACATCGGCGCGCGCGTCGGCGCACAGCTCGAGCAGGTACGGGTACGCGGGCTCGCCGACTCCGGCGAGCCATGTGATCTGCTCCACCCGCTCCAGCCCGTGCGTCCACGGCAGGCGCGCGATCTGGTCCTCGATCTGGCGCCGCAGGTTGGGCGAAGGCTTCAGCCATGTCCCCTCGTCGCGGCGCGCGCCTCCCGTCGAGGCACACGAAGCGAAGAGCGACAGGCTGGCGAGTACACACACAGGCAGGTGGCGCATGGGCACGATCTCGGCCGCAAGGGCCGTCCTTGTCCTCCCTATCGACGCCCCCGAGCGCAGGCTTGACCCGCCAGCCGATCCTTGCCCCTAGGCCGCGTCCGCGGTGCGTCCACGCAGGCCCAGCAGGGCCCCGAGAGTGAGCGCCACCAGCCCGAGCACCAGCGCACTCCAACCGAGCCACGAGCCAGCGGAGCCTGACCGCGGCGGCGGCGGCGAGCTCGTCCCGAACCGGAGCGTGCGCGGCGGTTGCAGGTACTCCTCCTCGCAGCGGGCGGGGACCGCGAGCATGTAGTCACCCTGCGCCAGTGCACCGTCCGCCAGCGCACCCTCCGCCAGTGCGCCCTCGCTCGGCGCGAGCCGCACGCGCGCACCGTCTGTCACCCGCGCGTCGACCTCGGCCGAGAGATACGTCCCAGCGGGGAACGCCGCGCTCGGCACCTGCTCCAACGCCAGCTCGCGCTCCGCCGCGCCACCCTCGCACCAGTAGGCGCGCAGCGAGCGACCGAGCGTCGGCTCGAACGGGCCGAACTCCAGCGTGCGCGGCGCGCTCCAGCGCGCACTCGCCATGTTCGCGGAGTGGACGCGCCCACGAGCGAGGGCGCGCACCCACGGCAACCATCGCTCGCTCTGCCGCTCCCAGTCCGGGCTTCCGAGTGTGCCCGGCAGCGTGGCGAGCACGGCGCAGGATCCCGCGCCCGCCGGGCGCAGCGCGGCGAGCACATTCGCTTCGTCGTCCTCGAGCAGCACCGCGTCGCCGTCGCGCGCGCGCAGACGCAGCGTGCGCACGACCGCAGGTGCGCCAGCCAGCGCTTCGCGCTGCTCCACGACCGCGGCGCCTGCCTGCGACGCACTCACGCGCGCCGGACGCGCCTGCTCGAGCCAGCGCTCCTCCACGGTGGCGCGCTCGAGCGCTGCGCCAACCTCGGAACCGAGCCGAAGCACGCTGCTGCCCAGCTCGGCACGGTCGAACGCTCGCAGGAAGTCCAGATCGGGCTCAGAGCCGCTGGCGAGCACGCGCACCTGCGCACCGGCTTCGCTGAGCCGCTCGAGCGCGACCCAGACGCGACCGCGCGCGCTCGGCAGGGCCCGCTGATCGCGTCCGTCGGTGAGGAGCACGACGCGCGCGCTCGAGCGGCGTTCCTCGCGCGCGGCGACGAGCTCTTCGAGCACGCTGGGAAGATCCGTCGGGCCGCTCGGACGCCGCGCCTCGAGCAGCGCTCGCGCGCGTTCCGCGCGTTGGCCGGCAAGTGCAGCGCCGCGCCCGAGCTCGATCGCACCGGCGAGCCGATCGGTGAAGAAATGCAGCGTGAGGCGGTCCTCGCGGCGCAGGCGCTCGACCAGCGCGACCGCGGCATTGCGCAGCGCGTCGAAGTCCGCTCCGTCCATGCTGCCCGAAACATCGATCAACAGCAGCACATCGCGCGGCTCGTCGTCCTCCGCGGGTTCGCAGGGCAGAAACCGAGCGACGGAATCGGCCGAACGCGCGTCGAGCCCCGCGAGCAACGCAGCGCCACCCGCCGCCAGCCAACCGCCCCCGCGCGCGAGGAACGGCGCGAGCGCCGCGACATCCACGCCGCGCGGATCGAGGTCGAGCGTCACGAGCAAGTCCGTCTCCGGCGCCAGTGCGCGCACCTCGTCCGAGACGCGCACGGCGACCCCCAAACCCTCGCTGGCGCCCCACGCGCTCGCGAGCGCGCGCGCGGCGCCTTCGCAGGCGGCGGAACACACCAGCTCGATGTGCAGCGCGCCCCGCGCACGCACTCGCACACTGGCGCGGTTGTTCTCCGGCACGGCATCCTCGGAAGCGACCAGCTCGACCTCGAGCTCGAGGTGCCGGGAGCCGAGCGGCCCGAGCTCGAGGCGCTGCGCGCCGCTCGCACCCGGCGCGAGCTCGAGCGTGCGCTCTCCACCCTCAAGTCCACGCACTCGCGCCGCGAGCGGCTGGTCCGCAGCCAGACCGCCGCGCTCCCATTCCAGACGCAGGACGAGCGGCGCGTGCGGCTCGAGCTCCGGCGCCGCCTCGACCGTCCGCAACCAAGGATCGGGCCGATCCGGGGGCGGAGCGCTGACGAGCTCCGCCTGCACACGCGCGAGCTGCGCCGCGGGTTCCGCTCCGGTGTGCGAGCCGTCGCCGAGAATCCGCACCTGCGCCGCGCGCCCCTCGGCCGCGGCGAGGCGTTCCGCCGCCAGCAGAGCCGAGGCGAGGTCCGTGGAACCGCGGCGCTCGGGTGCGAGCGCGAGCCAGCGCGCGTCGAACGAAAAATCCGCGGGTTCTGCCGGGCCATACCAGCGCACGACCTCCTGCGCGAACGCGAGCACCGCAAACGCGGCGCCCTCCTCCGCGGCCGCGCGCGCCTCTCGCTCGAGCGTCGTGCGCACCCAGCTCGGCCATGTGCTGCGCACGCGCGTCACGCTGTCGGATAGGTCGAGCAGCACGACGCGCACGACGGGCTCGCCGCCCCGGCCGCGCCTTGCCGCGCCGAGCAGCCAGCCCGCCGCGCCGCACAGCAGCGAGCCACAGGCGAGGGCGGCCAGCGCAGGCGCGGCGAGACGAGCGTGACTAGTCAGAACGCCCCTCCCGGCGCTCGGCGAACGCGACCGCGCTCACGAGCTCCGTCGAGCGAATCCAGCCGCCGCCGAGGAGCTGATCGCCGCGATAGAACGCGGCACCTTGGCCGGGCGTGACGGCCAGCTCCGGCGCGTCGAACACCACGCGCGCGCGCGTGCCGTCGACTTCGATCGTCGCCGGAACCGGCTGGTGGTGGTAGCGCACCTGCACCTGCGCCCGCAGCGAATCGCGGGAGGCGACATCGATGCCCAGCCAGTTGAGCTCCTCGACCTGCATCGCTCGCGCGCAGCACTCCTCGCGGCTGCCGAGCACGACCGTTCCGCTCGCGGGGTCGAGCGCGACCACATACAGCGGCAGCGCCCCCGCGACCTTGTGCCCGCGGCGCTGTCCGACCGTGAAATGCTCGGTGCCGGTGTGCGATCCGAGCACGCGCCCCGCCGTGTCGACCAGCTTTCCCGCATGGGTCGGCAAACCGCGCTCCGCGAAGAGCTTGCGGTAGTCGTCGCCGGGCACGAAGCAGATCTCCTGACTGTCGGCCTTCTGAGCCGTGCGCAGCCCGGCCGCCGCCGCGAGCTCGCGCACGCGGGGCTTCTCGTAGCCGCCGAGCGGCAGGCGCGCGCGGGCGAGGTGGCGCTCGGCCACGCTGAACAGCTGGTAGCTCTGGTCCTTGTTGCGGTCGACGCCGCGGCGCAGGAGCACGCGACCGTCGCGCACATCCAAGCGCGCATAGTGGCCCGTGGCGACACCCTCGCACTCGAGCTCGTCGGCGAAGTCGAGCAGACGCTGGAACTTCAGGTCGCGGTTGCAGATCGCGCACGGATTGGGCGTGCGACCGGCGGCGTACTCGGCGAGGAAGTAGCGGATGATCCCGCCGAACTCCGCCTTCAGGTCGACGGCCTGAAAGGGAATTTTGAGCGCACCCGCGACCATGCGGGCGTCCCGAGCGTCGGAGACCGAGCAGCAGGACTTCTTGTGGGACTCGGAGGCCTCGACATGGACCCCATTGCGCATGAACAGCCCGACGAGCGGGTGACCCGCCCCGTGCAGCAGGTGCGCGGCGACCGAGCTGTCGACGCCGCCGCTCATGGCGACGACGACCCGCGCCTTGGGAGCGAAGGTGGAAACGAAGGTGGGGTCCATCGCGCTGGAATGGGGCGCCTAGCCGCCGCCGTGGCCCGGGCTTGGTCGCGGGCGTGGATTCTAGTAGCTTCTTCGCCCCTTTCCGCGCTCGACCCCGCCGAACCCGACGCCTCCCCACCCCATGAACCTCGCGACGATCGTCTCCTCCGCCATCCTCGCCCGCATCCAAGAGGCGACCTCCGCCGCCGCGACGAGCGGCGAGAGCCCCACGACCCCGCCCGAAGCTCCGACGGCGACATGGGTCGACACGCTGATCTCGTTCGCGCCGATGATCGCGATCTTCGCGATCTTCTACTTCGTCCTGATCCGCCCGGAGCGCGCCCAGCGCAAGAAGCGCGAGGAGATGCTCTCGAAGATGTCGAAGGGCGACAAGGTCATGACCACGGGCGGCATGTTCGGCACGATCGCGGCCCTCTCGGACAAGGAAGTGACGCTCGAGATCGCGGACGGCGTGCGCGTGAAGTTCGTGCGCCAGTCGATTCAGGAAGTGCGCAACGAGCCGTAGTCGCGCGCCTTCGCGACTGGCTCTCCCTTTGGAGGCCGACGGCTGCGTCTCCTGCGAGAGATGGCGGTCGGCATGCTGAGGACTTCGCGCGCGCCGAGCTCGAGGCGCTCGGCTGGCGCTGTCTGGGGCAGCGCGTTCGCACTCCGCAGGGAGAACTCGACCTCGTCTTGGAGCGGGGCAGCGTCTGGATCTGCGTCGAGGTGAAGAGCGGTCGTTGGCTCGGTACGGATGCGGGGCACCGCCCCGGCGAGCACTACTCCACGCGACAGGCCCAGCGCCAAGAGCGGGCTGCGCGCGCCTTGGCGCGGCAACTCGCGCGAGGGCTTCCGCAACGCTGGCTGCTCGAGCTGCGCTTCGACGCCGAGGCGCGCTGCCGGAGCACACGCTGGACGCGCATGGATGTCGTTGGCCGCAGCGTGGGCCGAGGACCGGCGCGCGGAGCGGGACGGAAAAATCGTCCAGCGAGTTTGCCGTGACGCCCCCGCGCGCGGTCAACCTGCCCGCGAAACTCAGCCGATGGACCCTTTCCAACCCGCCCCTAGAATCCGCATGCCCCGTCGGCCTGCCGCCGAGCGCGGCCGTCCCCCGTCCCCATGCTCCGCGTCCTCCGCCACTACCTGCCGATGCGCCGCGCGTTCTTGCTGTTCAGCGAGACGGTGCTGCTCACGGTCACCTTGGGTGTGACGATGGCCTCGCACCTCCAGCATCCCAGCGGCGTGGTGATCGGGCGCGTGACCGCCGACGGACTGGGACTCGAGGCAGCCCTGTGGCGCTGCTGGATCTCGGCCTTCCTGGTCGCGGCCTTCAGCCAGATCGCCATCGCGTTCAACGAGCTGTACGACTTCCGCGTGTCGGCTTCGCGCTACGACCGCGCCGCCCGCTTCGTCGGATCCGCCGGCAGCGCGATCGCGCTCGCGGTGGCGACGGTCCTGCTCGCGCGCACATGGGACCTTGAGCGCGTGCTCGATTTCCCGGGCCTCACGACGTCTCAGCTGCTGCGCACGCTCGTGTTCGCGCTGCTCATCTGCTTCTCGCTCTTGTACTTTTGGCGCCATGTGTTCCACGCTTCGCTGCGCCGCTGGAACTTCAACCAGCGCGTGCTCGTCATCGGTGCAGGAGCACAGGCGCGCTCGCTCGCGCATGTGATCGCCGAGCACCCGGATGCGGGCTACGAAGTGGTGGGCCTCGTTCCGGAGGGTGAGGCCAGCGCTGCGGCGCGAGCGGTGACGCGGAGCGACGCGGTCGAGACCTTGAGCGAAGCGTCGCTGGCCTCGCTGCTGCTCCCGCCGCTCGCGCGGCCCCAGCCCGATGCGGCGCTCAGCGGAGCGAGCGCGAGCCTGCTCGCGCTGGTGCAGCGCCTCGGTGTCGATGTGGTCGCGGTCGCGCTCGAGGATCGACGCGGCAACCTCCCGACCGATGACCTCCTGCGCTGCCGCCTCGCCGGCATCCGCGTGCGCGAGCGCGAGTCGATCTACGAACAAGTCGCGGGCAAGCTCGCGGTCGAAGCGATGCGACCGTCGTACCTGATCTTCAACGAGGGCTTCAGCCGCTCGCAGCGCTCCGATCTGTCCAAGCGCGCGGCCGACATCGTGTTCGCCAGCATCGGCATCGCGTTGACTTGGCCGCTGATGCTCTTCACCGCGCTGATCGTGCGCCTCGATTCCTCGGGACCGGCGCTCTTCAGCCAAGAGCGCGTCGGACTCAACGGCGCACGCTTCACGCTCTACAAGTTCCGCAGCATGCGGACCGACGCGGAGAAGGCGACGGGGCCCGTGTGGGCGCAACAGGACGACCCGCGCATCACGCGCACCGGTCGCTTCATTCGCAAGGCGCGACTCGACGAGCTGCCGCAACTCTTCAATGTGCTGTGGGGCCACATGTCGCTCGTCGGGCCGCGCCCTGAACGGCAGGTCTTCTGCGACGAACTCGCACGCCAGATCCCCTACTACAACCAGCGCCACATCGTGAAGCCCGGCGTCACCGGCTGGGCGCAGATCAACTACCCGTACGGCAACACCGTGCAGGACGCGCTGCAAAAGCTCCAGTACGACCTGTTCTACATCAAGAACCAGTCCTTCCCGTTCGACCTCTCGATCCTGTTCCAGACGGTCAAGACGGTCGTGCTCCGCAAGGGCACCTGAGCGCGCAGCTCAGCCGCCACGCGCGCGCTGCACGTGGATGGCGAGCAGCGCGACATCGGGCGGACGCACGCCCGCGATGCGCGAGGCCTGCCCCAGCGTACGAGGCCGCACCGCCGCGAGCCGGGCGCGCGCCTCGTTGCCCAAGCCACGCAGAAGGTCGTAGTCGAGCTCGCGCGGAATCTCGACCTCCTCCTGACGGCGCAGGCGCTCGACCTGCTCGCGTTCGCGCGCGATGTAGCCGGCGTACTTCACATCCCCCTCGATCGCGGCTCGCTCGTCGATGCCAAGCCCCAGCTCACGCAGCGGCGCGCATTCGCGCTCGATCGTCATCACATCGATCTCGGGACGGCGCAGGACCTCGCCCCATGTGCGACCACCGTGGGCCGCGGAGCGTTCGGCGCCGAGCAGCGCGAGCGCCGCCGCCAGTCGCGCCTCGCGCGCGGCCAGACGCTCGGCCGCGGCCGCGCCGGCGAGCCCGTGCGCCAGGGCGATCGGCACGAGGCGCCGGTCCGCGTTGTCGGAACGCAGGAGCAGGCGGTGCTCCGCGCGCGATGTGAACATGCGGTAAGGCTCGGTCGGCACCGAGACGACGAGGTCGTCGACCAGCACGCCGATGTAGGCCTGATCGCGCCCGAGCACCAAGGGCTCGCGCTCCTGCGCCCACAGCGCGGCATTGGCGCCGGCGATCAAGCCCTGCGCCGCGGCCTCTTCATAGCCCGATGTCCCGTTGATCTGCCCCGCGAGGAACAGGCCGGACACCGCGCGCACGGCGAGCGTGCGATCGATCTGGAAGGGGAGCACATAGTCGTACTCCACCGCGTAGCCCTCGCGCAGGAACACGGCCTGTTCGAGGCCTGGAATCGTGCGCACGAAGGCGTGCTGCACCTCGCGCGGCAGCGATGTCGACACGCCGTTGGCGTACACCACATCGGTGTCGAGGCCTTCGGGTTCGAGGAAGATCGGGTGGCTCTGCTTGTCGGCGAAGCGCATGACCTTGTCTTCGACCGACGGGCAGTAGCGCGGCCCGACGCCCTGAATGCGGCCGGCGTACATCGGCGCGCGGTGGATGTTGGCGCGGATGATCTCGTGGGTCGCAGCGGTGGTGTGCGTGAGGTGGCAGAGGATCTGCGGCAGCGCCGGAAAGCGTGCGCGATCGGTGGCGAAGGAGAACGGCTGCGGGAGCGCGTCGCCGGGCTGCTCCGACAGTCGCTCGAGACGCAGCGAGGCGCGCGCGAGGCGCGGCGGCGTGCCGGTCTTGAGCCGACCGAGCGCGAGTCCTAGCCGCGCGAGATCCGCGGACACGCCGGTGGCGCTCGCCTCGCCGACGCGCCCGCCCGACGAGCGCTCTTCGCCGGTGTGCATCACGGCGCGCAAGAATGTGCCCGTCGTGATCACCACCGCATCGGCTTGCAACTCGCGCCCATCGGCGAGCCGCACGCCGTGCACTCCAGTGACCTCCCCACGCGCGTGGAGCAACAGGCCGTCGACCATGCTCTCGATCACGCGCACTTCCGGCTGCGCCGCCACGCGCCGCGTCGCTGCCTCGCGATAGCGATGGCGATCGGACTGGCAGCGCGGGCCCTGCGCCGCCACGCCCTTGCCCGTGCCGAGCACCTTGAACTGGATGCCCGTGGCGTCGGCGAGCTCCCCCATCGCACCACCGAGCGCATCGACTTCGCGCACGAGTTGCCCCTTGCCCAGCCCGCCGATCGCTGGGTTGCAGCTCATCTCGCCGATGCGATCCGCGCGCATCGTGACGAGCGTGACCTCGGCTCCCAAACGCGCCGCCGCAAGCGTGGCTTCGATGCCTGCGTGGCCGCCCCCGACGACCACCACGCGAGCGAGGTTGGCAGCGCGCGCGGGCGGCGGATGGGCATGGGTGGCGGCGGGCGACATCGGGCCGAAGATTGAACACCATCGAGCGCTCCGCGTCAGCCTCGCCCAACGCGTGCGCAGCGAAGGCCTTTCCGAGCGGCAGGCGGGGACGGGCCGAATTTGGGCGCGGACTCGCTTGCGACGGGGCCCGACGTCGAACAGGCCCCTGGGATGTTGAATGTGATCTTTCGCCAGCGTGCGCGCATGGCCGCCGTCTACGGTCGCGTGGCGCCGGGGGAACTCGCAGGCGAGCGCTTCGCCAGCGCGCCGAGCGTGCCGTCCAAGGAGCCGCGCCGCCACGGGCAGGTCGGCCGCAAGGGCCGGTCGACGGTCGCCCTTCCGATGCCTCGTCGCACGCGCCCCAAGGCCGACTAGGGCCTCCGCGCGGCCAGCCCACGAAGCGCACTCTGGGTCGACTCCCAAACGCAGGCTAGGATGCCTCCATGTGGTGCGAGTTCCTCCTATCGATGACCGCCGCGCTCGCGGCTCAGTCGCCCGCGCCGTCCGGATCACAGGTGGGCCGCCAGTCGATCGAGGAGTTGCTCGAGCGCACGCGCGCCTCGCGCGCGGAAACTCACAAGCGCCTCGAAGGTGAAATCGTCGCCCTCTCGAAGGAGCTCGAGGCCGCTCCAGCACCACGCGAGATCGCGGCGCTCACCGAGCGCCTGGTCGCTCTGGGCCCCGAAGCGACGCCGCTGATCGTGCGCCGCATCGATCCGGGCTCGCCCGGCACGGACCGAGAGCGCCTGCGCGCGCTGCAGTTTGCCAACGCGCTCGCGCGCATGGACACCTCGGCCGTGACGACCGACTTGCTCGAGACGCTCAAGGGTGGCACGCCTGAGGGACGTCGCAACGCGCTGCGCGCGCTCGTGAGCACGCGCGAGATCGCGCGCGTGCGGCCCGAGGTCGAAGCGCTGTTCCGCGCCGAATCCGGCCAGACGCGGCAGCTCGCCCTGCGCACGCTGCTCGCATTCGGAGGACCGGAGAACAACCTCCTGTTCACGCAGCTGCTCGGCGGCGGCGACGACGCGCTGATCGGCATGGCGCTCGATGGCCTCACGGACCAGAAGGTCGAGGCCGCGCTCGGAGATGTTCGCAAACTTCTGAGCCAACCCGGCAGTGCCCCGCGGCACGCGCAGGCGTTGCTGCGCTACTTCCGCGCGCTGCGCGAGTCGGCCAGTCAGGCCGATGTGCTCGCTTTCGTCCGTCTTGCCCAATCCGGATCGCTGAACCTGGCGGTGCGCGTCGAACTCGTCAACGGCCTTGCTGCCCTGAATCCGACGCTCAACCTCGAGCTGAAGAAGTCCATGGAGCCGCTCGTCGCGTCGAGCGATCGCCAGCTCAAGGAAGCCGCCCAGGTGATTCTCGCGCGCCTCGGAGACAAGAGTACGCGGCGCGAGATCCTCAAGGACTACGACGACCTCGTTTCCAAGAACGAGCGCTGGGCGGACGCCTATGTGCGGCGCGCGGACATGTATGTGCGCCTCGGCGACGACGACGAGGCCATCAAGGACTTGCGTCAGGCGCTGTCCGTGGGCAAGGACGATCCGACGCTCGCGCAGGACGAGGTGTCCGAGCAGCTCGCGCGAGCCTATGTGCGCAAGGGCAAACTCAAGGATGCGGCCGACCTGCTCAACCGCGCGCCCATCTCGCTCAAGCGACTCGGCGAGCTGGCCGAGGATCCCGAGTTCGCTCCCCTGCGCAGCTCGAAGTACGCCAAGGACGCCTTCGGCACGAAGTGACTGGTGCGCTCGCGCCCGTGAAGCTCACCTTCGACGATCACGATCGCGACAAGGCGGGGATGCGCTATGTGTATCCCGTGGTCTCGCGGCGTGCGCGCGGCGTCTCGATCGGCATCAACCTGAACACGGACAACGCCTGCAACTGGCGCTGCGTCTACTGTCAGGTGCCCGGTCTCGTGCGCGGCGCGGCGCCGCAGGTCGACCTCGCGCAGCTCGAGAGCGAGCTGCGAACCATGCTCGCGCAGGCCTGCGATGCGGCGTGGATGGAGCGGCATGTGCCCGAGGGCGCGCGGCGACTGAACGATGTGGCGCTCTCCGGAAACGGCGAATCGACCACGAGCCTGCAATTCGAGGCCGTGCTGGAGATCATCTCCACGGTCCTTGCTGAGCGCCAGCTGCTGGGAAAGTTGAAGGTCGTGCTGATCACCAATGGGTCGCTCGTTGCGCAGCCGCGCGTGCAGCGCGGGCTCACGCGGCTCGCCGAACTCGGTGGCGAAGCATGGTTCAAGCTCGATTCCGCCACGGACGAAGGTCGGCGGCGCCTCAACGACACGCGCATCGACGACGAGCGCGTGCTCGAGTCCCTCGTCACCTGCGCGGGGCTCGCGCCCACATGGGTCCAGACCATGGCGCTCGACTTCGACGGTCCGACGCTGGCTGGAGACGAGGAACGCTCGTATGTCGAGCTGTTGCGCCTCGCCCGCGAGCGCGGCGCGCGCCTGCGGGGCGTGCTGCTGTATGGCTTCGCGCGCGCGTCGCACCAACCCGAGGCCTCGCGCCTGCGCGCGCTTGCGCCCGCGGAACTCGAGGCCCTCGGCCAACGGATCGAGCAAGCCACCGGCCTCGCGGTGCAGACGACTCCCTGAGCGGCGCGCCCTACTGGCGCACTCCCGCCGCGTAGATCCCGCTGCGCGCGACATCGACGCTCCCGTCCGCGTTCCAGTACTTCCACTCGCCGCTGGCGAGGTTCTCCGAGAAGGCGCCCTCGCTCTGGAGCGCGCCAGTCTCGTGGAAGCTCCTCCACGGCCCCTGCTTCTTGCCGGCGCGGTAGCTGCCCTGCTTGCGCACCCCGCCCGAGGGATAGCTCTCGGTCCACTCGCCGTCTGGCAGGCCATCGAGGAAGTTGCCGCGGTTGAGGACGACGCCGTTCTCGGCGTAGGCCACCCACAGCCCCTCCGGGCGATCCGCGCGCTGCAAGCCCTCGGTGCGCAGTTGTCCGTTGCGGTGCCAGCCCTTGGCCATGCCCTCCTTCTGACCCGCCACCCAGTACGCCTCCTCGGCGGGCGTACCGTCCTCGTACCAGCCCTTCCACAGGCCGTCGAACTTCCCCGCGCGGTATGTGCCCTCGGTCTGCTCGACGCCGTTCTTGAACCAGGTCGTGAAGCGCCCCTCTTCCTTGCCGAGCACGAACTCGCCCTCGCGCGCCTTCGCGCCGCCGTCGTGCCACTCGGTCCAGCGCCCGACGCGGAGGCCCTCCTCGTAGCTGCCTTCGTCGAGCTTGTCGCCGCTCGGATAGAAGGACACCCAGCGGCCCGTCTCCTTGTCGCCGCGGAACTCGCCTTCGGTGAACAGGCGGCCGTTGGAGTGCCGGAACGCGCTCGTGCCCTCGCGCTTGCCGGCCACGAAGCCGAGCTCGCCCTTCAGGGAACCGTCGGGCCACAGGAGCTTCCACGGCCCGTCCTTCTGGCCGTCCCGGTAGGCACCCTCGGCGGACAGCGCGCCCTCGGGGTACCACTCGCGCCAAGTGCCCTGCCGCAAGCCATCGACCTCGGTGCCCTGCTCGGCCTTCTGCGTGCGCGCATCGTCGTAGAAGCGCGTCTTCGGCACCGGCCCCTTCCGCACCTGCACCGGGGCCGAGGTGGTCGTGGCGGGAACGGCCGACTCGTCCCCGCAGGAGGCGAGCGAGAGGGCGAGCAGGAGGAGCGAAGTCGTGCGCATGGGACTTGAGATGCTAGCGAGCGCGCCGCTTCGGCTCGACGGCGCCCCGGCTCAGGGGCAAGTGTCGTTGGCGACGAGGGGAGTGCCGCGATCGGGGTTCGAGGCACTGATCAGGGAGCTCGCGGGGCACCACGAATTGGCGTCGTCGTTGCCGCTCGCCGAGAGCACTCCCGAGCGCAGGCTCAAGGATGAACCCGTGATATCCGGCCACAAGAAGCCGTTGTCGTACTCGATGCGATCGATCTCGACGTTGCCCGGCGCGACCAACACGATCTCGTCGTCGGCGTTGTCGAGCTTGAAGAGCGTCCAGTCCCAGTCGTACCCCACGACGATTCCACCGTTGGTGAGCGCGTCGGCGTTCGAACCGAGCACGAGATAATGTCCCGCCGCGACATAGATCCCGTTGCCGCCGTTGGAGAGCGTGATCGAGTCGGTGCCGTTGTCGCGCAAGGTCCAGCCCTCGAGGTTGGCGATCGATGCGCTCGCGTTGTAGACCTCGAACCACTCACCGTTGGAGTCCGCGACGAACGCGGGATCCTTCATGACCTCCGTGATCACGATGTCTCCGGGCGCCGGCGGCCCCGGGAGCGGGCAGAACTGTACGTCGAGAGCGCTCGAGAGCCCCACATTGCTGCCATCGGGCACGAACGGGTCGCGGAACCAGAACTGGTAGCAGCGACGCGTGCCAGCCATGCTCGCGTCGATCGCGATCGGATAGGTCACGCTCCCCGCGAGGCTCGTCACGCTGACGCCCATGCGCTTGACCGGCGTCTTGCACCACAGGGTCCCGCCGGCGAAGGGCTTCTGGTCCCGCGCGAAGCCGTAGAACAGGATCGTCGACTTCTGCGGCATGGCGTTCTGCAGCGTGATCGAGAAGTCGTTGGTATCGACGCTCGGCGTGCCCGTCCATGTCACCGTCGGAAGCGTGCCGTTGCTCGTCAGCTTGCCCGTCCCGTAGGCCACGGGCGGCGGGCAGGTGCCGATGCCGTTCACATTCTGCAGCCACGGCGTGCCTCGATCGCCGCTGGCCCACGAGGTGGGGCAGTCGACGAAGTTGTTCGCCAGCGCGGGACTCGCCGGAGCGATGCGCTCGGCGCTCACCCCCGGAGCGATCGCCACGCCACCGGCGCCCCACGAGAATGTCTCCAGAGTCGTGCCGCTCGCGCTCTTCAGCGTGAGCGCGCCGCTCGCGTTGGGGAGCGAGAACTGCCGCCACGGGGCGCCGACACCCAGGAAGAAGTCGCCGTTGCGCGCGGGCCGTCCGTCGAGACCGACGACGAAGTGCTCGCCCGCGTCGAGCACGATCTGGCTCGAGATGCGAAACGACTGCGTTCCGTTGGAAAGCTCGAGCCCTCCGAGGTTCAGGGTCGAGGCCGAGAAGTTGACGAGCTCGATCCACTCGGCCTCGGCGTCGGCAAACGCGAGCGGATCGACCAGCACCTCGTTGATCGCGATCTGGCCCGGGCCAGCGTAGGTTCCAGGCAGCTCGAAGGTGGCGAAGTCCACGCTCTCGGGGTGTGCCGGGCTGCGCGCGCGGAACGAGCTGCCGTTCGATGTGATCACGATGTGGCTCGAGAGCGCGTTGAAGCCGCCCGGATCGCCCCCGAGCGTGACACTGGCGGTGTCGCCGTCCGTCGTGCACCACTGCACGCGCGTCGCGGCGCTCGTGCTCCAGTTGTTGACCACCGTCTCCGACGGATGGCCGTAGGGATTGTCGTGGCCCGCGGAGTGGACCACGAGACTCGGATTGAGGTTGCCGACCACGGTCGCCGACGAGCTCGACGGCGACCCGTGGTGCGAGCTGATCGCGACCTCGACCTGCCCGATCCAAGCCGTAACGGGGCCTTCCACATTGGGAGTCGACAACCCGCCCGAGGTGAGGTCCCCGGCGACATACAGGTCGAAATCGCCGTAGCGCAGCACCATGCCGAGCGAGTGCGCGTTCTCATCGCCGCTCACGTTGACCGTGCCGGTCGGATGCACCCCATCGCGCGAGACGAACGCGAGCGTGCAGCCGCCGCCGAGGTCGAGCACCTGCCCTTGCGCGGGAATCGCGCGCTTGCCGCTCACTGCGTTCAGATAGCTCGTGACAAAACCGTTCGACGGACGGTTCGTGTCGCCGCGGTCATAGGCCGCGACCAGCGGCTTGTAGCTCGACGCGTGGATGTTCGTCAGGCCGCCGAAGTGATCGGTGTGCCAGTGCGTCATCACGCTGTAGTCGAGGCCCGTGGTGCCGATGGACTGCAGGTACGGAATCACGATCGCGGTGCCGTCGCCCAGGTTGCCGCCGTCGATCAAGAGCCGCTTGCCCGTCGGGCTCTCGACATACACGGAGAGCCCTTGGCCCACGTTGATCACGTGCACCTCGAGCTCCTGCGCTCGCAGCGCGGGGGCCGCGAGGCAGAACATCACGATCGAGAGCAAAGCGGAGCGCATGCAGCTTGAGGTACGCATGATCGGCCCTCGAAACAAGTCTACCTGCCTTCGGCAAGTCTACCTGCCTTCGGCGCAACCTGCAGGGCGCTCGGAAGTTCCTTCCTCCGCGGCACTCGCGTCGGGCTAGGCTGGCAAGCATGCGCCGACTTGCCCTCGCGCTCGCTGCGACCGTGATCCTCGTGGGAGCCAGCGTGGCCCTACGGCTGCGCTCCGAGCCCCCGCCGACCCATCCGTCGGCATCGCCCTCGAGCGCATCCGAGCGCGCGCGCCCTGCGCCGTCCGAGCCCGGCCTCGCGTCCCCCGCTCTGGACGCCGGCGCCGCGTCCGAAGCGCCCCCGCGCGCCTTACCGGCCGCCCCGCCGACCCCGCCGGAGCCCGATGGCCTCGAAGACGGCGGAAAAGCCGGTCACCCGGTCGGAGACTTCAGCTGGAAGTACGCCCACGCCACGGAAGAGCAGCTGCGCTCCGCCCGGCGCATCGTGCAGCGCGACCACGAGCGCGAGCTCACGGCCTGCATCGAGCGAAGCGTCCGCAGCGGCCGCTTCCAAGAGGCAACCCTTGCCGGGCTCGACCTCGAAGCATTGCTGGCCGAGCTCGCTGCGGGCGGCGGCCAGCACGCGCTGCTCACCGTGCCCGGCCATCGCCCGGTGCGCAGCAGCGACGATGCCGAGGGTGCGACCAGCGTGCGCTGGATGCGCTTCGAGCGCTTCGACGAACACCGCCTGTACGAGCTCGCGAACGAGCTCGACTGGCTGCGCCGCGCAGCGCCCTGACCGCGGAGCAAGCCGCTAGTGCTGGTGGCCACCCGCGCCGTGGGCGTGGCCGTGGACGGTCTCTTCCGCCCTCGCATCGCGCACGCCACACACGGTGATCTCGAAGTTGAGCGCCATGCCGGCGAGCGGGTGGTTCTCGTCGACGGTGATGTACTCGTCCCCGACCTCCAAGATGATGGCGCCCGCGACGCGGCCGTCCGGCAGCTGGCGATTCATGCGCATCCCCGGCGTCAGCGCCTGCCCCGCGGGGAAGAGCTTGCGCTCGAGCTTGCGAACCAGGTCGTCGCGCCGCACGCCATAGCCCTTCTCCGGCGGCAGGGAGAGCTGCACGAAGTCATTCTTCGCCTTGCCCTCGAGTTCGGCCTCGACCGCCGGCAGCAGGGAACCCTTGCCGTGCAGGTACGCGAGCGGCTTGCCGCCCTTGCGGTTGGTGTCGAGGACATTCCCGGCGCCGTCCTTCAGCGTGTAGTAGATGCCGACGATCTTTCCCGGTGCGACGGTGTGCGACATGGCGAGGTTCTCCAAGGCCTGAACTGGGCGCGAAGGTGCACGGCGGACGCTGCCGAAGGCCAGCGAGCGCGATTCAGCCCGCGAGGAAGGCGGTGAGCGCGCGTACCATCAGCGCAGGATCTTCCGCCCCGCACAGCTCGCGGATCGAGTGCATCGAGAGCTGCGCGGTTCCGACATCGACCGTGCGCATGCCGAGTTGCGCCGAGGTGAGCGGCCCGATCGTCGTCCCGCAGGCGAGGTTCGAGCGGTGGAAGTACTTCTGCACCGGCACGCCGGCGCGCTCGCAAGCGAGCTGGAACTCCGCCTCGCCCTCGGCGTCGGTGGCGTAGCGCGTGTTGGTGTTGATCTTGATCACCGGTCCGGCGTTGAGCGCGATCCAGTGGTCGGGCTCGTGCTTCTCGCGGTAGTTGGGGTGGGTGGCGTGCGCCATGTCGATCGAGGCGCAGAAGCTCTTGGCGATCGCGCGATGCAGGTCGTCGCGGCTGCCGCCCTCGGCGAGCACGAGTCGCTCGATCGCGTCGACGAGCAACGGCCCCTGGGCGCCGGCGCGCGAAGTGCTCCCCACCTCCTCGTGGTCGAACAGGCACGCGATCGCGATCGGTGCATTCGCGGGCGTGTGTGCGGCGAGCGCCTCGAGCGCGCACCACGACGAACACAGGTTGTCCAGCCGCGGCGAGCACAGCATCTCCTGCGCGACGCCGAGGAACGAACCCGGCGCGATGTCGTGCAGCATCAGGTCCCAGCTCAGCACGTCCTCGGCCGCGCAACCGAGTTCCTGCGCAAGAAAACGCTGCAGCCCCTTCTCGTCCGGCCGACCGAGCCCCCACACGGGCGCGAGGTGCGCCTGCGGATCGAGCACCAGCCCGCGCGCGTTCACTTCGCGGTCGAGGTGAATCGCCAGCTGCGGGACGCGAGCCAAGGGGCGATTGCACAGCACGAGGCGCGCCTCCGGTCCCTTCGGCGTGCGCACCATCACGCGCCCGGAGAGCCCGAGCTCGCGATCGAGCCACGAGTTCAGCAGCACCCCACCGTAGACCTCGACGCCGAGCTGCCGGAAACCGGCCGCGCCGGTGTTGGGCCGAGCCTTGATGCGCAGGTTGGGGCTGTCCGTGTGCGCGCCGAGCACGCGCAAGCCGCGCCCGACCGCGGCAGCGCCATCGCGGGACCACGCGAGCAGACTGCCCGCGCGACGCACGAACCCGCGCGCGAGCCCGCGCGGAAAGCTCTCGCTCTCGCGCACCTCCGTCCAACCCGCTGCGACGAGTCGCCGGGCGCCATTGTCCACGGCGTGGAACGGCGACGGAGACGCGTCGATGAAGGCACACAGGCTGCGGGCGCTGGCTCTCGGATCCATGCCGCGTATTCAAGGCGCGCGAGCGCCGGAGTTCCACGGTTTTCCCGCTCCGCGAGCGTGTGCTATGAAGCTCCCATGCTGCTCGTCGCCGTAACGACCGCACTGGCGCTCGCGCGAGCGCCGCTCGCGCCCTCCGACGAAGCAGCGCGAGCCCTCGAAGCCGCCCTGCAGCGTTCCCGTCCGGCCCTGCGAGCCGCGGCACTGGACCTCGCGTCCTCCGCGAACGACGCGGCGCTCGCCGCCGCCATCTTTCCCGCCCTGTCGGATCCCGATGAGGAGGTGCGCAGGGCCGCGCTCGCGGCGCTCGGACGCTCCACGGCTCCCAACGCGCTCGATGCGCTGCTCGGACGCGCCCGCTCCGGCGCGGCGGAGCTGCGGGCGCACCCGCTCGAACTCGCGACCTTGCTGCATGCGCTCGGCCGCCATGCCGACCCGCGTTCGCTGCCCGCGCTCACTTCCGACGCGCTGCACTCGCTCGAACCCGAGCCGCTCCGCGCGCGCATCCTCGCGCTCGGCCGAATTCGGACGCGCGAGTCGGTCGATGCGCTCGTCGCTCTCGCGCACGCCCTCCCCTTCGCGGAGGAGCAGCAGGTGCTGCACGAGTTGCGCCTCTCGTTCGCGGTCTTGACGGGTCAGACTCCGGGATACACGGCGGCGAGTCTCGTGCACTGGTGGGGCGAGCAGCGCGCGTCCTTCGCCGTGCCTGCCGAGCTGCCGGCGCTCGCGCCGTCGCTCGAGCGACGCTGGAGAGCGGCGTGGCCGGAACGCGCCACGCCATGAAGCTGCACGCCGGCATGTTCCTCGCCGCCTTGGCGAGCGCCTGCTCGAAGTCCCAGCCCGCGTCCGTGCTGCTCGTGACGCTCGATACGACGCGCGCCGACGCGCTCGGCTGCTACGGAGCGAGTCCTTCGGTCACTCCGCACCTCGATGCACTCGCGGCCGAGGGGATCACATTCGAGTGGGCGCGCACCGTCACGCCCACCACGCTCCCCGCGCACACATCGATGCTGACGGGCCTGTACCCCAACCGCCACACGGTGCGGGACAACAGCCTGAGCGCCGTACCCGCGTCCGCGACGACCGTCGCCGAGCTCGCGCAAGCAGCCGGCGTCGCGTGCGGTGCGTTCGTCTCCGCCAAGGTGCTCGACCGTGCCTTCGGGCTCGATCAGGGCTTTGCCATGTACACCCAGCCCGCGCGCGAGAACGACATCATCTCCAGCACGGGTTTCGCCGCGCGCGGCGCCGAGGAAACCGCGCTCGACGCCACACGCTGGCTCGCCTCCCTCGAGCCCGAGCAGCCGTTCCTCGCGTGGGTGCACTTCTTCGATCCGCACCGGCCCTGGACCGCGAGTCCACAGTGGCTCGAGCGCGCGAGCGGCAATCCCTATCTCGCCGAAGTGGCGGCCACGGATGCCGCCGTGGGGAGCCTGATCGACGAGCTGCGGCGCCTCGGGCGACTCGACCACACGACCATCGTGGTCGTCGGCGACCATGGCGAAGGCCTCGGCGAACACGGCGAGGATTCCCATGCCTACTTCGTGTACGACTCCACGCTGCGCGTGCCCCTGCTCGTGCGACGTCGCGATGGAGCACGGGCTGGCGAGCGCGTGAGCGCCATGGCGAGCGTCGTAGATGTGGGACCGACGATCTGCGAGGCGCTCGGCATCCGCACGCTGCCGGATGTCGACGGCCAGAGCCTCTATGCGTGCGCACCCGACGCTGCACGCGGCGTGTACTTCGAGTCGTTCTATGGCCTCCTGCACTACGGGATGGCCCCGCTCGTGGGCTGGGTCGACGCCCGCGGGAAGTACATCCACAGCTCCACGCAGGAGTTTTACGAGCCCGTGCGCGCTCCGCGCGAGCCGCGCAACCTCGTCGAGGAGCGCTCGGACATCGCTGCGGCGCACCGCGAGCAGATCGCGCGCACACTCGCGCGCGCGACTCTGGAGCAAGGCACCTCCGTGCAAGCCGACGCGGCGCTCCTGCGCAACATCGAGTCGCTCGGCTACGCCAGCGCCCCCTCCTTCTCCGGCCCACTGCCCGACCCGCTCGCCTCCAGCGCGCGCCCCAGCCCCCACCACCGCGCGGACGAGCTGCGCGCCTGTGATCAGGGCCAGCGCCTCTTCGAGCGCGGACGCTTCGCCGAAGCCGAGAAGCTCCTCGGGCGTGTCGCCCAAGAGAACCCGGACAACACCTTCGCGCTGGAGTTCCTCGCCCACGCGCAGCTGCGCCTCGGCAAGTTCGCGCAGGCGCGCGCGAGCTTCGAGCGCGCGCTCGAACGCGGCCCGGAACGCGCCGCCTCTCTGCGCGGTCTGGGGTTCGCGCTGCACCAGCTGCGCGAGGCCGATCAGGCTCGGGCGCGCCTGACGCGCGCCGCCGAGCTCGATCCCAGCGATCTCGAGGCCCTGCGCATGCTGCTCCACCTCGCGCAGGAAGCCGGCGACAGCGCCGCCGAAGAGCGCTGGCGCGCCGCCCTCAAGTCCGCCGCGGAACTGTGATGCTGGTGCGGCACGCCGTTGTCAGAGCGCGCGCGGCCGTCTAGAAGTCGGGAGCATGAAGCGCGCCGCCGTCGACACCGTCGCCGCCGTCGACCTCGGGTCGAACAGCTTCCACATGGTCGTGGCGCAGCTGCACCATGAGGAGCTGCGCATCGTGGATCGCCTGCGGGAGCGCACGGCGATCGCCGAAGGGCTCGACGACGGCGGTCGCTTGAAGGCCAAGGTGGCGGAGCGCGCGCTGGAGTGTCTCCAGCGCTTCGGCCAGCGACTCTCTCACATGCCAGCCGACGCCGTGCGCGTGGTGGGCACGAACACGCTGCGGCGCATGCGCGATTCGCGCGCGTTTCTCGCCAAGGCCCGCGCGGCACTCGGGCACCGCGTCGAGGTGATCTCGGGCCGCGAGGAAGCGCGCCTGATCTACCTCGGCGTGACCCACGCGCACTCCGCCGATGCGCGCCGCAAGCTCGTGGTCGACATCGGCGGCGGCAGCACCGAGTGCATCCTCGGCGAGGGCCGAAAGATCCTCGAGAGCGACAGCCTGCAGATGGGCTGTGTGCGCTGGACGCTCGAGTACTTCCCCGCGGGGGAGATCACCAAGGAACGCATGCGCAAGGCCCAGATCGCGGCCGGGCTGGAGCTGCAGAGCATCGCGCGACGCTACCGTCGCCTCGGGTTTGAGGTCGCGATCGGCTCCTCGGGCACGATCGTGGCCTGCGAGGAGCTGGTGCGCGCCTGTGGCTGGTCGATGCGCGGCATCACGGCCACCTCGCTGCGTCGGCTGCGCAAGACGCTCATCGACGCGGGCCACGCCGAGCGCTTGACCTTGCCAGCCCTTCAGGCGGACCGCGCGCCCGTGCTCGCCGGCGGCGTCGCCGTCTTGTCGGCGATCTTCAAGCTCCTCGACATCGAGGTGCTGCACACCAGCCCCGGAGCGTTGCGCGAAGGCGTGCTGTACGACCTCTTCGGCCGCATCCAGCAGGTGGATGTGCGCGAGAGGACGATCCGCTCGTTCGCTCGTCGCTACCATGTCGATCTCGAGCAGGCGCGCCGCGTCGAGCGCACGGCACTCGCCCTGCTCGCGCAGGTAGCGAGCGCATGGGAACTCGAAGGCCCCCTCGGCCCCCGCGTGCTCTCTTGGAGCGCGTGCCTGCATGAGATCGGGCTGGGCATCTCCTACTCGGGCTACCACCGCCACGGCGCGTACATCCTCGCCCACGCCGACATGAGCGGCTTCTCGCGCGACGATCAGGCCCAGCTCGCGGCGCTCGTCGGCAACCACCGTCGCCGACCGGACCGCGCCAGCTTCGAGAGCCTGCCGACGGACCTGTTCGAGCCTTCGCTGCGCATGGCGGTCCTCTTGCGCCTCGCGGCACGCTTGCATCGCAGCCGCTCACCTCGGCCGTTACCGAACTTCGAACTGTTCGTTCGCCGCGACGAGCTGCGCCTCGCCTTCGAGCACGGTTGGCTGGACAAGCACCCGCTCTCGCACGCCGAGCTGCAGGAAGAGGCCGAGCTACTCGTCCACCTGGGCTTCGAGCTGCGCTTTAGCTGACGCGCCCTCCGCGCACGAGGGCGAAGGTTGCGGCGCTCAGAGCTCCTCGTCCGGCGCCGGAGTCTCGACATCGTCTGCGGTCGGAATGATCGGCTCGAGCACGATCGACTTGCCGCGGCGCGCCGCCCGGCGCGGCGTTCCTCCGAGCTCGCCTCCATCGCGCTTGCGTCGCGCGCGCCGCAGCTTCGCCTCGATCGCGCGCGCGACCTCGGCCCGCGCCGCGTCGGAGTCGGCCGGACCTCCTGCCCGCAGCTCCGGCTCCGAGCTCTCGCACAGCCGTTCGAGCAGCACCTCCTGCGCCGCGCGGCGCGCGGCCTTGCCGGGCTTGAAGCGCAAGTAGCGCCCGTCCGCGCCGAGCCGCCACGCCTGCGCATTGTCCGCGAGGTAGGGTTCGATGCCCTCGCTCAGCACGCGCTGAGCAAGGCGCTTCTCCGTGATCGGAAAGCATGTTTCCACGCGCCGGAACAGGTTGCGCTGCATCCAGTCCGCGCTCGCGCAGTAGCACAGCTCGTCACCCAAGGCGAGGAACCAGAAGATGCGGCTGTGCTCGAGGAAGCGACCGACGATGGAACGCACGCGGATGCGGTCGCTCACGCCCGGAATGCCCGGCTTCAAGCAGCAGGTGCCGCGCACGATCAAATCCACCTGCACACCGGCCTGCGAGGCACGGTACAGGGCCTGGATGATCGTCGGCTCCGAGAGCGCGTTCATCTTCGCGACGATGCGCGCGGGCTGGCCGGCTTCGGCGTTGCGCGCTTCGGCTTCGATCAGGCCGAGCAATGTGCGGTGCAGCGAGAACGGCGACTGCACGATGCGCCTCAGGCGTGTGACTCGCCCCAGTCCCGTGAGCTGCAAGAACAGTCGGTGGACATCCTCGCCGATCTCGCGGTCGCATGTGAGCAGCCCGAAGTCGGTGTAGCCGCGAGTCGTGCGCACATGGTAGTTGCCCGTGCCCAGATGCACATAGCGACGCAGCTTGCGCGCCTCGCGCCGCACGATCATCAGCATCTTGGCATGCGCCTTGTAGCCGACGATGCCGTACACGACATTCGCGCCAGCCTGCTGCAAGCGCGTCGCGAGCCGGATGTTGTCCGCCTCTTCGAACCGCGCGCGCAGCTCGATCACCGCGGTCACTTCCTTCCCAGCGTGCGCGGCGGCGATCAGCACATCGACCATGGGTGAATCGCCCCCGGTGCGGTACAGCGTCTGCTTGATCGCGAGCACGCTCGCGTCCGCTGCGGCCTGCCGCACGAGTTCGACCACGGGAGCGAAGGAGTCGAACGGGTGGTGGAGCAACAAGTCCCCCTTGCGCAGCACCTCGAACATGTCCGCTCCACCCTGCTCGATGCGGCGCGGAATGCGCTGCACGAAGGGCGGGTACTTCAGATCCGGCCGATCGACGAGCTCCACCATCGCCACGAGCCGGTGGATGTTCACCGGACCGTGCACGCGGTACAGGTCGCGCTCGTCGAGCTCGAACTGCCGCAGCAAGAAATTCGCGGTTTCCTCGGGGCATGTGTCGGCCACTTCGAGCCGCACCGCGTCGCCGAAGTTGCGGTCCGCGAGCTCGCCCTTGAGCGCGCGCATCAAGTCATCCGCCTCTTCCTCATCCACCCACAGGTCGCTGTTGCGCGTGACGCGGAACTGATAGCAACCTTCCACCTTCATCCCGCTCAAGGCGTCGCTGACATGCGCGTGGATGCTCGACGAGAGCAGCACGAAGTCGAAGGGGCCCGTGGCAATCCCCTCCGGCAGCCGGATCAAGCGCGGCAGCGAGCGCGGAACCTGCACGATCGCAGTGCCGCTCTCGCGACCGTAGGCATCGTCGCCCGAGACGGACACGACGAAGTTGAGCGACTTGTTGTGGATGCGCGGAAACGGATGCGACAGATCGAGCCCGACCGGCGTGAGCACCGGCAGTACCTGCTGGGTGAAGTAGCGCTGGATCCACGCCTGCTGGCGCTGGTTCCAATCCGTGCGCTTCAGGATGCGCACACCCTCGCGCCCGAGTGCTGGGAGCAAGTCCTCGTTCAACAGACGGTATTGCTCCGCCACGAGTGCGTGAGCACCCTCCCCGATCCGGCGCAGCGTTTCGGCGTTGGACATGCCGTCCGGCTCGTTGCGCGGGATGCCGTGCCGAGACTGCTGGCGCAGTCCGGCCACGCGAATCTCGAAGAACTCGTCGAGGTTCGTGCTGCAGATCGCGAGGAAGCGCACGCGCTCGAGCAGCGGCGTCGATGCATCCTTGGCCTGCTCGAGTACGCGGGCGTTGAACTCGAGCTGAGACAGCTCGCGATTGAGGTACAGCGACGGGTCGCGCAGCTCGGACGGCGTTGGAGCAGGCATGGGCGGCCTTGGGGTTAGGATAGGAGAGCGCGCGGCGTCCGGGCGCTCGGTGCCCCGTAGCGTCGGGATTGTGCCATTCTTGCCACCGCTCGGGCCCGGCCGCAGCGCCACATGTTCCGCATGCAGATCCTGCTCATACGCCACGCCATCGCCCAATCCAGTTCCGCCTCCGGGCTGGATGCCGAGCGCGCGCTCACGCCGGAAGGTCGTCGCGAGTTCGAGCGAATCGCGTCCGCACTCGCCGCGCTCGGCCTGCGCCCGCGGCTCGTGCTGCACTCCCCTTGGCGCCGAGCGCACGAAACTGCTGCCTTGCTCGAGGCGCGCTTCCAAGCCACCTGCCAGCCCTGCCCCGAGCTCGCCCAAGCGCCGTCGACGGAGCTGCTCGGCCGCATGGGGTCCGGTGATGTCGCCCTCGTCGGCCACGAGCCGTGGATCTCGGCCCTCGCAGCTTGGCTGATCACGGGCAAGCGCGAGCTTGCGGCTGGCTTCCCGTTCGAACGCGGGGGCTGCGCGCTGCTCGAGGGGCGCGCGCTTCCGGGCGAAGCGCGGCTCGTCGCGTTCCTGCCACCTGCGATGCTCTCCGGCCTCCGCCTGCGCTGAGGTCCGGGCCCGAACCGGCGCGCGAGCGCGCGCCCAAGGGCTCCCTTGGGGGCCTGCCGTCCCCGCTCCCTCGCGGCGACGCGACAGCCACCTCGCTCGCCTTGGCCTCGCTGCGCGAGCGAGCGCCGTACTCCAACTCGGCGCCACGGTGCCATCGTCTCGCTTCTCTCGCGCACGCTCCGCAGCGCAGCGGGGCCGCTGGCGCGAAATGTCGAGGCGAATCGTAGTGAGCCGAGTTCGGAAGCGAGCGTAGGCGCGGCTGCGACTCATCAGCACCGAAGATCGCGCCCCTCGCCTGCACGCCCCCTCGACGCGTCCGGAGGTTGCTGCGCGATGTCCTTGGAACGAGCGCACGCTCGTTGAAGGTCGCGCGCGCGAGCCGTAGCCTGACCGGAGTCCCACTATGCCGGTGCCTCGCCTCGAGCTGTTCGTCCATGGATCGACTCGCGCGGGCCGCGAGGCACGCGCGCATGTGGAGCGGCTCTCGGCCGCCTTGGGCGGGGACAACTTGCAGGTCGCCTTGATCGACCTCGAGCTGCAGCCGGAGGCCGGCAAGGCGCTCGATGTCCGCCTCACACCCACGCTGGTGCGCCGCGACCTGCCTGGCGCGCCGCGCGTGTTCGGTTCGCTCGCCGATCTTGCCGCGAGCGCCCGCGCACTCGCTCTCGCGGAGGTGGCCCCGTGAACGAAGCCCCCGAGGAGCGGCCGTACGAGCTCGTACCAAGGCAAGCGGGTGCGGAACTCTGCGAACCTTGGATCGAGCAGGACCAGGACGCACTGCTCGCGCTCGACGGCGCGGGCAAGGTTTGCTCGCTCAACTCCGCTGCGGCCCGCTTGTTCGGCTCCACGCGCGAGGCGTTGCTCGGAACACGTCTTGGAACGCCGCTCGCCGCTCCCACGGGCACGGAACTCGTGCTGCACCACGCTGGACAGGGCAGCGTCACGCTCGAACTCGTGCCGCTGGGCGAAGCAGTCGGCCGACGCTGGCTGCGCCTGCGCGACATCACTTCCCTGGCAAAGACACGCGACGCCCTGGCCACGCTGCACGAGCGCGCGACGCTGTTCGAGTGCGCGACGAGCGACGGGCTGTGGCACTGGGATCTCTCGGCGGACCGCGCCCACTTCTCCCCGCGCTGGCGAGAGCTGCTCGGCCTCGCGCACGAGCGGCTCGATGACTCGATCGGCGAGTGGTTCGATCGCGTCCACCCCGAGGATCTCGAGCGCGTCCAAGCGGAACTGCGCGTGCACATCGCCGGCGCGACCGAGCTGTACGAGTGCGAGCACCGACTCCAGTACCACGGCGGCGGCTGGCGCTGGGTCCGCTGTCGCGGCAAGGCGTCGCGCGACGCACAGGGCCGAGCGCTGCAATTCGCCGGCTCGCTGAGCGACATCACGCACCTGAAATTGGCCGAAGAGCAGCTCGCTCATCGCTCGTTCTACGACACGCTCACCGAGCTCCCCAACCGCGCGCTGTTCCACGATCGACTGCGCCACGCACTGCGTCGCGCCGCGCGCCGAGCAGCGCGCCGCTGCGACTATGTGTTCGCGGTTCTGCTGCTCGATCTCGATCGCTTCAAGTTGATCAACGAGAGCCTCGGACACTTCGCGGGCGATCGCCTGCTGGTGATGATCGCGCGGCGCCTCGAGCTCTCGCTGCGCCCCGGCGACACGGTGGCCCGACTCGGCGGCGACGAGTTCGCGATCCTGCTCGATGATGTCGGTGACGCCTCGGACGCCGTGAAGGTCGCCGATCGCGTGCACGGCGAACTCTCGGCGCCGTTCAACATCGGCGGCCATGAGCTGTTCGTCAGCTCCTCGATCGGCATCGCCACTTCGCTCACCGGCTACCACCGTCCGGAGGACGTGCTGCGCGACGCGGACACCGCCATGTACCGCGCCAAGGCCTCCGGCCGTGCGCGCCACGCACTGTTCGACTCCGCCATGCACGCCCACGCCGTGCAGCAGCTGCAAATCGAGCGCGACCTGCGACGGGCCGTCGAGCGCCACGAGATGCGCGTGCACTACCAGCCGATCGTGTCGCTCGCGACGGGGCACATCGGCGGATTCGAGGCGCTCGTGCGCTGGACGCATCCCGAGCGCGGCCCGATCTCGCCCGCCGACTTCATCCCGATCGCCGAGGAAACCGGGCTGATCGTTGCCCTCGGGCGCTGGGTGTTGCGGCAGGCGTGCATGGAGCTCGCGACATGGCAGCGCAAGCTCGGCAATCCGCGCGCCTGCACGCTCTCGGTCAACCTCTCGAGCAAGCAGCTCAACCAGCCCGATCTCGCGCATCAGATCGCGCAGATTTTGGTGGAGACGGGCGTGAAGGGAGAGGCGCTGCAACTCGAGATCACCGAGAGCGCGATTCTCGAGCGTCCCGACGCCGCCAAGTCGATCCTGCTCAAGCTCAAGGAGCTCGGGCTCAAGCTCTCGATCGATGACTTCGGAACGGGCTATTCTTCGCTCTCGTACCTGCAGCGCTTCCCGATCGACTCGCTCAAGATCGATCGCTCGTTCGTCCAGCACCTCGGCTCGGAGCGCGGTGAGCAGAGCGATGACGCGCGCATCGCGCGCACGATCGTGATGATCGGCCGCAACCTCGGCAAGAGCGTCGTGGCCGAAGGCGTGGAGACGGCCGCTCAGCTCTCGCTCATGCGCGCGGTCGAGTGCGACCACGCTCAGGGCTATTTTTTCTCCAAGGCCGTCGACGGCGATAGCGCGCTGGCGCTGATGGCCGCGGGTCGACGCTGGTAGCCCCGGGCTTGGCCGGAGCCGGTCGGGCCGGATTCCGCAGGACTCTTCAGCCCGCCGCCGGGTTCGCCCGATCCGCCCCGGCTCAGGCAGCCGTGGCGCTCGGCTTGACATCCGCACGCCGATCGTCGAGCATTGCTTCCATGGAAAGGGGCTCCCAGAGCCCCTGGTCTGCCGTTCCAGCACCTACCGGATCTGCCTCCATGCGCCACTTCGCCAAGTCAGCAGCTCTAGGGGCTCTCGCCCTCGCCGCAGCCTCGCCCTCCGCTCTCGCCCAGACTCTTCAGGCGACGCTCTTCAAGAGCGGCTTCTCGCAGCCCGTGTACCTGTGCTCGCCTCCGGGCGATACGACCCGCCAGTTCGTGGTCGAGCAGGGTGGCAAGATCCGCATCATCAAGAACGGCACCACGCTCACGACCAACTTCCTGAACCTCGGCTCGGCCGCGGGCGGTGGACTCGGCAAAATCTCCACCGGCAGCGAGCGCGGCCTGCTCGGCCTCGCGTTCCACCCGAATTACGCGCAAAACGGCTACTTCTACGTCAACTACACGGCCGCCACCTCGGGCGCGACGGTGATCGCCCGCTATCAGGTCAGCCCGACCAACGCCGATGTCGCCTCGACCACCGAGCTCGTGCTGCTGACGATCGCGCAGCCCTTCTCGAACCACAACGGCGGCTGCATCCAGTTCGGGCTCGACGGCAAGCTCTACATCGCCACCGGCGACGGCGGCAGCGCCAACGACCCCAACAACGCCGCGCAGAACACCAGCTCGCTGCTCGGCAAGATGCTGCGCCTCGACATCAACCTGCCCGCGCCGTACATCCCCGCCGACAACCCCTATGTCGGCGCCGGTGCGCCCCTCGACGAGATCTGGCACATCGGCCTGCGCAACCCGTTCCGCTTCAGCTTCGACCGCTCGACCGGTGACATGTACATCGGCGATGTCGGGCAGAACGCGGTCGAGGAAATCGACTTCGCCCCCGCTGGCGGGAGCGGTCGCAACTACGGCTGGCGCTGCATGGAGGGCAACACGAGCACCGGCCTCTCGGGCTGCACGCCGAACTCCCCCGCTCTGACGGCCCCGCTGCGCGACTACACGCAGGCTTCCGGCGGCCACTGCTCCGCGATCGGCGGCTATGTCTACCGCGGAAGCACGGTTTGTGGCCTGCAGGGCACCTACTTCTACGGGGACTACTGCTCGAGCGCGATCTGGTCGCTGCGCTACGTCAACGGACAGGTGTCGAGCTTCACGGTCCGCACCACCGAGCTCGAGCCCGCGGGCACGCCCACGATCAACTCGATCAGCTCCTTCGGCGAGGACGCCAGCGGCGAGCTCTACATCCTCGACTACTCCGACGGCGAGATCTACCGCATCGACCCGGCCGGCGGCGCACTCGACTGCAACACCAACGGCGTCGCCGACGGCTGCGACCTTCAGAACGGCACCTCGCTCGACTGCAACTCGAACGGCATCCCGGATGAGTGCGACATCGCGGGTGGCCTGCCGGACTGCAACGCCAACGGCCGTCCCGACAGCTGCGACATCGCGAGTGGAGCCCCGGACGTGAACGGCAACGGCATTCCCGACAGCTGCGAGTGCCAAGGCGGCACCCCGCCCTCGACCTACTGCACCGCCAAGATGAACAGCCAGTTCTGCGTTCCGGCCATCGGCTACCAAGGTACGCCGAGCCTCTCCAGCGCCGGTCCGTTCCGCATCACCGCGACGAACCTGCTCAACAACAAGCAAGGCCTCGTCTTCTACGGCTTCGCGCAGGCCGCCGCGCCCTTCCAAGGCGGCACGCTGTGCGTGCAGGGGCCCGTGAAGCGCACCCCGGCGGCGAACACCGGCGGCAGCACCACCGGCAACAACTGCACCGGCACCTTCAACTACGACTTCAAGGCCCTGATGACCTCCGGCTCGGACCCCCTGCTGCAAATCGTCGGACAGCCGGTCAACGCCCAGATCTGGAGCCGCGACCCCGCGGACACCTACACCACGAACCTCACCGACGCGGTTCGCTTCCAGATCTGCCAGTAGCAACGCTGGCGTTTCCCATCGCGGGGGCCGGCTCGCCGTTCAGGCGTGCCGGCCCCCGCGCTTGCGCCGCGATCTGGGTGGGCGGAGCGAGCCGAAGCCACCCCGGGTCTCGAAGGCCCCCTAGTGGGTGCCCCTGGAGGATGCCATGGGCGGGTCACCCTCGTTGTTGCCCCTGATGGTGCATTGGAAGCGCAGCCTCGGACGCTGACCCGAGAAGCTGACCTTGGCGACCCCGCGTCGGCTCGCTGACATCTCCCGTAGGGGTGCCGCGAGCTCCCGGCGGCATCCGGCGGGCAGACGAGCACGCGGCGGGCTCGCCCGCCGCGCCCAGTGCCGCGCCGGCTGCACCGCGGCCTGGGCACCGTATCTCGGGACCCATGTCCAACCGACGCCCCGCCAGCGCCCTCGGAGCGTCATAGGCGAGCCGTACCTAGAGTGTCTCCGCCCAGGGCGACCGTCGCCTCACCTCCCCGCCAAGCGGCTCTGGCCTGCATGATCCACGGCGGCCACGCCGCTACCTCGCCGCGGGTCGCTCATTCCGCGCGGGTTCCTGTTCAGCCCGCCACCGTGGGCTCCTCGGCGCACTGTCCGCAGCCCCCTGCTTCGCGCTCATCGCGGCGGCCTCGCGCACCCCAGCGGTGCCGGCGACTGACTCGGTTGACCCAGAGAGAGCCCTGCGCACATCCGTGCACTTGCACGCCGGTGTCAGCGCGGCCCGGACTTCGACGCGCAACGGCGTGGTGCCAGCATGTCTCCAAAGACGGCACAGGCGCAGCGGCCCGTCGACTCGCGCAAGGTTGGGGTGCCCCTGGGATGCGCAGCGAACCAACCCGCACCGACCAACTCAGGCCGACCAGTTCAGGCCGACCCACCCGCGGGGATCGACGCTCGCGACTCCGACGCGGGCGCCCTGACTACCCCCACGAAGCGCAGCGTCGGCACGACCCGAGGCGTCGCAACCGCGAGCGAGTCCCTGTCCGGCACGGGGTGCCTGCCCACACCGGCCCTCCGTTCGGCTGCGCGAGCCGAGCCACCATTGCGCCTGCGACCCCGAGTCCGCGAGATGCCGCTGTAGAACCGCGGCCGCAGCGCCGCGGCATGATCGCATCTCGGGGCGAAGCCGGGAGCTGTCCCTGCCCAGTCGCGGCCCAAGTCCGCCTTCCGGCGGCCGCCCGCATTCCCTCCAAACCTGCGATCTCGCACATCGGGGCCGCATCCACCGCGTCCCGGACTCCTTCGCCAACCTCCGCGCAAGGCGGGGCACAGGAGGCGAACGGCACAAGCAGGGCGAGCGGCGCCCCCCTTGGCGGGGAGGCGCCGCTCGCTTGAGTTTGCGCCAGCGATCGCGCGGATCGCTGCGCTAGCCGATCACGGGCAGAGCGTGATCTCGAGGCCGTCCGACAGGTGCGTCGTCTTCGGGGCCGGCGGGTCGCGGAACCACGCCTGGATGTCGAAGATGCCGCCAGCGGCAACCGGGAAGCCGGTCTGGGCCGCGAGGGACGCGTTGATGTCGAGCGACATCGAGCCGTCGCACGCGTTCGCGGTGCCGCCGGTACTCTGGGTGGCCGAGCGGAGGGTCGGCGACTTGACGCACAGGAAGCTCGACGAGGTCGGGCTCCACGGCACGGCCACGCGCCCAACACCGTAGAAGAGCAGGCCCGTCTTCGCGCCTTCAAGGTTGGTCGCGGTCAGGATCGCCGGACCGGCGTTGCTGGCGCTGGGGACGCCGCTCGCGAGGGTCATCGTGCCGTTGCAGCCGTTCGAGGTCGTGCCGGCCGTGCAGTAGTTGACGGCCTGAGCCGCGCAACCGCCGCAGGAACCGTTGTTGCCCAGCACCATATAGAACCCGGAGAAGGGGTTGCCCGGGGCGCCACCGAACCAGTAGCAGCCCGTGCCACCACTCGGAGCGGAGGGGCAGGAGGTTCCCGGAGTCAGACCGCCGCCGGCGAGGTCGTTGTCGACATTGATCCAGAAGCCGTCGTCGTTGGAGAGGCCCGAGCCGCAGGGGTTGCCGTACAGCGGGTCCGTTGAGCACGGCACGGTGTATGTGCACGAGCCGGGAACCGTGGCGAAGGGATCGCCCGAGAGCAAGATGCCCTGGTCGCCCGAACCGGTGAACACATTGTCCATCTGCCACGACCAGTTGAAGCGGTCGAGGTCAGCGTTGTTGTCGTAGAGGCCGTCGGCGTCGGACTGCATGCAGAAGCCCGTGTTGCCCAAGTCGAACCCGACGACCCAGCACTGCAGGGCGCCGGTCGACGTGCCGCCCGGCATCGTGGCGATCGGGAGTTGGAACACGGTGCCCTGCGTCGAGAGCGCCGGGGGCATCGGAGCCGGCGGGAAGCCGCCGCACTGGCCGCCGAGCGTGTCGAAGAAACCGACCTTGATGTCGACCGTGCCCAAGAGAGCCTTGGTGCAGTAGCCGACCTCGAAGAAGGTCACATCGTTGTCGGTGGTCGCACCCACCGGAGCCGTACCGCCGAGGCCGCCGGGGATCCGGCCTTCGTCGATGTAGGTCTCGCAGTAGCCGGTGCCGGTATAGAAACCGCCACCGGTCCAGGTGCAGGTGTTGTCGTAGATGAAGTTGGTGACGGCGCGGATCTGAGATTCGCGCGCGGAGGTCACCGGCTGGCCGGTGCGCAGGTTGATCACCGGCCCTTGCTGAATGGCACCGGGGATCGGGTAGACGTTGTCCACCTGTTGAGCGAAGCTCGAGCCGCACACGAGGGCAGCAGCGGCGGCGATCAGGGTCGAACGGACCATGTACATGTCTCCTGAGAAGTTAGTGAGAAAAGGAGGGAGAGAATCTCGGCCTCCAAGCGTAACGCGCTCAGCTAGAGTGCGTCAAACCGGATTCCTAGCGTACCTAGGAGGGACCCCCGCCGGGGCAAGTTCCCCAGTAGAAGTTTCCGGCGCGCCGCGGTCGCGGAAGCCGGACCCTCACCATGCTCGACGGTATCACGCCCCGCGGGGGTGGGAAGGGGGGGGGGCGGAATTTTCTGTCACGGCAGCTCGGAGCGCTTCCGACCGCAGGCTTCGCAGAAGCGCGCGTGCGCTGCGAGTGCGGCGCCACAGCCTGCGCAGAAACCCGAGGGAACGGAGGCGAGGGCCTCACCGCAAGCGCCGCAGAACTTGCCGGGCGCGACCTGTGCGCCGCACTTTTGGCAGCTGACCTTGGCGCTCGCGGACTCCCCTGCCACGGGGCGCGGCGCCTGCATCATCTGCTGCGCCAAGCCCAGACCGACGCCCAGCCCCGCGCCGCCGAGCAGTCCGCCGCCAGCGCCGCCTTCGCCGCCCCCCTTGGCCATGCCTTCCCCCGCGCCCAGCATGGCCTTGCCGGCCGCGAAGCGCTGGAAGTTGTCCACGCCGCCCACGGCGCGCAGGTAGGCCGCGTCCGTGTAGAGCTTCTTGAGGTTGACTGCATCCGGCTCGGAGATCGCGACCACGAAGTTGCCCAGACGCGGGATGACGAGGCCGTACGAAGCGCAGTGGGATCCGACGCCCGCGAGCACATCGGCCTCGATTTCCTCCGTGTACGCGCCGGAGGTCACATCGAGCAGCGGCCACTTGTTCTTCACCACGAGCTCGGCGACGCGGTCGCGGATCACCTTGAGTACCTGCTCCCGCAGCCACGCCGAGACCTGCGCCGGAGCGCCGCCGCCCATGCCGACGAGGCCGACGATCAATCGATCCGGATCGCTCACGCGGAAGGAAAACTCCCCGTGCACCATCGTCTCGACCGGCACGCCAGACTTGGGGTCTTCGACGTTGCCGACGCGGCCGCCGAACTTCTGGCCGACCTGCTCGGTCATGCTCACGAAGAACACCTCGGCGATGAACACGCGGCCGCCGGTGAACGAGTCGACGAGGTTCGAGAGGAAGGGCAGGTTGGCGCTGTCGAGCGTGTGGCGCCCGGGGCCGAGCGTCGCGACCACCTTGCCGTCGCGGAAGAACACGCAGCGCTCGTCCGACTCGACGGTGAGCTGCGACTTCATCGGAATCGTCGGATCCGGGTGCTTCCAGACGATCTGTACCTTGGCCTCGTCGGGCCGCGCGATCATCAGCTCGCCCACACCGCGCTTCAGCCAGTCCATCACGCCCATCGCATGCTCTCCTTGGTTCCAGAGGTCAGGGGCTCACGCGCCCAGCAGGTGCGCACACGCGTGCGCCAGGCCACCTACGCGCAACCTACGCCGATCTTCACGCCGTGCAAGCACCGCTCAACGCACGCGCTGGTTCTTCTCGTAGAAGCCAGTGAAGCGCGCGTCGGGCGCGCCCTCTTCGTCGAAGAAGCGCCACGCCCCTTCGCGAGCGTTGTTCAGGTAGCTGCCCTCGGCCATGAGCTGCCCGTTCTCGTGCCAGTACTTCCACGGCCCTTCGTTCTGCCCGCGGTGCAAGAGCCCCTCGTAGCGTTTGCGGCCGTTGGCGTGGTACTCGACCCAGTCGCCCTCGCGCAGGCCGGACGCAAAATCGCCCTCACGCAGCAGCACGCCCCGCTCGTCGAAGTAGCGCCAATGGCCGCCCAGCTTGCCCTCGTCGTCGTAGGCGCCTTCGCAGCGCAACTGGCCGTTCTCGAACCAAATCTTCATCGGTCCCACGCGGGTGGACGCGCCCTGCTCGCCGAGACGCTCGCTGCGTTCCGTGAAGAGCCCACCGTTGGGATGGAACTCGCGCACGCGGACGAGCGCACCGGGCCCTGCATCGGCGGGTTCCTGCACGCGCGCGATGCCCGGAGTCACCGCCGGCACAGCGGGGCGCTCGAGCGCCGTCGAGTCGAGCGCCGCGTGGGCGGGTGGAACGAGCACGGACTGCGCCGGCACCGGCGTGTCCATGGGCGCGGGCTCGCCCGGCCCACAGCCGACGGCCCAACAGCACGCGCACGCGCACGCGAATTTTCGAATGTAGTTCATGCCGCGGTCCGCCGGCCCCAGAGCGTAGCTCAACGCGCTGAGATTGCAGCCCACCTTGTGCCCGGGCGCCGCCGCCAACTGCTCGCGCTCCTTGGCCAGCCCCACGACGACATCGCCCGCTCCCCCCCGATCGCCGCTCCCCTGTCTCGACGCCGGTGGCCTCAAGCGACTCGAGTGGTTCAGAGTCGAGCTCGAAACGCCGGGCGCAACGGCGCGCCTCGCGCGAGCGCGGCTCGAGGATCGGCGTGGGCCGGCCCCTTCGACCTTCCTGCAAGGCGAACCCGCGCTCACGCGTGAACCCCTGCCCGAGGGCGAGCTCACGGTCGAGGCCCAGTGGCACGGTTCCCGCCAGCGCGCGCTCGTCTCCGCGTTGCGCGAGCTCCTGCCCGCGGGTCGTTGCACCGTGGAAGCGTCGCTCGGTCGCACCCCCATCTTCGCACGCGTCGGCCGCATCCTCGTCACGAGCCCAGCCGAGCCACATTCCGCGGCGCAGCGCCTGGAGGAGCCCGAGCTCCAGGTCTACTTCGACCCCCGTCGGCCCGCGAAAGGCCAGCTCCTCGATGACGACGGCGAGAGCAGCGGGAACAGCACTTCGACCACGGACTTCAGCGCGCGCATCGCTCGCGGGCGCGTGCTGCTCGACGCCTTGTGCAACGGAATCGAAGTGGTCGACCGCGGCTGGCATGTGCACGCGCACGGCCTGCCGCAGGTCAAGGGCTGACGGCGTCGGACTCGTTCTCCGCGATCGACGGCAGCATCAGCCACGCATCGAACGCGGGGAACCCGTGCAGCGTGAGCGCGGCTCGCGCCACCACATGTTCTTCGTCCGCTTCGCGCGGAAAGGCTGGTGCAAAGCCCACTTTCAGGCCCTGACAGCCTTCCGAGCGCGTCGCCGTGCGGCGCGGGAACAGCTCCCGAATGGCGCAGTCGAACGAGCCGCCGATGAGATTGCCCACTTCGAGGAGCGCATCCTTCGTGGCGCGCTCCAGATCGCGATCCTTGCGGCGCGCCACGACCACATCGTCGGCCATCATCATCAGGTAGCACGCCATCGCGATCGCTTCGGGCAACGGGACGAGCAACGCGCCGTGCCGCAGCGTTCCATCGATGGTCACGCCGAGGCGGAAAGCCACATGCACGACCTTCTCGCCCGCGACGCGCTGTCGCGCGCGCGCGACCTCGACCGCCCCGCATGTGAGCGGTCGGTCGAGCAGCATCGACAAATCCTCGGCGATCTTGGCGAAACATCGCTGCACCAGCTCGCGATCTGTGGCCTGCTGTCGTTCGAGAGTGGCCTGCATGTGTAGCGACTCCTAGGAATGAGGCGCGCCCTCGCATCGCCACAGTTCCACAGAGATGAGCCCCTGTTGCAAGCGATACACGAGCGCGCCGCACACGGGACCCGCAGGCTGCGCGCCGGCGTCCTTCATGAACGGGATACTTAGGTCGAACGCGCCGAGTGGATCGAGCACGCGTGTCTTCACATGTCCGGTGATCATGTTGGCGCACTCCTTGAGCGCGTCGTTGACTTCATCGACCGCCAGCGCCGTTTCGCCGTCGAGCATCAGCAGCCCGCGCGCGATGTCGTGCGCGCCGGACGCTGTGCAGCGAAACACGACCTGCCCAGAGATCGCTCCGCGAAACTCGACGACCGCCTCGCGGTCGAAGCTCTCGCGCGCACCGCCGCGAGCGGCAGCGGCGACGGGGCTCCCGTGCTCGGCCAGCGCTTCGAACGCGCACACCATCGAGGAAAACACCTCGTCGACGGCACGCTCGAGCGCGGCGAGCAACTCCGCATCTCCCGGCAGAGAGCGCGTGGACGAATCAGCCAAGGTACGCCTCCAGCGCAGCGCGAATCGACTCGGGCGTGAAGGGCTTGGTGACATAGCCATTCGCTCCAAGAGCGAGCGCGTTGTTCATCATTGCCTCACCGCCCTCGGTGGTGACCATGATCATCGGCAGCGCTTCTTTGGCGCGCGTCGCGCGCACCGCCTTGACGAAGTCGACGCCGTTCATCTCCGGCATGTTGATGTCGGAGAGGATCAGGTCGATGTCGGGATCGCTCTGGAGTCTCGCCATGCCCTCGACGCCGTTGCCGGCCTCGACCACGCTGGCGCAGGGAATCTCGGCCTGGCGCAGGACACGGGTGATGATCTTCCGCATCGTGGCGGAGTCGTCGACGATCAGGACCTTGTTCATCGTCTGGGTGCCCTCGTTGCTGGGGTTGTCGTGCGCGCCTTGGGCGAGCGGCCGCGAAGTGCGGCGCGCGCCGATCGGCGTGCACCCTTGGTCGGAGAGCGCCAGTTCAAGTCTGAAACATCGTTGCGGAAATCCGCAAGAAACCGACAGGTTCAGCGTGGGGCCGCGAAAACTTGCAGGCGCAGCGGCCAGCCACGGAACGCCAGACGCTCCTCGTGCAGGAGCGCGGCGTGATCGAGCGGCAGCTCGAGCGGCGCACGGCAGGGCAAGGCCAGCTCGCTGCGACCCGGCAACACGGCCTTCAGGTTGCCGCCGAAGATATTCACCAACTCGAGGAGTGTCGCTTCGATCTCGCCAGCCGAGAGCTCACCGCGTTCCTTGCCGAGCAGGCTCGCTGCGAACTCGCGCGCGGTCCCTTGAGGACAGGAGAGCACGACAGCGCCGCACCAATCGCCGCAGATCGAGACGCAGAAGCGTTCGAGCACTTCCCCGTCGCAGCAAGCATCCGCAGCCAGGCTGAGATGCTCGCCCAGCGCCGCACTCCAGACCTGCTCGAACAGCGTCGAGATCGCTCGCGCGAGGTCCAGCCCGACGGGAGTCGAGGAGGCAGCCATCAGGCGGCCTTCAGGCGATAGCACGCCGTGTGGAGCGTGTCGGACGCAAAGTTGTCGTCGACATTGATGGTCGTCTCGGCAGTTCCGAGGAACAGGTACCCGTCGGGGCGCTGGACGCGGCGCATGTTGCCGAGGATCGAGCGCTTCGTGGGCACATCGAAGTAGATCATCACATTGCGCAGCATGATGAGGTCGAAGGGCCCCATCGGCGGGTAGGTGCGCGCCGCAAGATTGAACTCGCGCCACTGGATCGACGAGCGCAGCTTGGCGTCGATCTGCCACTCGAGGCCCTGCTTGTGGAAGTACTTCACGAGCAGCGGAGCCGGAAGTCCGCGGTTCACCTCGAGCTGGCTGTAGAGCCCCTCGCGCGCCTTCGCGAGCACCTGCGTCGAGATGTCCGTCGCGAGGACTTCCACGCGCCACATCGCCAGCTCCGGGAAGTTCTCGCGCAGGAGCATCGCCATCGAATACGGCTCTTGCCCGCTCGAGGCCGCCGCACACCAGATCGACAGACGCTTCTCGTTCCATCGGCGCTCGATCAGCTCGGGGAACACCTTGCGTTTCAGGTGTTCGAAGGGCTGCACATCGCGAAAGAACGAAGTTTCGTTGGTGGTCATCGCGTCGATGACGCGCGTCAGCAAGGCAGGATCGCGCCGCGCGCGCAGCTCCGTGACAAGCACCGCGATCGATCCGAGCCCGAGCTGGTGCGCGACTGGCCCAAGGCGCGCCTCGACGAGGTACTCCTTGCCCGCATCGAGCACGATGGCGGCCTCCGTGCGGACAAGCTCGGTGACGAAACGGAAGTCTTCGGCGCTGATCGCCATCACGCACCCCTCGCGTACGAGCCGCGCGACTCGCGCACGCAACGCTCTACTTCGCCGGCCAGCTGCGAGAGCGGCAGGACCGCATCAGCAAGCCCCGCGCGTACGACGGCACCTGGCATCCCCCACACGACACTCGACGGCTCGTCTTGCGCCAGCACGATACCACCGGCCTGACCGATGAGCTCCGCGCCCAACATGCCATCCTGTCCCATTCCGGTCAGCAAGAGACACAGCGTGCTGCCGCCATAGGTCGCGGCCACGGACCGAAACAGCACATCGACCGCAGGTCGGCAGAAGTTCTCGGGCGCTCCTTGATGGAGCGTCACACTGACAGCACCCTCGGCATACCGCGTTTCCATGTGAAAGTCGCCCGGCGCAATCAGGACGCGCCCGGCGAGGACCACATCTCCTTCGCTGGCCTCCTTCACGCGCACCTGGCAGCGTTGATCGAGGTTGCGGGCGAGGTTGGCCGTGAATCCAGGGGGCATGTGCTGCACGAGGACGATCGGAACGGGGAAATCAGCGGGAATCGCGGGGAGGAACTCCGCCAGAGCGTTGGGTCCGCCCGTGGACACGCCGATCGCGAGAACTTCGATGCGCGCGCGGGCCTTCGGGTGCGGAGTGCGCGCAACGGCAGCGGGGGCGAGACTGCGCGCGACGCCCGCCTGCAGCGCAGCCACCGCGGGTATGCTCGCACGGCTGCGAACGCGCGTGAGCAACTCAGCGCCGAACGCGCGCGAGGCAACACACAGGGCAGCGTCGCTCTCGGGTCGAGCGAGCGTGTCGTCGGCGCCGCCGGACAGGG
Source organism: Planctomycetota bacterium (assembly GCA_016872795.1). Lineage (GTDB taxonomy): Bacteria > Planctomycetota > UBA1135 > UBA1135 > F1-120-MAGs118. The sequence continues at coordinate 42,299 of VGYZ01000004.1, forward strand.
CCTGCGCGAGCGCTGCGCGACCATCCGTTCCGTCGTGCGCCAACGCGAGGATGCGCGCGCGCGGAAAGCTCTTGCGCAGACGAGCGAGCGAATCGCGCCAGTCTTCTTCCGCCATGCACAGATCGAGCACGACCACATCGGGGCTCGCGTCCGCGCACTTGGCGAGTACCAGCGCCGTGGAGCCCACGCAGGCGCACAGTTCGATGTCCTCCGCCGCGCTCAGGCCATCCTTGAGGACCTTGCGCGCGAGCGCCGAGTCGCCGACCACGGCTACACGCAGGCTCGCCATGGAGTCCACTAGCCCCCGCGGATCCCGAGGAGCTGCAGCTTCTCTTCAACCATCTCGGGCGTGAACGGCTTCATCAGGTACTCGTTGGCTCCCGCCGCGAGCGCCTTGACTACCTGCTCCATCTCGGTCTCGGTGGTGACCATCATCAGCGGCAGATCGCGCCACTCCGAGCTCTGGCGCACGCTGCGAATGAACTCGTAGCCGTTCATCTCGGGCATGTTCCAGTCGACCAGTGCGATCGCGGGCAACGGCCCGCCGCGGAGACACTCGAGCGCTTCCTTGCCATGCGCAGCCTGCACGACCTCGAAGCCAAGCTTGGTGAGAATGCGCGTGAGCACGGTACGGATCACGGCTGAGTCGTCGATGACCAAGGCTCGCACAAGTGTTCCTCGTTGGGCGTTGGGGCTCAAGTTGCAATCAGGCCTCGGTGGGCACGAGCAGGACCTTGTCGGTATCGAGTAGGAGCAGCAGTTCATGCTCCAGCTTCGCCACGCGGCTGATGAGCTCGCGCGAGACGCCGCGCAGGTTCTCCGGCGGTCGCTCCAACACCGAGTCGTCTATTTCCAACACATCGCCGATCTCATCAACGAGCAGCGACACCGCGCCCTCCTCCGTGCGCAGGACGACATTCATGGAGCGGCCGCCGTTCTCGCGCGGACCGCGATCCAGCCGACGCCGCAGGTCGATCGCCGTGACGATCTGGCCGCGCAGGTTGATCAAGCCGCGCACGACATCCGGAGCCAGCGGTACCGGCGTCATCACTTGATCGCGCAGCACTTCTTGGACCTTGTGCACCTCGACGCCGAACAGCGCGCGGCCGAGGTAAAATGTGCAGAACTGACGGGGCTTGCTCATGGTTGCTCTCCTCGGTGCTCTAGATGGCGTGGGTGTCGCACTCGCTCGCGAAGCGCTTTGCGACAGCGGCGATGTCGAGCAGGTCGGTCACCTTGCCACCAATCACGGCCGTTCCCAGCAACCCGGCGCGCGGCGCGCAGCGTTGCACCTTCAACTCTTGCTCGACGATGTCGAGGATGCGCTCGACCACCAGACCGTAGCTGCGATCGCCCTCGCGCACGACGACGACGGGCAGCGGTTGACCCGCGATGTCCGCTTCGCTGCCACCGAAGTGCTCGGCCAGCGAGATCAGCGGCAGGATGTCGTCACGGTATTGCACGACGCGCTGGTGTCCGGACAGCTCGATCTGATCCGCCGCGAACACCTCGAGGCGCGCCGCCTCTTCGAGAGCTGCGGCCATGCGCTGTCCGCCGCCTACGCTGAACAGCAGCAGTCGGCGCTGCTCGCCTTCGCTGGCGTTCGTCGCGGCATTCGCGGAGACGCTCGCGCGCTCGCGCGCCTCGCTGATCACACGCGCGCGCTGGGCGATGCCCATCACATCGAGAATGAGCGCCACTTTGCCATCGCCCATGATCGTGGCGCCGGCGAAGGTCGAGAGCCCCTTCAGCAGCTTGCCGAGCGGCTTGACGACGATCTCCTCGGTGTCGCAGATGCGATCGACGACGAGGCCGAAGTGACGGTCGTCCGCCTGCAACACGACGATGTTCACGGCGGCGTCGCCGTTCGTGCGTTGCGCTAGCCCGAGTTCGCGATCGAGGTGTACGAGCGGCAAGAGCGCGCCTCGCAGTCGGTACACGGGGCTGCCTTCGATCATCTCGATGCCCTTGCGCGCGGCCTCACCTTCGAGGCGCACGAGCTCGAGCAACGAGACTTGCGGGATGGCAAAGCGCTCCTCGCCGGTGACCACCACGAGCGCCGGGATGATCGCCAGGGTCAGCGGGATCTTGATGCGGATCGTGAGCCCTTCGAGGAAGCGGTTGTGCAGGTCGACTTGCCCACCGGTCTTCTCGATGTTCGAGCGCACGACATCCATGCCGACGCCGCGGCCGGAGATGTTGCTCAAGGCCGAAGCGGTCGAAAGGCCCGCCGCGAAGATCAGCATGCAGGCCTCGCGCTCGCCCATGCGCGACGCCTGCTCCTGCGTGATCAGGCCGTTGGTGACAGCCTTGCGCTTGACGCGCTCGACATCGATGCCACCGCCGTCGTCGGAGATCTCGATGATGACCTGCCCGCCCTCGTGGAACGCGCGCAGGTGCAGCACGCCCTCGGCGGGCTTGCCGCGCTGGGCGCGCACCTGCGGCGCCTCGATGCCGTGGTCGCACGAGTTGCGCACGATGTGCGTGAGCGGGTCCTTGATCGCCTCGAGGATCGTCTTGTCGAGTTCGGTCTCCTTGCCGTCCATCTCGACGCGGATCTTCTTGCCCAGCGACTGCGACAAGTCGCGCACGACGCGCGGCAGCTTGCTCCAGATGTTCGAGATCGGCTGCATGCGCGTCTTCATGACGCTCTCCTGCAGCTCGGTCGTGATCAGGTTCAAGCGCTGCGTCGTCGCGAGGAAGCCGTTGTCGCAGGAGCTCGTGGTGAACTGCAGCACTTGGTTGCGCGCGAGCACCAGCTCGCCGACGAGGTTCATCAGCTTGTCGAGCTGGCCGACATCGACGCGGATCGAGTTGTCCGCGACCGAGTGTTCGGTCGATGCGGCGGCGGGCGCCGATGTGCTCGGGGCGGGCGCTGCAGGGGACGGGGGCGCCACGGGGCGCGCTGCTTCCACAGGCGCCGGAGCCAGAGCGAGCTCTGCGGGCGGGGTCGCGGAGGGAATCGGCGCACTCGCGGCCGTCGGAGCCCCCCCGGGCCGCTGCACGGGCTTGGCGAACTCACCCTGCAGGCGGGTCAGCGTCTCCTTCAACTCGAGGAACTCGTCCGGGCCTTCGCTGCCCTGCTTCTCGATGTTGTCGAGCATGCGGCGCGTGGCGTCGACAAGCGACAGGAGCGCGCCGGTCGCCTCCTGGTCGACGCCGACCTTGCCGTCGCGCAGGAGCGACAGCAGGTTCTCTCCCGCGTGCGACAGCGACTCGAGCCGCCCAAACCCGAGGAACCCGCAGGTGCCCTTGATGGTGTGGATCGAGCGGAAGATGCTCGCGAGCATCTCGCGCGCGTTGGGGTTGGACTCCAGCGCGAGCAGGTCGGTGTCGAGGCGGTCGAGGTTCTCGTGGCTCTCGACGAGGAACTCGGAAACAACATCGTCCATCTCGCCCATGGGGTTCTGTTTCCCGGTTGAAACCGGTGCTTGCAGTCGCGGAACCCGCTCGGCCCCCTCCGTGGGGGCCGCTCTCAGGCTCCGGACCGCTTTCGGCGGCCATGTGACGCGCCTTGAGCAGCTTTCGTGTTTCTCTCCTGAAACACGACGAAGCCAACCCCCGGTCTGAAAATCGCGACCGCAACTTCGCTCGCGGGATCGGCGGCCTAGACGCGCATGCGCCCCGCCCGAGCGCGTCCAGATCGGCCCGCGGAGCATCAGGACCAGCGCGCCCTCGCAGCGGGTTTTCGGCGCGAGCGCAAGAAAATGGGGTGAGCGAGGGGACTCGAACCCCCGACCCCGAGGACCACAACCTCGTGCTCTAACCGACTGAGCTACGCCCACCGTTCTCGCGAGACAACAAGCGCCGTGTGGTGTGCGGCACGCACCCCGCGGGGCTGCGCTCCAACGGGGGCGCAGAGAATCGGACGGCGAGCGGCGCTTGTCAAGCGCTGAAGCGCACCGAAAGGCTGCTCCACGGGCACCTCGGTCGGACCCACCGCCGACTCGACGCGGCTTTTTGCGTCCTAGCGACCGAACAGCCGCTGCCAGAGCGTGCGCGGCGAGGATGCAGGCCCAGTACGTCGGCCGCTGCCGGCCCCTAGCTGCGGGACAGGGCTCGCCGAGAGTGCGTCCACCCGCCGGCGCAGGAGCTCGTTCTCGCGCTGCACGGCGCCCAGCGCGAGCAGCAGGCGCTTTTGGGCCTCCTCGGAGGTGCGCAACTCGTCCTCGAGGCGCTCCGCGCGACGCACGGAGCCGCGCTCGACGCGGGCGGACCACTCGAGCTCCCCTGCCAGCCGCAGGCGCTGGGCTTCGGCGGCCTCACGCTCGCGCTCCGCCTGCGTCCGCTGGGCCTCGAGCCGCTCGATCTGCTCGAGGTAGCCCTGTTCCCGCCGTCCGGGACCGACCACCCGCGGCCGCCCCGCCGGCAGCTCATACACCCGCTCCCTCGTCTCGATGTGCAGCATCGCAATCCCCTCAGCCTGTGGACATCGGCGCGTCCAACTCGCACCTTGCCCATCGTCCCATTTTCCCCCTCAGGAGCCGCCACCATGCGTCTCATCTCCGCTGCCTCCCTGCTGTTGCTCGCCGCCTGCTCCGCCCCCCAGATCACGGGCACGCCCAACTACGCGCTGCTCGAGCCGAAGGGTGATATCGGATTCGCGACCGGCGGCAACCTGCTCGCCGATACGACACTCTCCGACCTCGGCATCGCCGACGCGGAAGGCGCGCTCGGCGCGCAGCTCGATTTCAAGTGGGGCGCGCCGCACCTCACGCTCGCCACACAAGCGGCGAGATGGGAGGGCAACGGCACGCTGGATGTCGCCTTCGGCGACATTCCCGCCACTGAAGGCGTGTCGAGCAAGCTCGACCTCGCCGTACACCGTGCGTACCTCACCTTCGACTTCGCCCCCACCGACATGCTCGAGCTCGGCATCGGTGTCGGCGCCCTCGTATTCGACCTGAACGCAACCGTGACTCCTGAATCTGTCATGTTCGCGGCGCAGGAGATCGACGAGCTGGTGCCAGTGCCGGTGCTCGCCGCGCGCGCCGCGGGCCGCGTGTGGAAGCTCGAGCTCCAAGCTACCGCGGCCGGCATGGCGGTCGACATCGGCGGCGACGAAGCCAGCGTGCTCGACCTCGACCTGAACGCGCGCTACGCAGTCTTTGGCGAACACGGCTCGTTCCACGGAGCGCTCGTCGCGGGCTGGCGCTCGACCGACTTGGCCGTGGCCTACGATGATGGCGTCGAGAGCGCCGATCTCGACGCCACCGTCTCAGGCCCCTACATCGGCCTGCAGCTCGGCTTCTAGCCGCACAAGCGCATCCCCGCGATGAGCGCGAGAGAGCGTCCGCCGAGCTACGGCAACATGAGCGACCAGCACTGGTCGCGCACGCGCAAGGAGCGCAACCGCGAGGCGCTCGACTACTACCTCGAGCGCTCGCGCAAGCCCGGCGTCGCCGAAGGCGGAGCGGAACGCAATTTCTACTGCATGCACTGCGACGGCGTGATTCCCTTCGCGCCGCGCACGCGCCTTTGTCCGCACTGCAAGGGCGAGCTCGACGAGCATGTCGTGCGCTACTTCAACTGGGTCGAGATCAACGAGCCTCCGGAGAGCGATCTCAAGGCGCTGCTACCGTTCTTGATCGGCGCGCTCGGCTTGCTCGCGCTCGCTGGACTCGCATTCCTCGCATGGAGCGTCTGGGGTTCGTGAGCGCGAGCCGTTTCGACCGACAGGAGCGCTTCGCGCCGCTCGGCGCTGAGGGGCAGGCACGACTGGCGCGCTCGCGTGTGCTGGTGGTCGGATGCGGCGCACTGGGCGGTGCACTCGCGCAGTCGATGGTACGCAGCGGAGTCGGCACGGTGCGTATCGTGGACCGCGACATCGTCGAGGAAAGCAACCTGCCGCGGCAGGTGCTGTTCGAGCCGCAGGACATCGGTCAGCCCAAGGCGCTCGTCGCCGCGCGAGCGCTTGGACGCGTGGGTGGACCCGCGCGCATCGAGCCTCATGTGCGGCATCTCGACGGCGAATTGCTGCGCGAGCTTGCCGCGGATGTCGACCTCGTGCTCGATGGCACCGACAACCTCGCCACGCGCTACCTGGTCAACGACCATGCGGTCGAGCGCGGCAGATCGTGGGTCTATGGCGGTGTCGTGGGCAGCTCTGGGCTCGTGTTTCCCGTCGTTCCGCCCGCGGGGGCGTGCCTGCGCTGCCTGTTTCCGGATCCTCCCCCGCCGGGCGCCCTGCCGACCTGCGACAGCGCCGGCGTGATCCAGCCGGCCGTTGCGGCCATCGCGGCGCTGCAAGCGGGCGTCGCACTCCGCTTGCTCGGTAGCCCGCGCGAACGCCGCACCCAGACGAAGTCGCGCCTGATCGAGCTCGATGTCTGGTCGCTCGAATGCCATGGGATCGATGTTCCCCGCGATCCGGACTGTCCGTGTTGCGCTCGGCGTGAGTTTTCGTTCCTCGATGCGGACACCACGGGCGAGGCGCTCTCGCTGTGCGGTCGCCGCACCGTGCAAGTGCGTCCGAGCCGCTCGACGCGCGCGCGCATCGACCTCGTCGGCCTGAAGGCACGCCTCGCCACTGTGGCGCAGGACGCCGCGCTGCTCGACGGCCTGCTGCGCTTTCGCATCGAGGACATCACCTGCTCCGTGTTCCCCGACGGACGCGCGCTGTTCGAAGGCACCGACGATCCCCTGCGAGCGCGCGCATTGTACGACCGCTGGCTGGGCTCATGAGCGTGCGCGCCGTGGTGCTCGCCGCCGGCGAGAGCCGTCGACTGGGCGAACCCAAGGCGCTGGCGCACATCGGCTCGCGCAAGGCGCTCGAACATTTGTTGGCCGCGCTCGCGTGCGTGGATGCAGACCCGCTGGTGGTCACGGGTGCGCACGCTGAGGAAATCCGCGCGCACTGCGCGAGGCCAGCGAGCTGGCTACACAATCCGCGCTGGTCCGAGGGGCGCACGAGCGGCGTGATCGCGGCGCGCGACGCGCTCCCCGGCGCGGACCTGCTCATCGCTCCTGTCGATGTCCCCATGGTGCGCGCGACGACCATCGCGGCCATCCTGCGCGCGTGGCACGACGCGGGCCGCCCAGAGGCGGGCTGGCTCGCCCCGCGCTTGCGCGCTCAGGGGACCTTCGGTCACCCAGTCCTCGTGGGCCGTGAGCTGCTTCGTCGCCTGGACGCTGGGAAGGAACTTCGCGCGCTGCGGGCCTTCGCGCAGCCGCTGCTCGCGGCCGAGGTGGACGATCCGGCCATTCTCGATGACCTCGACACGCGCTCGGATCTCGATGCGCTCCGCCAGCGTCTGGAAGCAGACGGCGGCTGAAGTTCCTGCGCGATCGATCCCGATAGATCCGTCGGAATCGTATGAGTTTCCAAGGAGACGTCGCAGGCCTGGGACTGGGTGAGCTGCTGCAGGGTCTGGCCCGCAGCGGGCGCGCCGGAGTTCTGACGCTGCTCACGACCGATCGCACCGTGCGCGTCGGCGTGCGCGACGGTCAGTTGTTCCTGCTCCCGGAGGAGCACGAGGGCTCGGACGGCTGGCGCATGCGCACGCAGCGCGCCTGGACCGCGCGCAACGAAGCGCACACCGAGGCGCTACGAATGCGCGAGATCGCGCAGGCGAGTCGCCTCGAAGCGATGTTCGGCATGCTCGACGCCAGCGGCGTGCACTTTCGGTTCGACGCGAGGCCGATCTCCGAGCTCGAGCCGCGCCCGGAGCATGCTCCGACGCTGGAAGCGGGCGCAGCCCACGAGCCGCAGGCGGCCGTTCTCGGGCCGGCGGTCAGCGTCGAGTACATCCTGCTCGAGCATGCCCGCATCAGCGACGAGCTCTCCGCGCAACCGCACGCGCATCGCGTCGACCCGCACTTCGTGCCTCGTCGACGCGGCGACGAGCCGCCCCAGCGCACGCTCGAACACATCTGGAACGAGTGCGACGGCTCCTCCAGCGTGGCGGAGATCTCCGACCGCCTCGGCTGGCCCCTGCGTCAAGCGCGCACTGCGCTGTGTGCGCTGCACGGGCTCGGGGCGATGCGCTTCGCGGACGCGCGCGAGCTGCTCGCACTCGCTCACCACGAGCTGCAGTCGGGGCAGACCGCGCGCGCCGCCTCGCGCCTCGCGGGCTGGTGCCGACTCGCTCATGGCGGCCCCGCCTCCCAAGGGGATGCACAGCTGCTGCTCGACCACTGGGAGCGCGGCACCCTCGCTCCGGCCCTCGGCGCCATGGAGCCTCGGCCCGCGCGCGCGCTGCTCGCGCGACTCGACGGCGCCACGCAGGACCCGCTCCGCTCCGTAGAGCGCTGGATGGAGCTGCGCCGCGCTCACAAGCAGGACTTCCTGACGGAATTCGCGGCCCTGCGGCGTGCCCAGCGTTGTGGCGACGAGACGCTGCGACCGCCGGTCGCCGACCTCCTGCGCGTCGCCCGTCGCTTCCAGGATCACGGCCAGACGGAGCGCGCCGCTGCGGTGCTGCGCTCGGTGGTGATGCGCGAGGGCGCCAGCGTCGCCGCCCGCCTCGAGATTGGCCAGCGCCTGATGGCGCTGGGCAAGTTCGACGAGGGGGCGGGCTGGGTCATCGACGCATGCCACACGCTGGCGGATTCGGGTCAGCACGACCGCGCCGTGGCGGCGCTCAAGCCGATCCTGCAACTGCTGCCGAGCCAGCGCGAAGCGCGCGCGCTCTACTCGTCGAGCTTCCGGCGCACCGCCACCGGGCGCCGCGCGCGCCGCAACACGCTCGTCGCCTTGGGCAGCGCACTCGTGCTCTCGCTGGCGGGCGTGGTGCATGTTCGCCGCAGCGAGGACTTCGAGCGGCGCCTCGAGCTCGTGCGCGAGCACCTCGATCGTCCCGAGGAAGCGCTCGCGGAGAGCGATGCCCTCTTCGGCGAGACATCCGACGAGCGCGTCGAGAGCTTGCGCGAACAACTGCGCTCGCGCATTCGGCATCGACAACTGGCCGCTCGACAAGCCTGGAGCGCTCGCTTTCAGGACTGCCATCTGGAGTGCACGGGCGGCGATCCTGTGCTGGGCCTGCGCAACGCGCTGCAGATGCCGCCGCTTCCCGCTGGACCCGCGCTCGACGGCGAGGTTGCTCCGCGCCTCGCGGAGCTGCTCGAGAGCCTGCTCGCCCGCTTGCGGGACATGCTGATCGCCTCCCGAGAAAACACCGTCACGGTCGAGGCCGCGCATGCCGAGCAGCGTCTCTCGCGCCTGATCGCCGACCTGCTCGCGGTGTTGCAGAGCACGCAGCCGAAGGACGAGTTGCAGGAGTTCGAGCAGACATTGCGCTCGTTGCAACTCACGCTCGACACGCGCAGTCTCGAACGCGCCGCACTGCGCGAGAAGGAGCTGCAGGCGCAGACGCTCGCGCACCTGGACGCACTGTTCGCCGCTGGCCGCGCACACGCCGCTGCCGGCGATCTCCAGCGTGCGGTGGAGTGCTTCGATGCGTTCGAGACGGCGCCCGGTGGCGCGGAGCTCGCGGCGCTCTTGCGGCGCGAGATCGACGCGGTTCGAGAGCACCAAGAGTCCGTGCTCGCGGCGCGCGCGCTCGCCGAGGCAGGTCGGCACGCCGAGGCGATCGCTCGGCTCTCGCCCGCGTGCCCGCGCCCCGCGGAGCATCTGCTCCCGTGCCGAATCGAGTCGCTTCCCTCTGGCGCGCATGTGCGGCTCTCCAATGGGACGCTGCGCACCACGCCCTTCGTCCTCGAGTGCGCTCCGCTCGAGCGCGTGGCCGGCCGCGTCGAGTTTCCTGGCTACGAAACCACGGCGCTTGTCTTGGACGGCCCCGCCGACCGCCAGATCCTGCTGTCGCGCACGCCGAGCGCACACTGGAGCTCGCGCACGCGCGTCGAGGCCGTGCCGGTCTCCGTCGACGACTGCCACATCGTGTGCGACCGCGAAGGCCGCGTGGCGCGTCTTTCCGCCGATGGCCGCGAGCGCTGGGCTGTGCGCCTCAAGTCCGCGGCCGGCATCCGACACGCGCCGGTGTTCCTCCCGCGTCGGCCCGGCTCCCTGCTGGTCGTCGACGAGCTCGGCGCCGTGTGGATCCTCGCCACGCAGGACGGCTCCGTCGAGGGGCCGCTCGAGCTCGGATCCGCACCCGCGAGCGGTCCGCAACCGACGGCGCGCGGCGTGACCTTGCGTCTGGGCGATGGGCGCGAGCTGCATTGGCAGGGAGAGCTCACCCCCACCACGGAGCAAGGGCTCAACACCTCCGAGCCCGCCGCGCGCGTCCACGACGCCGGGCTCGCGTGCCTGCGACGCTCGATCGAGGCTGGACATGCGCTCTCCTCGCCATGGAACCAAGGCACGCTCGACGCGACGGGCACTCACTATGTCCTGCGCCGCAGCGACGGGTCGATCCTGTTCGCGGCGATGCGCACCGGTGACTGGAACTACATCGCGTTTGAAGCGCCGAATGCCCGCGCACCACGCGGTCGCGCGTGGGTGTCCGATGCCAGTGGCTTGAAGGCGTTCGACCTGTAGCCGGCGACTGCGCCCGCCTCCATACTTCCTCCGTGGGCGTGGAGGACTCTGCGATCGTCGATCTGTTAGCGCGGAACGAGGACGGATCGCTGCTGCTGGTGATGGTCGAACATCGGCCCTGAGACGAATCGGACGAGCGGCTCCGCCAGCTTCAGGACAAGGTCAGCGCGTATCTCGCCTTCGCGCTCGACGGCGAGCTCGAGCGCGAGTTCCCCGGCCAGACGGCGGAGGGCATCACGCGGCTCTTGCGCTGCATCGAGCGGAGGGATGCGATGGTGCGCGGGCTCGTCCCGCCGCTGCGCCATGCGCTCGCCCCGCTCGGCGTGCGCTTCGATGTGCAGGCCGAGGGCAAACCTGCGCCGTGGCGCGATCCAAACGAGCCCGCGAGCCAGGAGCCGCGCGCGCTCAGGGCGTCAGGCGGTAGATCGTGCGCGGGAACGGGATCGCCTCGCGCACATGCTCGATGCCGCAGATCCACGCCACCGTGCGCTCGAGCCCGAGCCCGAAGCCGCCGTGCGGCACGGAGCCGAAGCGCCGCAGGTCGAGGTACCACCCGAAGGCCTCTTCCGGCAGCTGTTCGTGGCGGATGCGCGACAGGAGCAGGTCGAGGTCTTCCTCGCGCTGGCTGCCGCCGATGATCTCGCCCACGCCCTCGGAGCCGAGCACATCGACCGACAGGCACTTGGTCTGGTCGGAGGGATCGCGCTTCATGTAGAAGGCCTTGATGGCCGAGGGATAGCGGTGAACCATCACCGGGCGATCGTAGAGGTTCGAGATGATCGTCTCGTGCGGCGCGCCGAAGTCCTCGCCGGCCTTGAACGCGAGCTCCGTGCCCTTGATGTCGGGGTGGTCGAGCAGGATCTGCGAGGCTTCCGCGTAGGTGAGGCGCGGGAAGGGCGCCACGATCTTCTCGAGCTTGCCGATGTCGCGCTCGAGCACGGCGAGCTCCGCGCGGCGCGTCTTCAGCACATGCGCGACGACATAACTCAGCATGTCTTCTGCGAGCGACATCACATCGTCGAGCGTGGCAAAGGCCATCTCCGGCTCGATCATCCAGAACTCCGTCAGGTGACGGCGCGTCTTGGACTTCTCGGCGCGGAATGTCGGCCCGAAGGTGTAGACCTTGCCGAGCGCCATGGCCGCGGCCTCGGCATACAGCTGCCCCGACTGCGTCAGGTAGGCCATCTGCTCGAAGTACGGCACCTGGAACAGAGTCGAGGTCCCCTCGCACGCGTTGGGCGTGAAGATGGGCGCGTCCATGCAGGTGAAGCCGCGCTCGTCGAAGAAGTTGCGGATGCCCATGATCACCGCGTGGCGGATGCGCATCACCGCCCACGGGCGCTTGGAGCGCAGCCACAGGTGGCGGTGCTCCATCAGGTATTCGATGCCGTGCTCCTTGGGCGTGATCGGATAGCCCGTCACCGCCTGCAGCACGCGCCCCGACCGGACATCGATCTCGAAGCCGCCCGGCGCGCGCGGCTCGGCCTTCACGAGGCCGGTGAGCGTGATGCTCGACTCCTGCCCCGCGCCCGCGACCTGATTGAAGAAATCCTCGCCCGCATTTCCGCGGAAAACCACGCACTGCACGATGCCGGTACCGTCGCGCAAGAGCACGAAGTGCAGCTTGCCCTTCGAGGTGCGGTCGTACACCCAGCCCTGAAGGGTGACAACCTGCCCGACATGAGCGGAGAGCTTCTCGATCGTGGTGACAGTCATGATTTGCCTTCGGAGGGCGTGCGCTCAGGGAAACATCGAGTAGGCGGGCTTCACTTCGACCTCGAGCACGACGCCGTCGCGTACGAGCACGCGCCCCTTGCACTGGACGCCGGCCCGCCGGGCTTCGACGAGCACCTCGTGCGCGCCCGCGGACTCGAGCAGCTTGGCGAGCTCCTCGAGCGTCGGAACGACTTGCACATGTTCGAAACCATGGGCGCAGAGCCGCTGCACGATGCGCTCCGACAGGCCCGCCACATCGGAAGCCTTGGCTCCACCTGCCGCCTCGCCGTGGAAGCCCGCCTGCGACGCGCGCAGGAGCGAGTCCTCGAGCCGACGCTGCCCGTCGCGGATCTCGATCAGCACATGTTCGATGCGACGCAGGTCGAGATCCTCCCGCTCGCGCGCCACGCGGGCGAGCGTCGACTGGATCTGCTCGAGCGCGGACAGGCGCTCCCCTAGGTGCGCAAGCTCGCGCAGCCGCTGGTGCAGCAGCCAGACGCCCGCCGCAGTCGCCCCGGCCGCGATGGCGCACAGCCCGAGCAGCCACGGCATCGTGGCCAGAAACCAGTCCGAACTCTCCGGGGCCAGCGCAAACGCCATGGGCCCGTGAGGATACGCGCCGCTCGCCCGCGCTCCAAGCACGCGCAACCTGCGCGCCCCATGCGCCGCTCGTGCTTCTCAAGCACGGCCCGCAGCCTCTATCCTCCGCCCATGCGCGCCGCCCTGATCGCCCTCGCCTGCTTCCTCGCACTCGCTGCGGTCCAGCTGCTGCCGCAGGCGGACCCTGCGCGACTCGCGGCCCAGAACGCCCATGCGGTGCTCCAAGAGCGCATCGGGCCAGCGCCGACCGATGGTGCGAGCGACGAGCGAGCGACGCTCGCCGATCTGATCCTCGACGGACCCGCCGTCGTCGAGCGCACGGCCGATCGCGCCACGCTCTCCATCTTCGGCGTGGGTTTCGAGAGCAGCGTGCCTTCCGAGGATCTCACGCTCCACTACCAAGCCCGCCGCAGCCTGATCCGCGGCCTGCGCGAGGCGGCAGCGAAGCGCAAGGTGTCGCTCGCCGTCGAAGGCGAGGAGGGGCCCACGGCGCAGAGCCAAGCGCGCGGCGCGAGCTTCGGCGTGCGCCACGACGCCACGCGCGGGGCGCTGTTCGTCGAAGTGACTCAGCCCGGCGGCGAGCGCGTGCGCGCGGAGCTCGCCGGCTGGACTCCGCCCGAGCGCTCGTCGCTCTATCCCCCGCTGGTGGCGATCCTGCTCGCCGTCGTGTTCCGGCGCCCGGTGCTCGCGCTGTTCTCGGGCGTGTGGGTCGCGATGCTGCTCGCGCGCCTCAAGAGCGGCGCGAGCATCGGCGGCGCGCTCGCGGGCAGCCTGTCCGACTTCGCCGTGAAGAGCCTGTGGCCGCAACTCGCGAGCCACGACAAGCTGCTGATCATCGGCTTCGTGATCGCGATGCTCTCGATGGTCGGCGTGATGACGAAGAGCGGCGGCATTCGCGGCCTCGTCGACTCGGTCGCGAAGTTCGCGCGCGGCACGCGCTCGACGCAGGTCGCGACGTGGCTGATGGGCCTCGTCGTGTTCTTCGACGACTACGCCAACTGCATCCTCGTCGGCACGACCATGCGGCCCCTGTCGGACCGCTTCCGCATTTCGCGCGAGAAGCTCAGCTACCTCGTGGACTCCACCGCCGCTCCCGTGGCGGGCATCTCGATCTTCTCGACGTGGATCGCCTACGAAGTCTCGACCTTCGCGCCCCAGCTCCCGGCCGCCGGGCTGACGTCGGACCAAGGCTACGCGGTCTTCATCGCGAGCCTCCCGTTCCGTTTCTATTGCATCTTCACGCTCGTGCTCGCCGGCCTGATCGTCTTCAGCGGTCGCGACTTCGGCTCGATGCTGGCCGCGGAACGGCGCGCGCGCAGCACAGGGCTCCTCGTCCGCGAGGGCGGGACGCCCATGGTCGGCGACGCGGCGACGCACATCGAGCCCGCGCCCGGCGTGATCCCGCGCGCTCACCGCGCGATCATTCCGATACTCGTGTTCATCGGCGTGACGCTGTTCGAAATCCTGCGCGTGGGCAACGCCGCGCATGCCGGACTGTGGGACGACGCGAGCCTCGACTTCGTGCGCAAGGTCACGCTCGTGCTCGCCGATGGCGAGAGCTCGCGCGCGATTCTGATCGGCTCGACCAGCGGCTTCCTCGTCTCGTGCGTACTGGCCTTCCTCGCGGGCTCCGCGAGCGCCATCCCGGGCGCGATCGCGACCACCATTCGCAACATGGGCATCGCCGTCGCGATCCTCTACCTCGCGTGGATCATCGGTGCCGCCTGCGACGAGCTCGGCACCGCGGGCTACCTGACCGAGCTGCTCGGTGATCGGCTCGCGCCGCCGCTCCTGCCCACGCTGCTCTTCTTGCTGTCGGCCGCGATCGCCTTCGCCACGGGGACCTCGTGGGGCACGATGAGCATCCTGCTGCCGCTGGTGGTCGGCCTCGCGTTCACGCTCGGCGAGCGCGATCCGAACCTAAGCGGCTACACACTGATGCTGCTCTCCATCGGAGCCGTGCTCGAAGGCTCGATCTTCGGCGACCACTGCTCCCCCATCTCCGACACCACTATTCTGAGCTCGACGGCCTGCGCGGCGGACCACATCGACCACACGCGCACGCAGATGGGCTACGCGCTCACGACCATGGTCGTGGCGATCGCCTGCGGGTACTTCCCGTGCGCGTTCCTCGGCTGGAGCCCGTGGGCCGCGCTCGTCGCCGGCTGCGGCGCGCTGCTCATGATCGTGTTCGTGTTCGGACGAAGAAGCGACCCTCCCGCGCAGGCCTGAGCCGTCCGCGCCACAACTCTCGATGCCCCTCCCGCAGAAACTCGGACGCCGACTGCTGGTGGGCGTGTTGTTCGGCGTGCTCGTGTACGCCGGGATCGCCGTGTGGTCGGACGCCTCCGCGATCGCCGAGGCGTTCACGCGCCTGCCGCTGTGGGTGCTGCCCGTCGCGTGCGGCCTGAGCTTCGCGAACTACTGCATTCGCTTCCTCAAGTGGCAGCGCTACTGCGCTCTGCTCGACATCCGCCTCGCCACCGGCACATCGTTCTTGATCTACCTCTCGGGCATGACGCTCTCCGTCACGCCCGGCAAGATGGGCGAGGTCTTCAAGTCGTGGCTGGTGAAGCAGGTGACCGGCGTACGCATCCACCACTCGGCGCCCATCGTCGTCGCCGAGCGCTTCACCGACCTGCTCGGGTATCTGATCCTCGTCGCAGTCGGGGGCTTGAGCACGGCCCCGGAGTACGCCTGGGTGTTCTGGTCGCTGCTCGCGGCGTGCGGTGTCGCGCTCGTGGTGTTGAGCTCGCCGCGCTGCACGCGCTTCGTGGTGAACTCCGTCGCGCGTCTTCCGGTAGTCGATCGACTTGCTCCGCGCGTCGAAGGCGCCTTCGCCAGCACACGCATCTTGCTGGCGCCGCGCGAGATCGTGCTGCCGACCGTCGTCTCCGTGCTCGGCTGGGGCTGCGAGTGCACGGGCTTTTGGATCATCGCCAACGCGGTGGTCCCAGACAGCTTGCCTTGGCTGTACGCCGTGTTTGCCTTCGCTTTCAGCGCCGTCGCGGGTGCGGCTGCGATCATCGCTCCCGGCGGACTGGTCATCACCGAAGGTCTGTTGGGCTCGCTCCTGCGCCCGCGCTACCAACCGGTCCTCGAGCGCACGCTCGCACTCGCCGGCGACGCAGCGCGCGAGGCCGCGCGCGCTCAAGCCGCAGCGGCGGTCATCCTCGCGCGCCTGTGCACGCTGTGGTTCGCCGTGGCCGTTGGCTTCGCGGCCACCGCGCTGTTCACTCGCCACCACGGCAACGTGCAGGAATCGGCCGACTAGCTGCGCACGGCGAGGGCCAAGGCGCCGAACGCCGCGGCCAAGGTCGCGAGCCACGGAGCGTAGCTGCGCTCCGGCGCGTGCGGGGACGGCGGCGTTCCGCTCAGGTGTTCGCCTGGTCCGCTGCAGGGCGGGTCGACGCGCTCGACCCACGCACGGTCGAGGCGCCGTGAGAAGGCCAGCGCGAACTCGAGATCGTCGCCAACCAGCTGCGGCGCTCCGTCCAAGGCCACTTCCACGACACCCGGTCGCGCGCGCACGACGCTCTGGCCGTCACACACAAGCCAGTCCGCGCTCGGCTCATCGTGCAGCGGCGGCAGGGAGCGTGCGTGCCCTTCGAGCGCCCAGCCGCGTTGCTCGCAGCGCACGGAACGTGCGGGCTCTGCTCCGGCAGAGCGCAAGGAGAAGAGCGCCTCGTCCGTTGACGCCGCGAGAGCGAGCCCGCGCGCGGCACACCACGAGAGCGCGAGATCTCCGAACAAAGTGCCTTGCAGGCGCGCGTCGATGTACACCCCCGCGCGCCCCGTCGGATGCAAGCTCGCTCCGTCCTCGCCGCCGACCGCGAGCAGCCCGGCATGCGCAGGCTTCCCTCGCGCGCGGTCCGTGATCCACACCACACCGGGCTCGTCCCAGCGTTGCCAATCCGGTTCTTCCCAATCTCCGTGCGGCCGCGCGAGCCAGTCCTCCGGCACGGCGTCCACCGCAGCACTCAGGAACTCGCCGGACACGGCGCGATACTCGCGCGGCAGGGAAACTCGTGCCTCCAGCGCATCGAGCGCGCGCTCCAGCGCCGTCGGCCCCGAGGAGCTCGCATACATCGAAGGCGAACGATCGACGAGCACCATCCAACGCGGCTCGGCCCGCGCGCTCGCGCGCGCACCGGCGAGAGCGAGACACCCGGCGCACAGGGCCCCGACGAGCAGCAGCAGCGACCATGGCGGAGTCCAGCGCCGAGCGCTCGCACGCGCCGCGGTCGCAGGCACCTGCCTCCACACCATCAGCGTGCCCGTGCTCACACGCGGCGCACGGCGCGCTTGCAGGGCCGCCAGCATCACCACCAACGGAACGGCAAGCGACACGAGCGCCCACGGTCGATCGAATGCGATCACCGCACGAGCTCCAGAGCTAGCGCCTCGAACTCCGCGTCGGAGGGAGTCACGCGGAACGCCTGCCCGCGGCGCGCGAAGGCGCTGCGCCACAGCTCGAGTCGCCCCTCGAGCGCGCGTCCATACGCGGAGAGCACGCCGGAGTCGAGCGCGAGCGCGAGCGTGTCGCCGCGTTCCGGATCGAACCACTCGATGCCCTCGGAGGCTCGCGGAGCCAGCTCTCGCCGCGCCAACACTGCCGTCACGGTCACACGACAGCCGCGCCGCGCGAGCGCGAGTACCTGCGCCGGCTCGACATCCATCAGGTCTCCGAGCACGACCACGCGGCTGGCGCGCGCCAGCTGTGGCAGAGCGAACAGCTCGCGCAGCGATCTCTCGCCGCGCGCGATCCTGCTCCGCAGGAACTCGAGCAAACTCGGAAGATCGCGGCGCGTGCGCAACGCACAGCATTCGACGCGCCCCTCGGTGCCATGGGCCACGACCTCCGCACGCCCGCCGCTCCCGACCGTCGCGAGCGCGACTGCGGCTGCCAGTTCGCAGGCATGCTCCAGTTTCGAAGGCGCCCCCACCGACATCGACGCGCTCGTGTCGAGCGCGAGCAGCGAGCGCTCCCCCCGCTCCGCGCGCCGCACGCGCATCCACGGACGACCGAGGCGCGCCAGGAGCTCCCAGTCGAGGTCGCGCAAGTCCTCACCGTCGCGGTAGGGGCGATGCCCTTCGAACTCGACGCCTTGCCCCGGCATCAGGCCGGAACGACCGTCATCGCGCGTGCCGCGCGCCCGCGCGATGGCTGCAAAGCGCTCGAGACGCGCGCAAAACGCCGGACCGAGCACGACGCGCGCGGAGTCGGCGCCCGGTCGCTCGAGCCTGCCATCCATCGGCATCTAGCCTCGCCGCGGCCGCGGCGGCTCGAGGTCGAGCGCGCGTCCGCCGGCCGCAACCTGCGCCGCGCCGTCGCGCCAAGCCACGGTGCCGCGCCGCACCACGACTTGCGGCTTCCCGTGCAGTTCCCAGCCGTCGTAGGCAGACCACTTCGAGCGCGAGGGCAGCTCGTTCGCACGCACCGTGAAGCGCTGCTCGGGATCGAACAACACGACATCTCCGTCGTAGCCGCGCGCGAGCCGCCCCTTGCGCGGCAGGTGGAAGCTCTGCGCCGCACGCCATGTCACCGTATCGAGCGCCACCTGCGGATCGAGCCAGCCGCGCAGCGCGAGCTCGAAGGTGAGCGGCCAGAGGAGGTCGACCGACGGCATGCCCGACGGAGACTTGCCGTAGGGGCGCCGCTTGTACTCCAGCGGGTGCGGCGCGTGATCCGTGCCGATCGAGTCCACATCACCCGCCGTGAGCGCCGCGCACAGGCCGAGCGAGTCGGAGGGCGTCTTGATCGACGGGTTGACCTTGAGCAGGTTGCCGAGCTTCTCGGCCCACTCGCAAGAGAGCAACAGGAAGTGCGGCCCGGTGCTCGACCACACGGGCAGTCCGCGCGTGCGCGCGCGGCGAATCTGCGCGGCCGCCTCGGCCGACGACACATGGTACACATGCAGCCAGGTGCCGTAGCGCTCCACGAACTCGATCGCCTTGCGCACGGACTCGACTTCGGCCTCGGTGGAGCGCGCGAGATGATGCAGCGCCACGGTCGCGTTGGGGTTGGCGTCGACGAGCCGCAGCTTGTCGCGCTGGAGGATCGCTTCGTCCTCGCAGTGTGCGACGACCATGCGTCCGGCCTTGGCCGCACCTTCGAAGAGCCGCGCGAGCAGCTCATCGTCGAGCACGCCGCCGAGCCCCGTCGAACCTCCGAGGAAGCACTTGTAGGCCGGCGTGAGCGGCGCCATGGCGGCCAGCTCGGGCAGCGAGGCCTCGACGAGGTTCGCGAGGCAGCCGTAGTCGACGCGCGCGCGCTTCGAAACGTGCTCGAGGCGCTCCTCGAGCGCGCGCCGCGTGGTCGAGAGCGGCGGGTTGTTCTGCACCTCGACGACGCTGGTCACGCCTCCGTGCAGAGCGCCGAGCGAGCCCATGTCCCAGCCTTCGATGTGCTCGAGGCCCGGATCGCGAAAGTGCACGTGCACATCGACGAGCCCCGCGATCGCCGTCAACCCGCCCGCGTCGAGCCGCGGCAGGCCCTGCGCCTCGACATTCCCTCCGACGGCCTCGATCACGCCCGCGCGGATGCGAATGTTGACCGGAGCCGACTGCGGGCCGGGCGGGTAGCTACGCGCTCCGCCGATCCACAGACTCTCACCGCGCACGCCGCTCGTGCTCATGTGCGTCGGACCACGACCAGCGTGACATCGTCCTCGGGCTTGCCACCAGAGAACTGCACGGCGGCCTCCGCCAGCACGCGCGTGATCGTCTCGGCGTCCGCGCCGCGCGCGGCCTGCTCGATCAGCAGCTGCTTCACGCGCTCCTCGCCGAGCAGCTTGTCGCGGTCTTGCTCCGGATGCGCCTCGATCAGACCATCCGTGAAAGCGAGCAGCACATCGCCCGCGCGCAGTTCGAAGCGCTCGTCGATGGCGTACTCGATGTCCGCCGCGAATCCCAGTGCAAGCCCGTGAGCATCGTAGGTGAGCACCGCTCCGTCGCGCACGAGCAGCGGACCGTGGTGCCCCGCATTGCACATCTCGACGCGGCCGTCCGCGGAAATCGCAAGCAAGAGCAGCGTGAGGAATGTGCCAGGCTCGATGCGATCCGAGAGGTCCTGATTGAGCATCGTCACCGCCGCCGCCGGATCGTTCGACATGCGCAGCCCCGTGCGCAGCACGCCCTGCGCGCTCTGCGTGATGAGCGCCGGACCGACCCCGTGCCCCGAAACATCTCCGACCACGACCGCGAGGCGTCCGTCCTTGAGCTTGACGAAGTCGAAGAAGTCGCCCGAGGTCTTCTCCGCCGCGCGGAAGAAGCCGTGGATGTCGAGTCCCGGAATGTCCTTCGGCGTGCGCGGCATCAGGCCCGACTGCACGGCCTTGGCGAGCTCGAGCGAGTGCTCGAGCCGCGCCTTCTCCAGCGACTCCTGATGGCTGCGGTGCTTGTCGAGCGTGATCGCGGCCTGCTGGCAGTGCGCGTTGAAGAGCTCGAGATCGCGCTGGCTGAACTCGCGCGTCGCGGCCTTCGAGTCGACATACAGCGCGCCCTTCAGGCTGACTCCGTCGTCGCGCGTGCGCGAGAGCGGCACGCACATCACCGCGCGCAGGCGCAGGTCGAACACCGACTGCCCCAGATCGCGCGCCTCGGACTCGTTCTGCACGGTGGCGAGCTTGGGCTCGTTGCGCTCGATCACATTGCGCACCACCGAAGTCGAGAAGCGCTCCTTGTCCTGCACCGGCTTCTTGTCGCGCGTGCGCGCGACGCGGATGCGCAGCTCGCCCGAGGGCTCGAGCAGCACGAGGAAGCCGCGCTCGGCGCCGCACAGCTCGACCGAGTTGTCGACGATCTGGACCAAGGTCTCGTCGAAGTCCCGTGCCTCGGAGAGGCGCGCGAACATCCCGAGCAGCACCTCGACCGTCCGCCGGTCGGTGTCCTTGTCCCCCGTGAGGAAGCGGGCCGTGGACACCCCGACGGCTGGATTCGCGCGCTCGGCGGCGGTCGCGGGCACGGGTACTGCCATCGGCGACGAACTCGGAGACTTGGCTGCACCATCCTTCTTGCCGCGCCAGAACATGGTCTCAATCTAGCGCAGCGGTTGCCCGGACTCCCGACCCAGCGGATATTGCTTGCCAGCTTGGCGACGGCGGCGACAATGGACAACCTTTGGGGGCGGGGCCAGCGCCCGCTATCCACCGCTCGCATTCCCCGAAATGGCCCCTTTTCAACCCGCCATGCACATCAACGCCGACCACGGACCGAACTTCGCCACCCTGCACCTGCGTGGCGAGTTCGACACCTTCTACTGCACCGCCTTCCAGAACGAAGTGTCGGCCCTCCAGCAGGCCGGTGTCCATCGCGTGGTGCTCAACCTGCGCTTCGTGAAGTTCATCAACTCGACCGCGCTGGGCACCATCATCAAGGTCTCCAAGCTGCTGAAGGGGCAGGGCGGCAAGCTCGTGATCGCCCGCCCCTCGGAGTTCTGCCGCGAGATGATCAAGAAGATCGGCATCGACCGCATCGTGCCCGTGTGCGACACGGACGAGGCTGCTCAGGCTGCCGTGATGGGCGTTGCGGCAGTTCCGGTGCCGAAGTCTGAGACAGAGGCCGGCCCGCCCGAGGACGAAAGCTCGGTCATCTTCAGCCCGACCGACGCCAGCCGCATCGAACACTTCCTGTCGCAGACTCGGCGCTTCAAGGAGCTCGTGAACCCGGTTCATGGCCACAAGTTCGGCTCGAACTGGCGCGGCATCGGCCGCATGGCGCGCCTCGACGAGACCGGCCTGCACTTCTCGTGGAATGGCGGGGACACCGGACTCGAGGTGTTCGCCATGGGTCAGCTGCTCTCGATCGGCACCGAGCTCAAGGTCAAGTTCCGCCTGCCGCTGTTCCAGTCGGGCTTCTGCGAGGCCATGGCGGTCGTGACTTCGGTCGAGGAACGCGAAGGCGGCGTCAAGATCGGCGCCAAGTTCACCAAGATCGAGGAGCGCACGCTGGCCGCCGTGAAACAGTACTCGGCCGACATGAAGTACCTGAAGGACGAGCTGCACAGCGTCTGAGAGAGAGCGCGTCCGCTCGTTGTCCCACGCGCCGCGCGCGCCGCTCCCGACGCAAAGAGGCGCGCGCGGCACTTTCTTCCAGAGCAGCCGCGCCCTGACAGGCTTTCCGCCTCGCGGCGCTCGCTGCGGAAGGAGCTTCGAGTTCCGCGCGCCTCGTCCGCGCGGGAGCGCGCTTTTTCCCGCGCGGCGCTCAGCTCCGGTGGCCGATGTCCGAAAACTGCCTGAACTCGGCCCCCACGCCCCTCATGCACCACCGCGACTCCATGAGCCCCCGACCGACTCGACGCAAGCCCTCGCCCATCCCCGGCACCGAACCCGCGCGCCGAGCGTTGTTCATCGATCGCTGGGGCACGCTGATCGACCTGCCGCCGGGCGGCTTCGCCCCCTTCCTCGAATGCCGCATCGCGCCGGGCGTCACGGACCTGCTGTTCCGACTCTCCGGTGCGGGCTGGAACCTCTACCTCATCGGCAACGAGGACCTCGTGGCCAACGGTCGCGTCCGCGACGAAGAGTGGGCCAGCTTCGAGCACTCGCTGCTCGAGTACCTGCAGGGTCAGGGCGTGCGCATCCTCCGCAACTACGCCTGTCTCGAACATCCCACCGAAGGTGTCGGCGCCCACAAGCGCACCTCGGTCTTCCGGCTGCCGGACACCGGCATCTTCTTCCATGCCCGCCAGAACGACGGCGTAGCCGTCGAGCGCAGCTTCCTCGTCGGCGACAGCACGCTCGAGATCGCAGCCGGCAGCCGGGCGGGCCTGCGCACCGTGGGTCTCGCCACGGGAAGCGGATGCCGCGACGGCGAGTACATGGTCGAGCCCGACATCCGCGCCACCGACCTGCGCGAGGCGCTCGAGTTCTTCCTCAGATCCGAGGTCGGATCGACCAAGGCCGCCTGATCCCAGCGGGCAGAGCAGCCTCACGAGCAGCGCCTCCCTCTCAGGTTCCCTGGGAGCGGGGCGCTGCGCTAGTTCACGAACCGCTGCGCCGCAACGCGCCTCACCAGCCCGGGCCCCAACCGCGCACCGCGTTCGCGGCCGGAGCAGGCCACGGCCAGTGGAATCCGCGCCAAGGACGCTCGCGGACGGGCGCCTGCAGCCCAGGAGTCCAAGGGACACCCTCGGGCGATCGCAGCTTGCCCGCCGTGATGCGCGGACGTGGGTCGGAGCCGAGCAGCCGCACGCGGGCGCCGGGCAGCACGGTCCACGGAGGGCGCACGGCCCCGACACAACTCGGCGGCGAGAGCAAGAGCGGCGCGCCGGAGCGCAGCTCAAGTTCGATGACATCGCCGGTCCCAGCGCGCAACGCCAGTGCCCCGCGCGGACACAGACCGCGCCAGCCGCTCGCGAGCTCGAACCGCAGCGGGCCCTCGCGCACCTCGAGCTCTGCCCGTTCCAGACGGCCGAAGTCCAGAGTCAGCCCGCGCCCCTCCTCGCGCGAGGGCCGCCAACTGAGCGCCAGCGCGCCCTCGATGTCGAGGCTAGCGCTGCCGAGCCAGCGCATCCGCAGCCGCGAGAGCGTCGACGACTCGAGATAGCCCGACGCTCCGTGAGTCCAGTCGCTCGCACCGCTCGCCAGCGTCTCGACACCGCCGGAGTGGGCCGCGCGCACGCGACCCGCGAGCATGTCGAGGCGCAGTCGGGGAGGATCGCCCGCGAGGGCGCACAGCGAAACCGCAACCAGCCACATGAAGTGTCTATCGAGTCCACGCCGCGGCCTACCCCAAGAGCGCGGCGAGAGCTCTCGGCGGGTGCGGAAAGAAGTTCCGCGCTCAGGCGAAGGCGCGGCGCAGCGCCTCGGCGCGCAGACGGTCGCGCTCCGTCGGCTCGACGAGGTCCTTGGCGACCGCGCGCTGCGACTGCACCTGCAGGTGCGCCTTCTGAAGCTGCACGCGCAAGCGGGCGAGCGTGCGCAGCTGGAGCTCCGAACATAGGCCGAGCAACTGCCCGAGCCGCAGGATCGAGAGGTGCGAAAGCGCGGTCTCCGTGCTCATCGCGCGCGACGAACGCACGAGCCCGAGTGCGCGCGCGGCGCGATCGGAAAGCTCCGGGCGCCGCGACTTCACCAACTCCGCGCGCATCGAGCGCTCGAACGCCACGACCGCCGGCACGAGCTCCCGCAGCTCGGCGAGCAGCGACTCCTCGCTGCGCCCGAGCGTGACCTGATTCGAGATCTGGTAGAAGTCGCCGAACGCACGCGAGCCCTCCCCGTACAGGCCGCGCACCGCCAAGCCCGTGCGCGCAGCGGCCGTGAAGACCTTCTCCAGCTCGCTCGGAACGAGTGCGAGCGCTGGCAAGTGCAACATCACCGACGCGCGCAGGCCCGTGCCGACATTCGTCGGGCAGGCAGTCAAATAGCCGTACTGCGTGCTCGTCGCGTACTTCAGGCGCGTCTCGATCTCGTGATCGAGAGCGAGCGCGCGGGCGAAGGCCGCCTCCAGCTCGAACCCCGCCTCCATCGACTGCAGGCGCAAGTGATCTTCCTCGTTCACCATCACCGACAAGCGCTCGTCGTCGCTGAATGCGACCGCGCGGCCGATGCGAGCGGCGCGCTCCTCGGCACTCGGCGCCAAGTCGCGACTCACGAGGTGGCGCTCGCGCAAGAGCAGGCGCAGCACGTCCGACGACTCGGCGATGTCGATCCACTGCATGCGTCCGGCGCATGCAAAGCTCTCGAGCGCGGGGCGCAGCTTGGTCGCGAGCTCGCGGGCGCGCTCGTCGGACAGCTTCGGCACGAACGGGTAGCCGTCCAAGTTGCGCGCGAGGCGCACGCGCGAGGAGATCACGACATCGCTGGCGTCCCCGGCGGGGACGAGCCACGAGGCGACGCGCTCAGCGAGGCGGACGGGATCGAAGGCTGACGCAGGCATGCGAGCGTACTAGGCTAGCGTGCTCGCTCCCCCGGGGCACCTCGACCATGTACCTCGCGCTGTGCCTCGCCGTCCTTCCGCAGCAGTTCCCCGCGATACTCTGGCGCGCGCGGCAAGAGCCGAGCGAGTTGCAGCGTGCCTTCGGTGCCGTGTGCGTGTCGCGGACCGACTCGGTCGAAGCGCTGGTCGCCTCGGACATCGAGTTCCTCGTCTTCAACGCCCCGGGGCGCGACGACTTGCACCTCGAGCGCCAGCACGAGGGCTGGCAGGAGCGCCGTCGGCGCTGGCTCCAGTCGCGCGACCCTGCCTTGTGCCGCCGCGATCCGTGCCTCGCCGCTGCGGGAACGCTCGAGCGGCTGCGCGCCAAGCTCGGCGAGAGCCTCGCGAGCCGAGGCGGCGATGCGGGACTGGGCATCTCGCTCGGCGACGAAGTGGGACTGACGCCCGGCGGGGTGCCCGAGGATGTCTGCACCTGCGAGGCCTGCGAGCGCGAGTGGTCCGTTGCGCACGGGCGCGAGACTCGTCCGGAGCTTCCGTCGCTGCGCGACATCGGCACCGACGCGACCCTGCGAGCCGTGTTCGAGGGCGAGCTCGCGCCCAGCGCACTCTGGCTCGCACGCCGCGAGTTTCACCAGACCCAGATGCTCTCCGTTCTCGGGCAGCTTGCCCAGCTCGTGCGCGCCAAGGGCAAGCCGGTCGGCCTGCTCGGCATGTCGGGCCAGAGCGCGTTCGGCGGCGTCGCGGTCGAGCGCATTCTCCCCGCGCTCGATTTTCTGGAGTGCTACCGCGTCGGCAACGCCCGCGACCTGGCGTTCACGCTGCGTGGCCCGCAGCAGCGCGTGTTCCTGACGGTGTTTGCGAACGACGGGCCGAGCGGAACGGCGTGGTCAGTGTGGGAACATTGGATGCACGGTGGAGATGGCGTCTTCGTGTGGAGCGAAGAGGATCTGGAGCGCGCAGCGGCGGACAGCGCGAGCCTGCTCGCGACCCTCGCTCGTGTCCGCGCCCTGCCGCCCCATCGGCCGCGCCCGACGGGCATCGCCATCGCCCATTCCGGTCGAGCCGTCGCGGCCGGATGGCTGCGCGATGCGCTGGTCGACGGGGCCACATGGCCGCAGCGCTTCCCGAGCTGGCAGGAACGACACGGCCGCGTCGAGCGCGCGCGAGCGCGCTGGTTCGACTTCGCGCGCTGCGCGGGAGCGATGCCCGGGGCGCTCCCGATCGAGAGCCTCGCGCCGGGCGATGCGGCGCGCTTTCCGCTGCTGGTGCTGAGCGAGCTCCTGGTGCTTTCCTCGGACGATCTCGCGCGCCTCGCCGCGTATCGCCGCGCGGGCGGCACGCTCGTGATCGACGGCGAGTTCGGCTGGACGGATGGCCTTGGCCATGCGCTCGAGGGCAGCGCGCGGCGCGAACTCTTGGAGCATGGCCCCGTGTTCGAGCCTCCCGCCGGGTTGGAGCTGCGCCTCGGTGGGCAACCGATCACGACGGAACAACGCGCGTGGCTCGTCGAACGAAAGGTGGAGCTGGCGCCACTGATGCCAGCAGCGGAAGCGAACGCCGCGCCGTGGCTCGTCACGTGGATCGCCACGAATCGCGGCGCTCGACTCGCCTTCCTGCCGTCCTCGCCCGCGAGCGGCGGAACCCCGCTGCGCTTCGAGCCCGTCGCCAACTGCGAGCTGCACTGGCTGCATCCGCCCGACGCGAGCGGCTGGAGCACGGTGCTTGCCGACGGCGAGGCGGCCGTGGTCGAACTCGCGCGCAAACCCTGACGTCACTCGCGAGCGCCGCGGAGCTCGAGCTCACGGATCCGCGCCTTGAGCGCCTCGATCTGGGCCTGCAGCTGCTCGCCGCGAGCCGCGTGGTACACGCGCCCTTCTTCGCTCGACTGGTACGCGCCGCGCAGGTGCTCGCTGTAGGCGCGGGCTTCCGTCAGCTCCTGACGAACTCTGGCGAGGGTTTCCTCCACGCTCGCGTGCAGCCCCTGCCAGCGCTCCAGCTCGCGCCGGTAACTCTGGATCGTGCGCTCGCTCTCGCCGCGCACGGCGTGCCACCAGTTGCGCTCGCGATCGAAGTGCACGAGTTCCCCGAGCATGTCGAATGTCGCGCGCAGGGCACCCTCGGGAGCGACGGGCTTGGCGAGCAGTTCCTCCACGCGCGGCAGGCTCCGGCCGGCGAGAGCCGCGACGATCACATGGCGGTACACCGGCTCCGCGTGATCGGATGCGTACAGCTCGGCATTGTAGAAGCGCTGAAAATCCCGCGCGATCGGGCGCAGCGCCGGATCGTAGTCCATGTACATCGACAGGCACTGCAGCACGAGCCAGCGATCAAGGTTGCCGTGCGGGATCGAGAGCACGCGCGCGCCGCCGCGCTCGAGCTGCGCCTCGACGACCGCGCGCGCCGGAAGTCCGTGATGGCGATGCTCGTCGAGGTAGCGATGCCGCTCGCCGAGCTTGCGCTCGAGGAACTTCTGCAGCAATTCCTCGGCCTGCTCAACGCGCGGATGCGCGTACGGTCCCGCGAGAACCACCCAGCCGCGCGAGACTCGGCGCGCCTCCGACACGAACGCTTCGCGCAGCGGCACGGGAATGTGCTCGAGCGTGTCGAAGGCGCACACGGCGTCGAACGATGCGTCTTGGAATGGCAGACGACTGCCATCGCCGAGCACGAGCCCCGCGCTCGAGCTGGGCTCGACATCGACGAGGTCGATGCGTGCGTCGGGCAGGAATTCGCGCAGCACTGCCGTGCGTCCTCCGATGTCGAGCACGCGCAGTTGCGGACCATCGCCGCGCAGCTCGCGCAGCAGATCGGCCACCAGCCGATAGCGCTGGTACTGGTCGAATGGCAGGGCGAGTACGTCCGCGCTCACCGCTGCGACTCCAACTCCGAAGTCCCCGAGGGCCCGCGACGCGCCAGCATCCAGCGCGAGGGCACCTGAATCAGCCCGTGCTGGGCACGGTCGACATCGAGCACCTCGAAGGTGAGCACATGCTCGCGGTGGTCGATCGCCGTCGGCGAGGCCTTGGAGTGATCGTAGAGGAACAGGGTCAGGTAGTACTGCCCGTGGTTGAGCGGCATGCGCTCGACGAAGATCTCGACCTCGCCCTCGTCGCCCGGAACCACGCGCTGCAGCTCGATCGGCTGCTCGCGCCACTGGTGGTTCGAGCCGTTCAGGTATGTCCCGTCCGTGCGATAGAGGCCGACACCGAAGACGGGATTGGCGCACACGCGGTGGGCCTTCCACGCCATGCGGATCGAGTACGGGCGGCCGGTCTGGACCATGTGCGTCGGTGCCCGGTGCTCGTCGAGCATCTCGAAGTGCGTGACCTCGACCTCGCCCGAGCCCCAGCGCGGGTACTCGCTCTTCCGGCGGTGCACCATCGAGAGGCGCTCATTGCCGCGCGCCTTGGCGCGCTTCAGGTATGTGTCGGCGACTTGCTCGGCGGTACCTTGCTCGAGGATCTTGCCTTGATCCATCAGCACGACCCAATTGCACATCGATTTGATCGCGCCCATGTCGTGGCTGACGAACACCACCGTCTTGCCCTGCTCGCGAATCTCGTTGAGCCGATTCGTGCACTTGCCGCGGAAGTGCTCGTCCCCCACCGAGAGCGCCTCGTCGATGATCAAAATGTCGGGGTCGACGGTCGCGGCCACCGAGAAACCGAGGCGCACATACATCCCCGAGCTGTAGGTCTTGACTGGTCGGTCGATGAAGTCGCCGAGCTCGCTGAAGTCGACGATGCGCTGGAACCGCTCCGCGGTCTCCTCGGGCGTCATGCCGAGGATCGCGCAGTTGAGCCGGATGTTCTCGCGGCCTGTGAACTCCGGATGGAAGCCGGCTCCGAGCTCGAGCAGCGAGGCGATACGCCCCTGCACTTCGACTCGACCCGTCGTCGGCGAGGTGATGCCCGTGAGCAACTTGAGCAGCGAGCTCTTGCCCGCGCCATTTTCGCCGATGATCCCGACCGTGCTGCCGTGTGGGATGTCGAGGTACACGCTCCGCACCGCCCAGAATTCCTGATAGCTGCGCGAATTGAAGATGACATCCCACAGGCGATGGATGGGCTTGCGGTAGATGCGATAGCACTTCGAGAGATCCTCGGCGTAGAGCGCGCTCGAGCACTGGCGCCCGACGGCCCGCTCTGCGTTCTGGGTACTCACGGTGCGCCTAGATGAAGTCCGCGAAGCGGTGCTGGGCCTTGAAGAAGAAGCGCGTTCCAAGCCACAGCGATGCCAGCGCCACGAGCGCGAGCTTGGCGAGCACGAGCGGCTGTGGCCAGTGCCCGAACAGGATCGTGCCGCGGTACGCATCCACCAGCCACGCCATCGGGTTCAGGTCCACCACCCAGCCGTAGCCGCCCTCGCGCACGAGCGACTCCGGATAGAAGATCGGCGTGCCGAACATCCAGATGGTGATCAGGGCCGATGTGACATGGCCGACATCGCGAATGAGCAGATTGAGCGTCGCCAGCAGATATCCCAGCCCGACGGAGAAACCGACCTGCAAGGCGAGCAAGAGCGGCACGCTCAGGAACGAGAGTCCCAATCGCAGCGGCTCGAATGGAGACTTCCCGGCCTCTGGAATCCAGTCCGCCGACGCCGGGTCTGCAGCGGGGAAGGCGTAACCAAACACCAGCATTCCCAGCAGCACGAACGCGAGACCGATCAGCAAGTTGACCAGTGCCGACATCGAAATGTAGGCGGGCAAGATCTCGCTGGGAAACACGACCTTCTTGATCAGACTGCCGTTTTCGACCAGCGTTCCCGTGCAGCGCGAGACGATCTCCGCATGACAGCCCCAGGTGACGATGCCGAGGTACATCATCAAGACGACCTGCGAATCGGGCTGAAAATCGCTCCAGCGACTCTTCAGCACGAAGCGGAACACGAAGGTGTAGGTCGCGAGGCTGAGCAGCGGGTTGACCAGCGACCAGAAGAACCCGACCGTCGATCCGATGTAGCGGCCCTTCAGGTCCTTCTCGACGAAGTTCTTCACCAGCGGAGCGTGGCGACGCAACGAGTGGTAGAGGCGCACGAGCTCCATGGCTAGATGATGCGTTTCCCCATCGCGGAGAGAGCCAATTGCACGGCGAACTCGGCCGTCTTGTTGCGTTCGTCGAGTATCGGGTTGATCTCGGTGATCTCGAGGCCGAGCAGCTTGCCCGACTCGAACGCGTGCTCCATCACGAGGTGCGACTCGCGCAGGTTGGTTCCGCCCGCGACCGGAGTGCCGACGCCCGGCGCGACATTGGGATCCGTTCCGTCCATGTCGAAGGACAGGTGAAAGCCACAGGTGCCGTCCATCGCGATCGCGAGCGCGCGGCGCATGATCTCGCTCATGCCCCACATGTCGATGTCGCGCATCGTGAAGACCTTCACGCCGGTCGACTTGATCTCCTCGCGCTCGAACTGGTCGAGATCGCGAACGCCGACGATCACCGCATTGCGCGGCTCGACCATCGGAACCACATCGCCCAGGCCGACGAGCTCTGGCGCGCCGCGCCCGAGAATCGCGGCGCACGGCATGCCGTGAATGTTGCCGGACGGCGAGGTTTCCGGCGTGTTCATGTCGCCGTGAGCGTCGAACCAGATCAGCCCGACGCGCTGGCTGCGGCGGTGGTGGTACGAGCTGATCGCAGCGACGGTTCCGACGGCAATCGAGTGATCACCACCGATGACGAGCGGGAACACGCCGTCCTCGAGCACCTTCTCGACCTTCACGCGCAAGCGCTGGCAGGCGCGCGAAATCTCGCCCAGAAAGCGCGCGCGCGGATCGCGCGGCTCGCGCGACTCGGGCGCGGGCACCGCGAGGTTGCCGCGATCCTCGTACGCCAGTCCGAGGCGGCGAATGCCGTCCTCGAGTCCCGCGATGCGAATCGCGCTCGGCCCCATGTCCACGCCACGGCGTCCCCCGCCGAGGTCCATGGGCACGCCGATCATCGCCACCTTGTTCAACATGCTGGGTTTCCGGGTGAGCTGCGCCGCGAGCGCGTCCCTAGTGCGTTCGTGCCCCGAGTGCGCCGAGCACGGCGCCCTGCAAGCCGGGCTCCGCGGGACCGATGCGACTGCCGAGCCACTCGACCTCCGCGAGTCCGCCCCACTCACCCAAGGCGAAGCCGACACGACGCAGGTCGCGCGCGCTGATGGCCGGCGGCGGACGCTGCAGCTCCATGCGCAGGGCATCCATGCCGGCCGCCTCGATCCACAGCGCGGCCGCGAGCACGCTGCGATTCCACGGCTCGCTCCACACGGTCGAGCGCAACAGGGGCACGATCTCCGCGTCGCCTGATCGCACGAGCGCACAGGCGAGCTCCACATCGATGTCGATCTCGTCGCCGAGCGGGAACAGCGTGCGCATCAACGCGAGGTCCGCGGCTCCC
Source organism: Planctomycetota bacterium (assembly GCA_016872795.1). GTDB lineage: Bacteria > Planctomycetota > UBA1135 > UBA1135 > F1-120-MAGs118. The sequence continues at coordinate 73,316 of VGYZ01000004.1, forward strand.
GGCTGCTTTCCGAGCGCTTCGACCGCCAAGCGTGCGGACTCGCCCGCAGGACGCTGCGAGAGCAGGTACTCGCGCACGACATCGCGCGAGGGCTCGTAGCCGCCGAGCAACAACTCGCTCGCCAGCCGCACCTTGGCACCGGCAGGGAGGCGCGGCAGGAGCTCCACGGCAAGACCGCGGACACTCGGCTCTCCGCCGCAGCGCGAGAGCGCCTCCAACACCGAGCCGGCATCTGGGTGCAGTTCCAGCGCGCGCTCCCCGGCGAGCCCCGCACGTTCGCGCAGCGTGGCCAGCGCGCTCGAGTCCCCGAGCCGCAATCGCGCCACGAGCGCCGTCGAACGCACCAGTGGATCGAGGTCGAGCTCGAGCGCCGAAAGATCGGACACATACGAAGGATCGCGAGCACCGCCGATCGCTTCCGCCGCCAGTGCGCGTTCGCGCGCATCGGCCGAACGCAGCTGCAGCTCGAGCAGCTTGAGCGAGTGATCTGCTCCGGCGCGCGCGAGCAGCGCCGTCGCGTGCGGACGAACCGACAGGACGCTCCACGCCCGGCGCAGCAGCGGCTCCGTGCGCGCCTCGAGTCGCTCGCGAGCGATCTCGTCGACCAGAATGCGCCACTCTTCGTCGCTCGAGGGCTGGAACAGGCCCGCCTCCACGAGCTGTGCGAGCTGTTCGGGAATCGCGCGCACGACGCCGCGCAGGCGTTCCGGCGGCACCCCCGCGAGCGCGATCTCGAGGAAGTGGTCCGCCACGCCACGCCGGCTGAGCAGCGCGGCGGAGCGGTAGACCACGCGGTTCAAGAACCTCTGGTTGCGAACCAGATCCTCGAGCAGGAGGCTCTCCCAGGCCTGCCCGTCGACGAGTCCGTGCGCTCGCGCAGCCTCGAAACGCACATCGAGGTACGCGCGCGCCAACTCGCTCTCCTGCGGCGGCGTCGCGCGCCATGCCAGCGCCGCGCGCGCACCGAGGGCGGCGGGGCCGTCGTCGCCGTGCGCCAATCGCTCGAGCGCCGACAGCGCGGCAGCCGTGCCGTTGAGGCCCAGCGCGAACGCTCCAGCTTCCGCGACCTGCGGCACCTTGCGACCCGCCAAGTCGAGCAGCTGCGGCAGGTCGCGCGCATCCGCGTACAGGCCGAGCGCCCAGATGGCTGCGCGCTTGAGCTCCGGATCCTTCTCAGCGGTGAGCTCGATCACGCGCGTGCGACCTTGAGACTCCCGCGCGGCGCCGAGCGCGAGCACCGCCGCCGCTCGCCGCGCGGGCGCAGCGGAACGATCGTCGAGCACGGCCAAGGCGCTGCTCGCCGTTCCCCTGCCCAACGAGCAGCGCGCGTCGCGCGCGCACAGCTCCGGCCACGCCGACGCCTTCAGCAGCTCCACGCGCGCGGGCACGACGGCCTCGTCCCGCGCGTCCTGCGCGGGGAGTCCAGCCAGCGAGGCGAACAGGGCTAGGATCGCTAACATGCGGGCGCGGCCCTTCATCGGCTGACGGAGGCCACCCGCCCCCTGGAATGGGGCCGACGGTCCTGCAACCGGAGCACGATCCTAGCGGGCCCAGAACCGTGTTCCAGATCCTCCCAACGGACCGTCACACCGAGTCCGTCACCGCACCCTGCACGGGAAGTTTCTTCCCGCCCCGTTGCTTCCCAACGCAGGGACGCCCTAGTGATCGACGGGCGTGCCGAGCAGGCCCACGAGCTCCGCCTTGCGCTGGTCACGGATCGCGGCCGTGCGCGCCTCGAGATTCAGGCGCAGGAGGGGCTCGGTGTTCGACGCCCGCACATTGAACCACCACCAGTCGGGCGAGCGCAAGTCGCCGAACTCGACCGTGATGCCGTCGAGCATGTCCTGCCGCCCAGCCTTGTACTTCTCGCGCAGGCGCGCGATCGCACCTTCCTTGTCCTCGACATGGAAGTTGATCTCGCCGCTCGCGTGGTAGCGACGCAAGCCCCGAGCACGCTTGGAAAGCGAGTCCGAACCGCGCGAGAGCATCGACAGGGCGCTCACGAAGGCGATCTCGCCCGAATCGCACACATAGTTGTCCGCGAAGTAGAAGTGCCCCGAGAGCTCGCCACCGAAGATGGCGCCGTTCTGGCGCATGGTCGCCTTGATGAACGAGTGCCCGACGCGGTCGCGCACGGCGCTGCCGCCGGATTGCTCGATCTCCTCCTTCACGACCCACGACGAGCGCAGGTCATAGACCACGGGCTTGCCCGGCTTCTCGCGCAACATCTCGCGCGCGAGCAGCGCCGTCATCAGGTCCGCCGAGAGCGTCTCTCCCGTGTCGTCGACGAAGCAGCAGCGATCCGCGTCGCCGTCGAAGGCGATGCCGGCGTCGGCCTTGTGCTGGGCGAGCAGCGCCTTCACGTCGCGCAGATTCTCTTCCTTGAGCGGATTCGCCTCGTGGTTGGGGAATGTGCCGTCGAGCCGCATGAAGAGCGTGTGCGCCGTGACATTCTTCAGGCGCGCGAGGATCGGCGGCAGCGTGTGGGCAGCCATGCCGTTCGCGACATCGACCGCGACCGTGAGCGGGCGCTCGATCTTCGCGAAGCGCACGACGTGCTCGGCGTACTTCTCGAGCAGCTCGACCTTCGTCAGCGTGCCACGCCGCGCCGCGACCGGAGGCTGCGCCTCCGCGACCATACGCTCGATGTCCAAGATCCCGTTGGCGGCCGAGATCGGGCGCGCGCCGCGCGAGCACAGCTTCATGCCGTTGTACTCGCCCGGATTGTGGCTCGCGGTCACATTGAGGCCGCCGTCGACATCCTGCGAGCCGATGCCGAAGTACGCCATCGGCGTCGAGCACAGGCCCATGTCGACCACATCGCAACCCGCGTCGCGAAGGCCCTCGATCACCGCGGCCTGCAGCTCCGGCGAGTGGGTGCGCATGTCGCGCCCGACCGCCAAGCGCTGCGCCTTCAGCAGACGAGCAAAGGCGTTGCCGATCTTGCGCCCGAGCGGCGCGTCGAGCTCCTTGGGGTACTTGCCGCGGATGTCGTAAGCCTTGAAGATGCCCATGGTCGTGAGGTGGCGGGGTCGTGGGGGTCAGGCGTGAACGGGAAGCCGAGGCCGCGGCGAGCGCGACGTCAGCCGAGGAGCTCCTCGAGCGCGACGACCACGCGGGCGACGTCCTCGATCGAGACATCGAGGTGCGTGACGAAGCGCAGGGTGGTCGCGTCTTGCGGCAGCACGAGCACATGGCGCTCGCGCAGCGCCGCCATGAGCGACTCCGGCGTGTGACGCGGATGCGTGACCCGCGCCATGACGATGTTGCTCTCGATCGTGTTCGGAGAGCACTCGAGCCCGTCGAAGCCGTCGAGCACGCTGGCGAGCTCGCGCGCGAGCTCATGGTCTTTGGCGAGCCGCGCGATGTTGTGCTCGAGCGCGTACAGCCCCGCCGCGGCGAGCACGCCCGACTGGCGCATCCAGCCGCCGAGGCGCTTGCGCACGAGCCGCGCGCGCTCGAGGAACTCGCGCGGACCGGCGATCAGCGAACCCACCGGACAGCCGAGCCCCTTCGAGAGACACAGCGACACCGAGTCCGCGCAGGCCGCGTACTCGCGCGCCGGGACGCCTGACGCCACCACGGCGTTCATGAGCCGCGCGCCGTCCATGTGCACCGCAATGCCCTGCTCGCGCGCGAGCGCGTGGATCGCGCGCAGGTGCCCGAGCGGCACCACGCGCCCGCCCGGCCCGGCGCCCGAGCCCATGAAGGTCTGCTCGACGCACACGAGCGTCGTACGCGGACAGTGCAGCGAACGCAGGCGAATCGAACGCCGCAGTTCGTCGAGCGGCAGTCGCCCGTCCTCCGCGACGATGGTCGTCGATTGCACACCGTGCAGCGCCCCGGCCGCGCCGGCCTCCCACTGCACCATGTGCGCGCTGCGCTCGAGCAGGAGCTCGTCTCCGTGGCGCGTCCACGAACCCACCGCGACCGAGTTCGCCATGGTGCCCGAAGGCACGAACCACGCGCCGTCCTTGCCGAGCAGATCCGCCACGCGCCGCTCGAGCGCGGCCACGGTCGGGTCGCCGTCGAGCACATCGTCGCCGATGTCCGCGCGGAACATCGCTTCGAGCATGTCGCGCGACGGACGCGTGACCGTGTCGCTGCGGAAGTCGGAGACGCGCATCATCGCGGCTCGAGCGTCATTTCACGCCCGCGGTCGCGAGGCAGTTCGTCACGCGCCGCAGCGCTTCCTTGATGTCGTCCCCGCTAGCCGCGTAGGAGAAGCGCAGGAAGCCCTCGCCCAGCGCGCCGAACGCGGTGCCCGAGAGGATCGCCACGCCGGCCTCGTGCAGGAGCTTGGTCTCGAGCTCCTTCGACTTGAAGCCCGTCTTGGTGATGTTGGGGAACGCGTAGAAGGCGCCCTTGGGCAACACGCACGAGAAACCCGGGAGCTTGTTCAGTCCGTCGACGATCAGCCTGCGACGCGCGTCGAACGCGCTCATCATGCGCTCGACCGCGACCTGCGGCCCGCGCAGCGCCTCGAGGCCGGCCCACTGCACCGGCGCACTCGGGCACGAGTTCGAGTTGATCTGCAAGCGCTCCGCCATGTCGATCAGGCTCTTCGGCCACACGCCGTAGCCCAGCCGCCAGCCCGTCATCGAAAAGGTCTTCGACCAGCCGTCGAGAATGATCACGCGCTCGCGGATCGACTCGTAGGAGTACAGGCTGACATGCTGCTCGCCGTCGTACAACATGCGCGAGTAGATCTCGTCGGAGAGGATCGCGATGTGCGGGTGCTGCTCGAGCCCCGCGACGAGCCGGTCCATCTCGGGCTTGCGGATCACGCCGCCCGTCGGATTGGCGGGCGTGTTGACGATGATGAGCCGCGTGCGCGGCGTGATCTTCGAAAGCACCTCGTCGGGGTTGAACGAGAAACCGCTGGCTTCGCGCAGCTCGATCGGCACAGGCGTCGCGCCCGTGTACCGAATCAGCGACTCGTAGATCGGAAAGCCCGGGTTGGGATACAGGATCTCCGCGCCCTCCTCGCCGAACATCGAGATCGCGAAGTACATCGTCGGCTTGCCGCCCGGCACGATCATCACATCGGCCGGGTCGACCTTGGCTGCGCGCCGCGTCCAGCAGTCCTCGGCCACCGCCTCGCGCAGCTCGGGAATGCCCTTGGCCGGCGTGTAGAAGTGGGCCCCGTCCGCGAGCGCCTTGCGACCGGCCTCGACGATGTTCTCGGGCGTGCGGAAATCGGGGGAGCCGATGCCGAGGTTGACGATGCTCTTGCCTTGGGCCGCGAGCGCCTTGGCGCGGGCGAGGATCTCGAAGGCGGACTCGGTTCCCAGACGGGACTGGCGTGCGGCTAGCTTCACGGAACTTCCCCGGCCCTTCCAAGGCCGGTCAAGGGGGCTCGTTGCGAGGCCGCAGAGCATAGCGCAGCGCAGCGGTGTTCCGAGAGCTGTAGTGGAGCGTTCGCGCACCTGCGAGTAGCCTCCGCGAGCGAAGCTGTGGCCGGGCGCCGCCGCTCGACTAGAGGATCGACCCCATGCGCACTCCCTTCCGCTTCCTCGCGCTGGCCCGGGCTCGCACCGCCGCCCTGTTCGTCGCGGCGCTCGCCCTCGCCCCCGGCTGCGCCAAGGAACCCGACCTCGTCGTCTACTGCGCCCTCGACCAGATCTTCGCCGAGGACCTCGTGCGCGAGTTCGAGCAGCGCACCGGTCTGGTCGTGCGCGCGGAGTTCGATGTCGAGGCGGCCAAGACCGTCGGCCTCGTGGCGCGCCTGCGCGAGGAGCGCAATCGACCGCGCTGCGATGTCTTTTGGAACAACGAGATCGCGCACACCGTCGCCCTCGCGAAGGACGGCCTGCTCGCACCCTACGCCAGCCCGAGCGCGAGCGACATTCCCGCGGCGTTTCGCGACGCCTCGAACCTCTGGACTGGCTTCGCGGCGCGTGCGCGCGTGCTGATCGTGAACACCGAGCAGGTCGACCCGAGCACGCTCCACGGGCTCGCCGATCTCGTCGATCCCAAGTGGAAGGGCAAGACATGCATGGCGCGGCCGCTGACGGGAACCACGCTCACGCACGCGACGGCGCTGTACGCGAGCAAGGGCGTAGAGGCCACCGAAGGTTGGCTCGACGAACTCGCGGCCGGAGGCGTCAACTTCGTGCAGTCGAACGGGCAGGTGATGCGCATGGTGCGCGAGGGTTCGATGGCCTTCGGCCTGACCGACACCGACGACTACTGGGTCGCCAAGCAGGCCGGTTTTCCCGTCGCCCAAGTGGTTCCCGACCAGCGCGACGCGGCGCACCAAGACGCGCCAGGCACATTCCTGATCCCCAACACGATCTGCCTCTTGAAGAACGCGCCCCGTCCCGATGCGGGCCGGCGGTTCATCGACTTCGTGCTCTCGCGCGAGGTCGAGGCCAAGCTCGCGGCCGCGGACGGAGCCCAGATTCCGCTGCGCGCGGGGGTGCCAAAGCCCGAGCATGTGCTCGACATCGAGCGGCTCACGCTGATCCCAGTCGACTGGAATCTCGTCGGCGAGCAGATCTCAGCGCGCATGGAGCAGCTGAAGGGACGCTTCCTCCAGTGAGTCGTCCGCTGGTGCTCCTCGCCGCGGCGCTGTTCGCGCTGCTGGGACTCGCGCCACTGGCGCTGATGGCCGCGCGCGTGACGCCGGAGGATCTCTCCGCCCTGTTCACCTCCGATGCCGCGCCGCTGCTCGGACGCACGGCGCTCTACGGACTGGGCGTCGCAGCGCTCGCGCTGCTCCTCGGCGTGCCGTTCGGCTTTCTGACCGCGCGTACGGACATGCCGCTGGCGAGCGTGCTGCGCCCCCTGGGCGTCGTGCCGCTGTTCCTGCCGCCGATGATGCTCGCCATGGTGTGGACGGCCGTGGCCGAGATGCGAGGCGCGCCGGCGGCGTACTTCGTCTCCGCGCTGAGCACATTTCCACTGGTCGCCGTGTTCGCCGCGCGCGCCTTCGAGCGCATCGACGCTCGGCTCGAGGACGCGGCGCGACTCGCCGGCGGCACGCGCGCGGTGCTGCGCGCCACGCTGCCGCTCGCGCTCCCGCCCGCCCTGTGCGGCGCGTGCCTCGCGTTCGTCTTCACGATCAACGACTTCTCCGTGCCGGACTATGTGTCGTGGCTGGGGCTCCCCAAGTTCAGCGTCTACGCCGACTCGATCTACGCCACATGGCGCATCGATGCGCGAGCGGGGCGCGCGGTCGCGATGGCGTTGCCGCTCATCGCGCTCACGCTGCTCACTCTGGTGCCCGCCCTCGCGCTGCGGCGCCGCGGCGCGCTCGCCTCGGTCGTCCCCGACTTCCGCTCGAGCGCGCCCATCGCGCTCGGTCCGTGGCGCTGGCCCGCGTTCGTGTTCTGCGCTGGCCTGCTCGCCGTGGGCGCTTTCGTTCCACTCGGACGCCTGCTGTGGGAAGCGGGCGGCGGCCACAAGGGTTGGTCCTCAAGCGAGCTCGCGACCGCCTTCTCTCTGGCGCTCGAGCGCAGCCGCGGCGATGTACGCAACAGCGTGGTGAGCGCGCTCGCCACCGCCTCCGCCTGCGTCGTGCTCGGGCTCGTGCTCGGACACGCACTCGAGCGCTCGCGGCGCGCTCGCGCGCTCGAGCCGTGGCTCGTCCTGCCGCTCGCCGTTCCCGCCGTGCTGTTCGGCATCGGCATCGTCGTGCTGTGGAACCGCGAAGCCACGGCTGCGCTCTACGACAGCGACGCACTCGTCAGCGTGTTGCTCACAGGCCGCTTCGTGGTCTTCGCCGCGCTGATCTCGAGCGGAGCGGTCGCCGCGCTCGATCCGAGCCTCGAGGACGCCGCCCGCATGGCCGGTGTCGGACCGCTCCAGCGTCTCGCGCGCATCGTCGCGCCCGCCCTGCGTTCCTCGCTCGCCGGCGGCTTCGTGCTGGTCTTCGTACTCTCCCTGCGCGAGCTCGACGCGACCCTGTTCGTGCCCGCGGCCAACCACACGGCGATGTTCCGCATCTTCAACCAGATCCACTTCGGTCGCGACGCCTTCGTGGCGGCGCTCGCGCTGCTCTTGGTGTTCCTGATCGTGCTGCCCGGACTCCTGTGGTCCCTGTTCGCCCGCAAGCGGCTGGAGCTCCTGCCGTGAGCGCCGTCTCGCTCGACGCCGTGACCGTGCGCATCGGCTCGCGCACCTTGCTCGACGCGCTGACGCTCGAAGTCGCCGAGCGCGAGCACTTGCTCGTCGTCGGGCCCTCGGGCTCGGGCAAGACCACGCTCCTGCGCACGATCGCGGGCCTCGCGAGTCCCAATGCGGGCGCCGTTTCCCTGTTCGGAACGAAGGCCAGCGATGGAGCTCGCGTGCTCGTACCTGCCGAACGCCGCCGCATCGGGTTCCTGTTCCAGAACGGCGCTCTCTGGCCGCACATGAGCGCCGCTAGGCAGATCGAGTTCGTCCTCGAGCACGCCGGAGTCTCCGCTCGCGAGCGCGCTCGGCGCGCGAGCGAGCTGCTCGAGTGGGTCGAGCTGCGCGGCTTCGAGCAACGCCTGCCCGCGACGCTCTCCGGCGGCGAGGCGCAGCGCGTAGCGCTCGCCCGCGCCCTCGCCGTCGAGCCCAAGTTGCTCCTGCTCGACGAGCCCCTCGGCCCGCTCGACTGCGAGCTGCGCTCGGCCTTGCTCGCCAAGCTCGGCGAGCTACAGCAGCGCCTGGGACTCACCGTCGTGCATGTCACGCACGCACCGGACGAGGCGCGCGCGATCGCGACGCGCACCCTGCGCCTGCGCGCTGGGCGCATCGAGGATGAGCGATGAACGCGAGATCGCTCGCCGGCATCGCTGTCGCAGCGCTCGGCGCCTGGGCGCTCGTGGCGGTCTTCCACGAGCCCGCGAAGGCCCACGCGCCCGTCGCGTGGGAGAGCTCGAACCAGTGCGCCGAGTGCCACCGCCAGGTCCACGACGAGTGGTCAAACTCGTGGCACGCGCAGGCTTGGGTTGACGAGGAGGCGCGCAAGCTGAGCGACAACTTCTCCAACACCGACTGCATCGATTGCCACGCACCACAGCCCATCTTCGAGACCGGCATCGGCAACCGGCCGCTGGCGCGCTCGACGCGCCGCGCGCAAGGCGTCGACTGCATCGCGTGCCACCAGATGAGTGACGGGCGCATGGCGGGGACGCTCGACAACCCCACGGTCTCCTGCCGCCCGAGCGCACAGCGCGAGCTCACTCGCCCCGAGGCCTGCGGCGGCTGCCACAACCAGCATGGAACCGTCGATCAGTGGAAGGCCAGCCGCTACGCGCAACCCGGCCCCGGCTTTCAGGACTGCGTGAGCTGCCACATGCCGCTGCGCGATCCCTCCGATCCGTCGAAGGGCCGCGTGCATGTGATGCACGGTGGCCACGACCTCGAGCTCGTGCGCTCGGCCGTTGCGCTGCGCGTCGCGCGCGATGGAGGCGTGCCCGTCGTGGAAGTCGAGAATGTCGGCGCGGGCCACAACTACCCCACCGACGAGCGCAGCCGCGCCTCGGACATCTTCTGGCGCGACATCGCGAGCGACGGCACCAGGGGCGAGTGGCGCAAGCTGCACCGCTTCCGCAATCCCTATCGCTTCGAGGTCGGCGAGCCGAACACCGAGCTGCCCGCGGGTCAGACCATCTCGCTGCGCATCGAGGATCCCGCTGCGCGCGGCGAGCTCGAAGTGGCGCTCTTTTACAAGCTCTCGCCCTACTACGCGGATCCCGAGCGCCCCGATCCCGAGCGCGAAGCATCGCTCGTGCACTCCGCGAGGCTTGCGCCGTGAAGCGTGCGCTGGTGGCGCTCGCGCTGCTCGGCGGCTGCTCCGAGGAGAGCCCGCAGTCCATGACTCCGGCTACGAGCGTGGCGAGCAGCCTGCGCGACGTGGCGCGCGCGAGCGTGGCGCGGCTCGAGGCCGAGGTCGGACCGAATCAGGAGCCCGCGAGTACGGACCCGGAGCTCGTCGAGCGCGTGACGGGCCTGCTCGATGCGATCGAGAGCGCGTCGCTCGGACGCGTCGCGCGCGAGGAACTCGCGTCGCTTGCGCCCGCCAGCCTGCCGATCCTCGCGCGCTGGCTCGACGACGCCGCACTCCCCGCCGCACAGCGCACGGCCGCGATCGAGGCGCTCGGCGTCGCGGACACGCGCTACGGAGCGGAACGGCTGCTCGCGCGCATCGAGGCGATGCGCACGCGCAAGAACGACGAGGCGTGGGTCCGCGCGCACTGCGCGTGGCGCCTCGGGCAAGGCACGCAGGACTGGATCGTGCCGCGCATGATCCGCCAGATGCGCTACGAGACCGACCACGAAACCGTGATCTGGATGGCGCGCGCGCTCGCGCGCTTCGACAACCTCTCCGGTCTCGACGCGCTGTATGTCGTGCGCCGCAGCGCCGCGACCGAGGAGTTGCGGGCGAGCGCCAACTCCGCACTCTATGACCTCGCGCGCGAGCACAGCTTCGACGAGCCGGACGCGCTCTACCGGGCGTGGTTCGCAGCCGACGCGCGCCTCGCCGATCCGCCGCTCTCCGCGCTGCACCAGCTCGAGATCTGGCGCGTCATCGCGGGCTTCGCCGAGTGGCAGCTGCGCGGCGTCGACGACGGTCGCTTCACGCTCGCGCGCGAGAACCGCGCCGCCACGGCGCTGCTCGCGGAGGCGCTCGACGATTCCGATCGCTACATCCGCACCCACGCGGCACAGTCGCTCGGACGCATGGGCGCGCGCGGTTGCTCCGCGGGGCCGGCCCTGCTCGCCGCGCTCGACGATCCGCAGGCCGGGATCTTCGTCGCGGAAGCACTCGGCGGCGTCGGCTACGCCCCGGCCGAAGCCGAGCTGTGCGCGCGCCTCGGCGCACCTCGCTCTCTCGAAGTGCGCACCGCTGCAGCCCGCGGGCTCGCCGCCCTCGCGCTCCAAAGCAGCGCTCGAGCGCTCGAACCCTACACCCAAGAGTCGACACCTCGCGACCTGCGCTTTGCCGCCGGCTGCGCGCGGCTGCGCTGCTCGCCGCTCGATGCTCCGCTCACGCTCGTCGAATGGCTGCTCGCGGACTACGCCACCGGCGCGGGAGAGACGTCCTCCTCGGAGCCCGCCCTGCGCGCGTGGTACGCCTCGCGGCCAGACGCGGACCTCGCGGCGTGGGACGCGGCGCCCGATGGCACGCCGAGCGCACGCATCGCCCGGCGCGCCGAGCTGCTGCGCACGGCGCTCCCGCGCTGAACTAGCCGTAGACGACGAGGCCCGTGGCCGCGACCCACAGGAGCGCGTTCACCACGAAGATCGCGTCGCCGCCGAGCAGCACGCGCGTCGGACTGCCTCCGGCCTTCTGCTGGCTGACGAGCAGCAAGTAGCGCGCGAGCCCGAACACGACGAACGGCACGGTGTAGATCAGGTTGCGGCTGCCGAACTTGGTGGCCGTCTCGTCCGAGACGGTGTACATCGTGTAGCACACGATCGTGCAGGCGGCGAGCGCGGTGACCATCTGGTCGAGGAAGCCGCTCGTGTACTGCATCAGATTCGCGCGATGGCTGCCGCGCTCGTCGCCGAGCAGGTCGATCTCGGCCCTGCGCTTGCAGAGCGCGAGGAACAGCGCGAGGAAGAATGTGCACAGCAGCAGCCAGTGCGAAACCTCGGCGTGCGCCGCGAACGCGCCCGCCTGCACGCGCAGCAGGAAGCCGGTCGCGATGCAGAACACATCGACGAGCACGACATGCTTGAGACGCACGCTGTAGCTGAAGTTGAGCAGGATGTAGCCGGCCGTGATCGCGAGCACCGTCGCATCCGCGAGCCATGCGAGAGCCAGCGACGCCGCGACGCAGCCCGCCGACATCGCGAGCGCGAGTGGCGCTCCGACCTCGCCCGCGGCGATCGGCCGGTCGCGCTTCGTCGGGTGCGCGCGGTCGCTCTCGACATCGAGCACATCGTTGACGAGGTAGATCGCGCTCGCCCCGATGCAGAACGCCGCGAACGCGTACAGCGAGCGCAGCACATCCCCGAACTCCGCATCGTGCGACACGCTCGTGTCCGCGCGCGCGAACGCCACCGCCGCGAGGACGAAGACATTCTTGACCCACTGCTGGGGTCGGATCGCGCGCAGAGTCGCGGGGAGTCGCATGGGGGCACTTCTTCGGACGAGAGGGGCTGCGGGCGAGAGCCTCGCGCCGCACGGTAGCCGGCTCGCGGCCGGAACTTCTTTCGCGCGGCACCGCCCGCGCGGGGCGCGCACCACGCTCAGTCGAGCGAGAGCGCCGGGCTCGCGCCCGCTCAGTCGAGCGAGAGCGCCGGGCTCGCGCCCGCTCAGTCGAGCGAGAGCGCCGGGCTCGCGCCCGCTCAGTCGAGCGAGAGCTTGCGCAGCTCTTCGACCGGCGAATCCGGTCCGACGATCAGGTGCATCTCGTCGGGCCCGAGCACGCCGGACTCCTTCAGCAGCGCGATCTCCCACGTGTTCACCGAACCATCGGCCATCAGCGCGACGGTGGTATGACGGTGGTTCATCTCAGGGTCGTTGTCGTCGGCGACGAGAACTTCCTTGCCCGAGCCCGGGAACTGCCGCAGCGGGTAGTTCTTACAGTCGCGGCCCGCGTAGGAGCTGTACGTCCCGTCGATCGCCTCGAGGTCCTTGTACCAGTCGGTCTCGACCTTGCCCTGCAGGCCCGGCAGCGCCGAGGTCTCCACGCCGGGGCAGGTCATCTTCTTGGCCGTGGCCTTGGTGTTCTCGAGCATGTCCTTGGAGACGATCTCCGCGAAGAACTTGGCCCCCGACTGGCTCGGAGCGCGGTCGAGGCTCTGCTTGTAGATCTGCATGCCCTTCCAGATCTCGCCCATGTTGGCCTTGCAGGCCGTGACCTTGGCGGCGTCGAGAGCCTCGGGAATACGCGGCAGGAGGAACGCCGCGAGGATCCCGATGATCATGATCACCGCGAGCAGCTCGATGAGGGTGAAGCCGGCGCGCGCGGCGCGGCGTGCAGTCTGGAGAGCGTTTCGCATGGGCGAGATTTCCGTTGCGGGCCGCGAGACGACGCGACGCGCGCGCCGAGCCCGACCTTGGACCGTGCGCGGTTGTACCCCCCTGCGGAGCCGGAGTCACGGACCAGCCGTGCTCTTTCGCACGCTCCCTCCTCCCGAGCCACCTTCCGCCAAGTGCAGCGGACCTCCGCTTCCCAAGGGAGCGGAGGTCCGCGAGATCGTGCCGGAGCGCGTGCTCTCAGGCCTGCGCCGAAACCCCCAGCGCGGCGCACAGGGCGTCCTTGCGCCCCGTCTGCTCCCAGGGAAAGTTCGGGCGGCCGAAGTGGCCGTGGTAGGCCGTCTGCTCGTAGATCGGGCGCTTGAGGTCGAGGTCCTTGATGATCGCCGCCGGGCGCAGGTCGAAGACCTTGGAGACGGCTTCGGTGAGCCGAGCCTCGCCCACCTTGCTCGTCCCGAATGTGTCGACGCGGACCGAGAGCGGCTTGGCGATGCCGATGGCGTAGCTGACCTGCACCTCGCAGCGCCGGGCGAGGCCCGCGGCCACGATCGTCTTCGCCACCCAGCGCGCCGCGTAGGCAGCCGATCGGTCGACCTTGCTCGGGTCCTTGCCGGAGAACGCCCCGCCGCCGTGGCGCCCCATGCCCCCGTAGGTGTCGACGATGATCTTGCGGCCCGTGAGGCCCGTGTCGCCGTGGGGCCCGCCGATCACGAAGCGACCGGTCGGGTTGACATGGTAGATGGTCTTTTCGTCGAGGAACTTGGCCGGGATCACGGCCTTGATGACCTGCTCGATGACGGTCTTCCTGATCTCCTCGTGGGAGACCTCCGGCGCGTGCTGGGTCGAGATCAGCACCGTGTGCACGCGCACCGGCCGGTCGCCCTCGTACTCGACCGTCACTTGGCTCTTCGAGTCCGGGCGCAGCCACGGGATCGACTTGTTGAAGCGCAGGTCGGCGAGCTTCTCGACGAGGCGGTGCGAGTAGTAGATCGGGAACGGCATCAACTCGGGCGTCTCATCGCAGGCGTAGCCGAACATCAGGCCCTGGTCGCCCGCGCCCTGCTCCTTCTCCACCGCCGTCTCGGCCGTCACGCCGAGCGAGATGTCATCCGACTGCTTGCCGACCACGGTCATCACGCAGCACGAGTCCGCGCTGATGCCGGCCGACTCGTCGGTGTAGCCGATGCGGCGCAGGACCCCGCGCGCGATGTTTTGGTAATCGACAGCGGGAACGCCCGGCTTCTTGGTGGTGATCTCGCCCGCGACGACGACCAGCCCGGTGGTCGTGAGCACTTCGCAGGCCACGCGGGCGTTGGGGTCGAGCGCGAGGTAGGCGTCGAGGACCGCGTCGGAGATCTGGTCGGCGACCTTGTCAGGGTGCCCCATCGAGACGGACTCGGAGGTGAACAGTTGGCGTGCCATCGTGTGCGGTGGTGAGGGTTCCAGAAGAGGCCCGCGGAGCGGGGCAAGGGACCTATCGACGGATGCGGATGAACGGATGCAACGCGCCGGAATCTCGAGCCCAGCCAGCCGAAGAGCGGGAAGAGTCTACCCCTACCCCCCCAACCAACCAAGCTGCGACCCGTGTCATGGCGCGCGCCGCGTGTCGAGCTACCGGCATCGGCCGCGCAGGGCTTCGAGCGTGAGCTTCGTGGCTCCCTTTTGGAGCGCCACGGCCTCCCGGGCAGCCACGGCCATGCGCCGGCGCTCGCCGGCATCGGCCGCGAGCTCGCGCAGCACGCGCGCCAGCTCCGCGCGATCGGCCACGCGGCGACAGGCGCCCGCGCTCTCGAGCAAGGCCGCCTCCTGCCGGAAGTTGTGCACATGCGGGCCCCACACCACCGCGCAGCCCTGCGCCGCCGGCTCCAGCATGTTCTGGCCACCGTGCGCGATCAGGCTGCCGCCGACGAAGACGATGTCGGCGAGCGCGTACAGGGCCTCGAGCTCGCCGATCGTGTCGACGACCAGCGGGCGCTCGAGGTCCACGCTCTCGCCCCGCCGCAGCTCGGTCAGCATCTGTGGCTCGATCCCCAGCGCCGCGAGCTCGCGCCGGACCTCGGGCGCGCGCGGCGGGTGGCGCGGAACCACTACCAGCCGCGCCCCGGGCACGGCGCTGAGGCAGGCCTCGACGAACCAGCCTTCCTCCGGAGCATGGGTGCTCCCCGCCACGATCGTCAGCCGCCCCGAGCGCACGCCCAAGAGCCCGCGCAGCTCCTCGACCTTGCGCGTGCGCTCCGGCGTCGGCTCGCGGAACAGCCCGTCGGCCTTCATGTTGCCGGTGACGACCACGCGCTCCCTCGCGCCGCCGAGGTCGCGAAAGCGCTGCGCATACTCCTCGAGCTGCACGCAGAAGAGCGAGATGCGAGTGAACTGCGGCAGCGTGCTGCGGAAGCGGTGGTAGCGCCGGAAGCTGCGCTCGGTGATGCGGCCATTGACGACCGCGACCGGCACGCTGCGGCGATTGCACAGCCGCAGGAAGTTGGGCCAGATCTCGAGCTCGACCAGCACCACGAGGTCGGGCTGCACGCGCGCGAGAAAGCGCTCGACGCACCACGACAGGTCGATCGGGAAGCGCAGGATCGGCCGTGTGGGAAAGACCTGCCGCGCGACTTCGAGGCCGGTCTCCGTGGTCGCGGAAATCACGATCTCCGTGTCGGGCTCCTGCTCGGCGAGCAGCCGCACCAGCGGCGCCGAGCCCTTGACCTCGCCCACCGAGACGCCGTGGATCAGGATTCTCCGGCGCGTCCGCCGTGGCAGCGGCGCGTCGATCACGAGCCGCTGCGCCGCCATGCGAGCGAAGCTGCGGTCGAACACGCCCCGCAGCACGAAGTACGGCGCTCCGGCGGCGAGTGCCGCCAGCCACAGCAGGTCGTAGGCGCCGTGCAAGAGCCCGCGCAGCACGCCCGGGCTGGGATCGCGCGTGATCGGCGGCGGAACCACGTCCGTGCGCGGCGCGAGCTAGTCGCCCTCGCCCTCGGCCGCCCCGTGGCAGCGCTTGTACTTCTTGCCCGATCCGCACGGGCACGCCTCGTTGCGGCTGACACGCTCGACATCCGGTCCCTTGGCAGCAGGACCGGACTGCGCCTCCTTCGCACGCTGGATCGCGTCGAGGCGGCGCTTGAGATCGAAGGCCTGCGCGGCGGGGATCGGAACGCCCGGAGCTCTGGCAGGCGACGGCGCCGGAGCCGACGCTGCTGCGGGCCGCGCGGATGCCGGGCCTGCGGGAACCGGAGGGCTCGCAGGCTGCGGCGCCGCGGGATTCGCCG
>VGYZ01000005.1 GCA_016872795.1 Planctomycetota bacterium
CGCCCGCCGCGCATCCTCCGGCCCCGAGCGCGGCCAGCGCTCCCCGCCTCCCGTGCGCCCCCCGACCTCGAGCTCCAGCCCGCGCTCCGCCCGCGCCCAGCCGTCCCCCATCCAGTTTTCCTGCCGCACGAGTCCCACGCTCCCCAGTCTGCGCTGCGCGCGCCCTCCGAGCCAGCGGCCACACCGCTCAAGAAGGCGTGGCTCCCACTCCTGACCCGCCATCCCATGCTCCTGCCAGTTCTTGCGGTAGCCGATCTGCTTGTTCCGCTTTCGGCAGCACGGTCAACGCGCGTCGAACGACACGCGCGCGACAGGCAGCATGGAGAAGCGCTCGCCGTTCCGCCGCTGGTCGCGCAGCTTCCCTTGGAAGTTGTGGACCTCGCCGTTTTCCATTGGGCTGCCCGACACGAGGAAAAGCGTCTTCACATTGAACTTCCCCGGTCAATCGCGCACCGATGTCGCCGTGAGTTCGCGGCCGTTGTCGCTGCGCCCGGAGCTTCCGCATCCTGCTCGGTGTGACGGCGGGATTCAGCGTCGTATCCACGCTGCAGCAAACCCATGCTGGGCAAACGGACCTGCGGCCGGGAGGCTGGATCCACTGCCTATTGCTGCTCTCGGGACTCAACCTGTGGATGTACGGTTCGCTCAGGGCTCTTGAGCGTGGCCTCTGGGGGCCGCTCACGCAGTTAGCGGCGGATGTGCTCGTAACGACCCTGCGCTGGATGGGCCTCGACCGGGGTTCGCGGGCAAGCGACAAGACCGTCGACTGGGCGTAGGCTCTTGCACATGGAGAGCGAAGGGCGACGGCTGCGCTTCACGCGGGCGCACCGCGTGGTCCGCAAGGGCGACTTCGCGCGCGCCTTCAAGCAGGGCTCGCGTGCGCGCGGCGACCTGCTGGTCGTCGTGGCCTGCCTCAACGGTCTCGCGCACCCGCGTCTGGGACTCTCGGCCGGCAAGGCGATCTGGAAGGGCGCAGTGCAGCGCAACCGGCTGCGACGCTTGTTGCGCGAGGCCTTTCGACTCGAGCAGCACGACCTGCCGCAGGACTGCGACTTCGTGCTGATCCCGGGCCAGCCGAAGCTCGTGCCCGAGATGGGCGCGCTGCGCGCGGAGCTCGTCAAGCTCGCGCGCAAGGCCGCGCTGCGCGCGCGCGAGCGCGGGCCGCGGCCGGAGCGCACGAAGTGAGCGTCCTCGGACGAGCTCTGGCCCTGCCGGTGCGTTTCTACCGACGCTTCCTGTCGCCGCTGAAGCCGCCGATGTGCCGCTTCAGCCCGACCTGCAGCCAGTACGCGATCGAGGCCTTCGAGCTGCACGGGCCGCTGCGCGGTCCGTGGCTCGCGCTCCACCGCATCGCCCGCTGCCATCCGTTCTGCGCAGGCGGTCACGACCCGGTGCCGCCGCGCCGCGCGCGCTGAACGGGCTCGCAGCGCTCGCGCTGGACGCGACCGGGGAGCCATCTCCTATGCTCTTCGCCCGATGAAGAGCACCTCCCTCGCGTTGTGCGGCGCCTTCGCCGCGCTGGCGTCCTGCGCCACGACTCCGACCGCCGTGCCCACGCCGCTGCCGACCCTCGCGCAGCGCGACGAGCTCATCCAGCCCGGCGAAAGGCACTTCGCGCACCTCTGGCAGCTCACGCGCCGCGGCAACAACGCGGAGGGCTACTGGAGCTTCGATGGCTCGAAGCTCGTGCTGCAGCGCGAGGTCGACGGCAGCTGCGACCGCATCTTCGTGCTCGGCGAACACGGGCCGGAGCTGCGGCAGATCTCGAGCGGCCAGGGCGTGACCACCTGCTCGTACTTCATGCCCGGCAACAAGGAAGTGATCTACGCCTCGACGCAGGCGGTCCAGTCGAGCTGCCCCGCTCGCCCCGACATGAGCGAGGGCTATGTATGGGCGATCCACCCCGAGTACGAGCTCTATGTGCAGGATCTGGCGAGCGGAGCCGAACGGCAGCTGACGAACATTCCGGGCTACGACGCCGAGGCCACGGTGTCGCCCATGGGCGATCGCATCGTCTTCACCAGCACGCGCTCGGGCGATCTCGAGCTGTGGACCTGCGCGCTCGATGGCAGCGACGCGAAGCAAGTGACGAACGAGCTCGGCTACGACGGCGGCGCGTTCTTCAGCCACGACGGCAAGCGGCTCGTCTTCCGCGCCACGAAGTTCACCGACAGCGGCATGGGCACGCGCGAGCGCTATGTCGACCTGCTCGCGAAGAACAAGATTCGCCCGCAGCTGCTCGACATCTACACCTGCGACATCGACGGCTCCAACCGCCGCAAGGTGACCGATCTCGGCGGCGCGAGCTGGGCGCCCTACTTCTTCCCGGGCGATCGCCGGATCATCTTCTCCACCAACCACCACGACCGGCGCGAGCGGCAGGTCGAGTTCGACCTGTTCGCGGTCAACGATGACGGCTCGGACCTCGAGCAGGTCACGACCTATGTCGGCTTCGACAGCTTCGCGATGTTCTCGCCCTGCGGGCGCTGGCTCGTCTTCGCCTCGAACCGCGGAGGCACCGAGGCCGGTGAGACGAACCTGTTCCTCGCGCTGTGGCAGTGAGCGTTGCTACTGCGCCTCACGCGTCGCGAGCGTGACGCGCACTTCCTCGACCTTGCCGTCGCGCAGGAAGCGCGCGAGCACTACATCGCCGGGCTTGTAGGTCTGCAGCGCGTAGACGAAGTCCTGAATCGTCTCGATTTCGATGTCGCCCACCCGCACGAGCACATCGCCCGCGAGCATGCCCGCCTTCTCCGCCGGGCTGCCGGGCGAAGTGCCCGAGAGCAGCAGGCCCTTGCCGTCGTGCGCGTACTCCGGCACCGTCCCGAACCACACGCGGAAGCCGCCCGCGCGCGCTTGACCGGGCTGTGTGCTCGTCGGAGAGGGAGGCTCGACCCACGCAAGCTTGGGCGTGGCGGCCATGCGCCGCGTGAGCTCGAGCGCAAGTGCCGCGACCTTCGCCGCGCCCTCGGCCTCAAAGCGTTCGGCGTCATCGCTCGGCTTGTGATAGTCGCTGTGCAGTCCGCTGAAGAAGTGCACGGCAGGGCGCTTGCGCTTCAGGAAGGTCTGGTGATCGCTGCCGCCGACGCCCTGCCCCGAGAGCGACACATCGAGCTCGAGCCCCACCTGCGGACCGAGCTCCGCGAGCCACGCCGCGAAGGGCTGCGCGGAGCCGGCGCCGAGAACCGCGAGCTTGCCGTCGCCCGCGCGGCCGACCATGTCGAGATTCAGGTTGGCGACAACGCGGCCAAGCTCGTCCGTCGAGACCTTGGCCCAGTGCTCGCTGCCGAGCAGCCCGAGCTCCTCGCCCGACCACAGCGCGAACAACACGTCGCAGCCCGGCTTGGGGCCAGCCGCGAGCGCGCGCGCGACTTCGAGCACGACAGCCGTGCCGCTCGCGTTGTCATCCGCGCCGTTGTGAATCTGCACGCCGCCCCTCGGATCGAGCGAGCCCTCTCCGCCGTAGCCGAGGTGGTCGTAGTGCGCTCCGAGGACGACGCAGCGCGACGAATCCATGCCGCGCAGGAGCCCGAGTACATTCGTGGCAGGACCGCGTTCTCGCACGACATTCGCCACGACGCGCGCGCTCGCAGCCGGCCGCGGAGCCTCTGTGAGCGGCGCGCCGGCATCGATCGCCGCGATGGCCGCGTCGTAGCCCGGAACGAGCGCCGCCGCGAGCTCGTGCGAGATGTACAGCGCCGGCAGCACGCTCTGCGCAGCGCGGCCAAGGTCGAAGGGCGGCAGCGGCTCGGACTGCTGGCTCGGGTGCGGCGCGACGAGCACGGCCAGCGCACCTTGGCGCTTCGCCGTCATCACCTTCAAGAACAGCGAGCCCGAGTTGCCCCAGCCCGCGCTCTCGTGGACCGCGCCGCTCGACTCCGCGGCGGCCTCGAGCTGCGTGCCGACCGAGTCCGGCGGCGTGCCGCGCACGATGAGCGCCAGCTTGCCGTCGATGCGCTCGGGAAAGTCGTTCCAGCCCTTCGACGCGTTCACGATTCCGTAGCCGCACCACGCGACTTCGCCCGCAACCTCTCCGGCCGTCGCGCACGACATCGGCGCGACCTTGGCAGGATCCGTGACGCCATTCACTCCGCTGCCCGGGCGCACCTCGACGGGCTTGGGCACCTCGAACGACTGCAGGTAGCCCTGCGTGCCGCGCGGCTCGAGTCCGAGCTCCGCCATGCGCTGCGCGATCCAATCACCGGCGCGCAGGCCCGCCTCCGTGCCCGCGCGGCGCCCTTCTTGTTCGTCCGCTGCAAGCCACTCGACATCCGCCGCGAGCCTCCGGGCCGTGAGCTCGGCCTCCGTCGCGACGATGTCCGGGTTGCGCGGGCTCGCGCAGGACGACGCGAGTGCGAGAGCGAGGAGCGACAGGCGAGGCAGGTTCGCGACGAAACTCATGGCGCAGAGGATAGGCCGCTGCGAGAGCGGTTTCAGCGCTCAAGGCGACCGCGGCCGAATTCGCCGAAGCCAGCGAAGCTATGCTCTCCGCCCGCATGCATCTGCAAGTGATCTCGTCGGGCAGCAAAGGCAACTGCGCTCTGGTGCGAGCGGGCGAGGTGCGGGCGCTCGTGGACGCCGGTCTGTCGGGGCCGGAGCTGGAAGCGCGCCTCGAGCGGGCGGGGCTGCCGCCGCCGAGCACGGATCGCAAGACGCTGCACCATGTGTGGGTCACCCACGGCCACCTCGACCATGCGCGCTCGGCGGGCAAGGTCGCGCGCTCGCACCGCGCGCTGCTCCACTGCGCGGAGAGCCTGATGGGCAACGCCGCGATCCGGCGCTGCCGCAATCTCTCGACGCTCAAGGTCGGTGGCACGCAGGAGCTCGACGGACTCGTGGTGCGCAATGTCGCGATCCCCCACGACGCGCATCCGACCGTGGCGTTCCGCATCGAGCACGAGGGCCGCGTCGCCGCGATCCTGACCGACATGGGCCGCCCCGACGACGGCGTCGCGCGCGCGCTCGCCGATGCCCACCTGCTCGTGCTCGAGTTCAACCACGACCTCGGCATGCTCGAGCGCGGACCCTATCCGGCCATGCTCAAGAAGCGCGTCTCCGGGGACGGCGGGCACCTCTCCAACGAGCAGTCCGCGCAGATGCTGCGCAAGCTCGCCGGCGCGAACCTGCACACGCTGGTGCTCGCGCATCTCTCGGAAACGAACAACCGCCCCGAACTCGCGCGCGAAGTCGCAGAGCGCACGCTCGCCGAGCTCGGCCTCGCAGCGCGCGTGCGCGTGGTGATCGCGAGCCAGGACGCGATCGGCGAGAACCTCGCCGTCTGATCCACTAGATCGGCATGTACTCGTCGGCCTCGATGAAGAACAGGCTCGCCCGCACCCGCTCGAGCGGCAACTTCGTGATCGCGGCCACAGCTGCGCGATAGGCCTCGAGCTGGGGCCGATAGTGCTCGCGCCGCGCCTCGAGATCGGCGTCGGGCTTGCTCGTCTTGAAGTCGAGCACCTCCGCGCGCACGATCTGCTCACCCTCGCGCCAGATCGTGACGCGATCGAAGCTGCCGCTGTGCAGCGCGCCCCCGACGCGCCTGCGGAAGCGACGCTCGCGCGAGACTTCGACCGCGCCAGCGGGCCGCGTGAAGTGCTTGACGAAGTTCGGCTGGCCCAGCGCCTTGCGGAAGTCCACCAGGTCCTTCTCGAGTCCCTCGACATCGGGATCGAATCCGCGCGCGAGCGCGCGCAGCTCGTCATCCGTGCGCAGAAAAGTGTCGAGCCACTCGAACTCCTCGAACCAGCCGTGGAAGCGGCTGCCGCGTCGCTGGCTCGGCGTGTTGCCGACGCTCTCGAAGAGCTTCTCAGTCCTGACGGTCTCTTCCTGACCGAGTTCCGACGGGCTGAGCCGCTCCAGCTCGCGCCGCTTCTGACTGGGCGCGAACGCGAGCGCGGTGCCGGCGTTGGACGGCGCGGGTGCCGGCGCGCCTCGCGCACGGAGGTGAGCCGTCCATGCATCGTCCGCCGCATTCGTCCTAGGCAGCACGGACCGGGGCTCGAGCGCGCCATGTCCCAGCCCGAGGCGCTCGCGGATCAGGCCCGACGCCGTGCAGCGCGGCTCGCCCTTGTCCGTGCCGACCGGGTGGATTACCAGATCCAGCCGGTAGCGCGCGCGCGTCATGCCCACATACAGCACGGAGAGCTCGTCGCGCATCACGCGTTCGGCCGCTAGCTCGCCCAGGAGGCTAGGCTCGCTCACTCCGGCGAACTTCAGCAGGCCGCGAACCTCCTCGGACGAGTGGCGCGACACGAGCTCGATCGAGCGCTCGGCATCGTCCCCTTCTCGCCTCCAGAAGAACGCGTTCGAGGAGACTTTCCAAGCCTGATCGAGCTCAGGCAGCACGACCGCATCGAACTCAAGGCCCTTCGAAGCGTGCACGGTCATCACCTTGACCGGCGCCGAGTTTGCGTCCTCCACGCGCTCGCTGCGCACTCGCTCGAGGAACTCGTCGAGCGCGCCGCCCTGCGGCTGCGCAAGCGCGAAGTCGATCAACTGGGAAAAGCGGTGCCGTTCCCATGTTCCGAGCCCGCTGGCCACCGACTCGCGCAGGTTCGCGAGCCAGCTCGCGATTCCAAGACGAGCGAGCGCGCGCCGCTGCTCGCGATGCATCGCGGCCGCATCCTTCGCTCGCAAGGTCGCCTCGAGCCCGAGCGCGGGCCCCAGCGGGCTGGTGGCCGCCTGGTACAGCGCCACATCGTCCGCAGGATGCTCGAGCCAATGCAGCGCGGCGACGGCCGCCTGCACCGCGACGGAGTCGACGAGCGGATTGCCGCCTTCCCCGCTGGAAGGGATGCCCTTCTCGCGCAGCTTCGCCAGCAAGAGCGCCGCGAAGTGATTGCGCCGCAGGAGAACGCCGATGGTAGAGCGCGCATCGAGAGCGCGGATCTCCTGCACGATCTCGACGGCGCGGAGAATGCAGTGCAAACCGCGATCAGTCTTCTCGGGCGGCTCAGCGCCGGTATGGACGCGCACCACTCCAGCGAGCTTTGGATCATTCGCGACATGGCGTCGATAGCCGGAAGTGAAGGCCTCGAGTGCACGCGCGAAGCCCGGCTTGCCGGCGAAGCCTGAGAATGCCGACTTGGGCTCGAACACCTCGTTCACGGCGTCGAGCACGGTCTGCGAGGACCGGAAGCTGCGATTGAGCTCCTCGACCTCGAGCGGCTGGAGACGCTGGTCCATGGTCTCGAGCAGGCGTGGCTCGCCCGCACGCCAGCCGTAGATCGATTGCTTGGTGTCGCCCACACAGAAGAAGGAGCGCGCGCCCTCGGGATCCTGCACGAGTTCTTCCGCCACGCGCCGCAGCACGCGCCACTGCATCGGCGCCGTGTCCTGAAACTCGTCGAGCAGCAGGTGATCGATGCGAGCATCGAGCCGCTCTTCGAGTTCCGTGGACAGTGACTGCGGACCGCAGGATGCGTGCCGCGCCAGCGTCTGCGCCACTTCGTCGAACCCGAGCTTGCGCGTGCGCTCGCGCGTGGCGCGTCGCCGCTGTGAATAGAGATCGAGCAAGCGTCTAGCGGAGCGATTGTGAGCCGCCAGCCGCTGGTGCTCGTCGGCGGCCAGGACGAGCAAGAGCGGGTCGTGTACCGCGATCCACTCGTCCGGAATGAGGAGCCGGTTGAAGGTGCTGTTTCCGTTCGAGAGCGCCTTGCCGATGCCCTTCGAGAGTTGCTCAGCCAGCTGCGATCTGCCATCGGAAGTGCGCAACCAGTCAGCGAACGGCGCGTGGCGCACCAGCTCGCCGAGCGGCCCTCGCAGCTTCTCGAAGGTCGCGTACGGATTGCCCGATTTGTCGGGAACGGGGGGCAGAGCGTCGACGAGCGCAGGCACCTCGTTCAACCGCTCGTCGCTCACCGCTCTGGGCTCGGACAGTCGATCCCACGCCGCGGCGTCGCTGTCGGCGTGGATCGCCGCAGCGAGCTCGACAGTCGTCGTGAGCAAACCGTGCACGCCACGGCCGTCGGAGCCGCGCTCGAGCTCACGCAGCAAGACGCCCCACTCCTCGACATCGAGCGTGGTGAGCGCGGCGGCGACGGACTCGTCACGCGCCAGCCGCAGGTCGACCTCATCGGCGATGCTCCACTCCGGCGGCAGTCCGAGCTCTCCGGCCAGTGCCTGTGCGACGGACACGAACAGGGCATCCAGCGTGCTGATCCGCAGGCCGTCGATGCGCCGAGCGAGCTCCTCCAGCCGCGCGAGATAGCGAGCGCGCCCGAGCTTCAGGCCCAGCTGCAGGTCGAGCTTGCGGGCCTCGTCCTCGCTCGACGCGGCCCGGGCGAGACGCGCGAACACGCGCGCGAGGATTTCTCCCGCGGCCTTGCGCGTGAAGGTGGACGCGACGATGCGCTCGTGTGCCACTCCGCTGCAAGCGAGCCGCAAGTAGTGGTTCGTGAGCTGGTGCGTCTTGCCGGTGCCGGCGGAGGCGCGATACAGGCGCGAGCGGTACTTCAATCGCGACCCTCCTCGTCCGACTCGTCCTCCTGCAGGTCTTGCGACGCAAGCAGGTCGAACCCGCACAGCGACGCGAGCGAGCGGTCGTGCGGTGCGCGGCTCGGCCGCCCGTCGAACTTGCCGGAGCGAATCGAGGCCACGACCTCCCGAGCGCACTGCAGGGCAAGCTCGAGAGCCGGGGTCTCGAGAGAATAGTGCAGGAAGAGCTCCGACGACTCCTGCTTGGAGACCGCGATGTAACCGAGCTGGACATTGGCGAGCGCGCTTCGGTGCTGCGGCTCGTAGAGCCAGAAGTAGAGCGGCAGCTGCAAGTCGCGGAATCGGCCGGCCTTGATGTGCACCTTGAGGGGCGGCTCGACCTTGTCGCCGGTCTTGTAGTCGCAAATGCGCCACTCTCCCGTGCGCTCGTTGAAGTCGACGCGATCGATGATGCCTCGGACGCGCATCCCGTCGAGCTCGCGCTCGTCGGCCTTGAACTCGGTCGCCTTCACGCGCCAGCCTTGGGCCGCCTGCCGCGCCTGCCAGCACGCGACGCGCACGAGCCGAGAGCGCAGCTTCTCCACCTGCAAGAGGACTGCGGGACGCGCCGAACGGCCGAATCGAGCGTGAGCGCAGCGCTCGAGCTCCGCCAGCAACGCGCCGCGCAGCTGCGCCTCGTCTGCGCAGCCCGCGAGCTCCGACTCCCCGAGCACCTTGAGCACCTCGTGGGCGAAGATCCCGAACGCGCGCGGATCGAGCTCCGGCTCGAGCCAGCCCGCGCTGCGGCGCTTCTGCACCGACTGCATGTAGTACAGGAACGGCGACTCGAGATAGGTGCGGAACTCCGTGACGCTGATCGTCTCCGGGATCGGTTCGCCTCCGATCCACGGTTTCCACGGCTGCGGACTGCCCGACTGCGGCGGAAGCTCGCTGTCGTGCTCCGGGAAAGCACGGCGCACGCGCTCGAGCGTCGTCTCCGGACCGGCGCGGAACAGAAAACGGCTGGGAACGAGCGGATTGCGCTCCGCATCCTTGCGCGCGGAGAGCAGCAGAGTGGGCGAGCGACCGGCGACGATGGCTGCGAGGGCCCACACGTCGCGCGCCGCACGCCGACGCTCGTCGAGCAAGCCGAGTTCGCGCCGAGCGGGGTCGCAGAGCAGTCCTCCGCTCGTCCCGCGCGCGGGAAGCGATCCCTCGTTGAGTCCGCACACGACCCGATGCTCGGCATCGTCGAGCGCGAGCTCGAGCCAGCCGAAGATCTCGACCACGGGCCGCTTCTCCGAAGGCGGCGCGGGCGGAAGCTCGATCGCGGCGAGATGCCGCTCGAGCAGCCCCGCGAGCTCGTCCGCGGCCAGCGCGCGCCGACTCCCGGCCATCTCCGCCGCGGCGAGATTGCCGACCTGCCCTGCCAGCGCCTCGAGCGCGCGCACATGGAGCCAGCCTTGGGGATCGCGGGCCTGCGCCGCAACGCTCGGGTAGGCGCTGCAAAGGAGCGCGCGGATGCAGTCCGCCCACTCGCGCGCGGAACGTCCCGCCACGGCCCCGGCGTTCCCGAGGAGTTCGTGAGCCCGCGCGAGCGCCGTGCGCAGCGAGCCGAGCCCGCGCTCGGTCGCGTAGGCCGGCGCGAGCGGAAACTCGCCATCGATGCGGCAGGGCACATGCTCGGAACGCAGCGCATCCACGGCCGCGGCCAGCGTTCCTCCGGGCAGGCCGCACAGCGCCTCGAAGTCCGGATGTCGAGCGAGCGCCGCGAAGTCCTCCGCGCTGCGCGTGGCGCTCCAGCGCAGCGCAGCGAGGACCAGCCGCGCGGGCAGGGTCTCGAGGAGCGGAGAACCACCGGCCCAGCGCGGCTCGCAGCCCAGCTCGAGCAGCCGACGCTCGAGGAACGGGCGCACGTCGAGATCCGCGAGACCGATGGCGACATTCTCAGGCGCCGGGGGCGGAACGATCGCCGCAAGGTGCGCGATCGCGAGCCCTGCCTCCTCGTCGGGAGAATCAACGCAGCGCCAATGCTCCGTCGCGAGGCCCGGATCGCGCTCGCTCCAGTGCGCCACGTCGAGGAACCCCGAGGCGTCGAAGTGCGACGCTTCCGAAGCGGGCGCGAACACGCAGGCATCGACGAGCGCCACGCGCTCGAGCACGCGCCGCAGCGCACGCGGCGGATCGACGACCGCGAACAGGT
Source organism: Planctomycetota bacterium (assembly GCA_016872795.1). Lineage (GTDB taxonomy): Bacteria > Planctomycetota > UBA1135 > UBA1135 > F1-120-MAGs118. The sequence continues at coordinate 10,622 of VGYZ01000005.1, forward strand.
GCACGCTCCAGCGCGGATCGAGCTCGGAGCGCAGAGCATCCTGCGCCGACGACGACGGATCCACCACGCCGCGCTTGCCGAGCGCCTCGCGGTAGAACTGCTCCACCTGCGCGTAGGCGCGCCAGAGCTCCGCGCTGCCGACCTTGGTCGAGGACTCGGCCACACGCGCCACATCGAGCGGCGCGACATCCTCCGCCGCCAGCTCGGAGTACGCGCGCGCACACAGGCGCGCGAAACCCTCGAGTTCCATCCGCTCCCCACCGCCCCACAGCTTGCCGCGAGCGGCCTCGCCCGCCGCCTCGAGCGCCTCGCGCCAGGCGAGCGCGCACTGCCAGTCGGTCGCGAGCAGCGCGCGCCGACGGCGCAGCACCTGCGCCAGCTCGCCCTCGGAGACGACCCGCGGCGGCTCCCACTCCACAGGCGCAAGCTCCGCGACCAGATCTTCGACGCGCCGAGCCGCGCGGCGACCGGGCAGGACGAGCACGCAGTCCTGCGGCTTCGACCTACCCGACCGGACCCGCTGAATCCAAATCTCAACCGCGGAACGGAGAAAGGGCCTATCCCAGCCCAGAAAGCTGCGCTCGCCCATCGCGAGGCGGAGCCTAGCCAGTACCGGGCGCGCGCGCCACGGGCCTGCCCGACAAAATCAACGCGCGCGCGATTCCCGCAGCGGCTTCACGCCCGAGAACACCGACCAGCGCACGATCGCCCACAGCGCGATGAAGCCGTCCTTCGGACCGATCTTCTTGCCCTCGGAGTAGTCGCGGCCCGCGTAGGTGATCGGCACCTCGTACACGCGCACGCGCAGCCGCGCGACCTTGGCCGTGATCTCGGGCTCGACCGCGAAGGTCCGCGAGCGAATGTCGAGGCGCTCGGCCACCTCGCGCCGGAAGACCTTGTAGCAGGTCTCCATGTCGGTGAGATTCAGGTTCGTGAAGCAGTTCGACGCGAGCGTGAGCGCACGATTCCCCACGTAGTGCCAGAAGAGGTGCACGCGCGCGTAGGCACCGCCCAAGAAGCGACTGCCGAACACGACGTCCGCCTTGCCTTCCAAGATCGGGCGCAGCAAGACCGCGTAGTCGCTCGGATCGTATTCCAGATCGGCGTCCTGAATGAGCACGATGTCGCCCGTCACCTTCGAGAAGCCGGTCGCGAGCGCACCACCCTTGCCGAGGTTGCGCTCGTGGTGGAACACGCGCACGTTCGCGTGCTCCTTGGCGAGCCGGTCGAGGATCGCCGCGCTGCCATCCTTGGAGCAGTCGTTCACGAGGATGATCTCCTTGTCGAACGGCGTGTCCTGCACGCGGCGCACGATCTCCTCGAGCGTGCGCTCCTCGTTGTACACCGGCATGACGACGGACAGCTTCATGGGAACTCCTCTGGACACGCTCAAGTACGGACCTCGACGGCGCCGCGCTCGAACGTACGGAACAGGTCGTCGAGGCCGTAGAACGCGGCCATGGAGGCGATCATCTCCTGCGACGTCGCGTCGCTCTCGACGCTCCACAGGGGACGCAGGAACAATCCGAAGATCTCCGCATCGGCGCGGCGGCGGCGCGACTGCACTTGGGCGCGACGCTCCATGCGCGCGCGCCAATGGACCAGCACTTCGTGCACTGCGATCAGGTCGGCCACCGCGTCGCGCGAGATCTCGGGATTGGATCGCACCGCACCGGCGGCGGAATCGAGATCGACGGCCTTGGCGTGGTAGATCAAGTAGGGATGCTGGTCGGGGATGCGCGCCGCCAAGAGCATGCGACGGATCGCGACGCCCAAGGCCACCGGCAGGACGCGGTGCAGGTTCTCGTCGTCGTAGTTCTTGAAGATCGTGAGCAGTGGGTTGCGAATCTGGACGAGGCGCACCGTCTCGGGCGGAAAGCGCCTCGACGTGCTGCTGTGGTGATGCCAGCACACCGAAGTGGGCACATAGTGCACTTCGTGTCCGAGCACCCACAGCCGCCACCCCAAGTCCACGTCCTCGTAGTACGCGAAGTACTCGCGATCGAAGCCGCCGACATCCTCGAACGTGCGCGCGTCGACGGCCATCGCGCCGCCGCATGCGAACAGCGTGCGCCGCGCCACATCGTGCTCCGCGGAAGGGACGTCCCCGTATCCGTAGGGGATGCCGATCCCGTGGAAGTTCATCCCACCGCCCGCCGAGTCGATGCGCGCGCCGTCCCAACTGAGCATCTTGGAGGTCGTCGCGGCGCACTCGCCGCGCACGATCGGAGCCACGAGCTCGCGCAACCACGCGGGGTCGACGCGCATGTCGTTGTTCAAGAAGGCCACGATGCTGGCGTCGCCCTTGTTGGCGGCACCCTGATTGCAGGCCGGTGCAAAGCCGAAGTTGCGCGGGTTCTCGAGGATGCGCACCCAAGGAAAGTGCGCCCGCAGCTCCTCGAGGCTCCCGTCTTCCGACCCGTTGTCGACGAGCAGGAACGAGGCTCGACCGCGCGGATAGTCCAACGCCGCGAGGCTCTCGAAGCAGCGGCGCAGGTGCTGGCGACCGTTGTAGTTCAGCACCACGACGAGCACCTTGGGCAACGCCTCGTTCGGCACCGGCGCACCCGGAAGCACATAGAGATCGCCGAGGCTGCCACTCGCTTGGCTCACGGCACGGCCACCTCGGAGTTCGCCGTCGGGGCGCTAGGAAGCGGACCTTCCGGGAGTTCCAGCACCGTGACCCGCGCGATGCGCAGGTACGAGTGGGGACTCTCGCTGCGATTGTCGATCCGCAGTCGGCTCGCCGGCGACTCGAGATCGACGCGCCAGCGCACGACGAAGCTCTTCTCCTCGTCGGCACCGGAAAAGAGCTGGATCCGCTCGAGCTCGCGCCCGTCGAGCTGCACGCCACCGCCGAAGCGGGCCTGGATCTCGCCGCGCAGGGTCACGAGCTCGAGCGCGATTTCGAGCAGTCCGTCGCCTGCGGCCGAGAGGTCATACTCCACGGCGGAATCGCTGCCCGGTCGCAGTAGGACGAGCGTGCCGCGCTGCTCGTCGACGCTGCCCTGCCGCGCCCCCGTGGCGACGCCCGCGAGCTCGAGCCGCTTGGGCGCGATGCGCTCGCGTGCGAGGCAGCACAACTGGCGATAGCGCACTTCCATCTCGCGGGCATCCTCGGCCATGGTCTTGACGCTTCGACCGCGAGAGATGCGCGCGAGCAGTCCGGGCTCGTCGAGCAGTCGTGCAACGGCTCGGGCGAGCGAGTCCGGATCGCCGACCTTGAAGTGCAAACCGTCGACGCCATCGCGCACGAGCTCGGCCATCCCGCCGATGTCGCTCGCGAGCACGGGCGTGCCGAGCAAGAACGCCTCGTGGATCGTGATCGGCGAATTTTCGAACCACACGGACGGCACGACGAGCGCGTCGATGCGCTCGTGCACTCCGGCGATGTCGCGATTGTCGAACACACCGTGAAAACGAACCGTGTCGCCACAGTCGCGGGCGAGCCGTTCGAGCTCCGCATGGTGCGGATCGCGCTCGGGGTGGAAGTCGCCGAACACGTGCAACTCCACCGGCCGGCCGTGGAGCACGGCCATCGCGCGCAGCAGCACGTCGACGCCTTTGTACCAGACGAGCGAGCCGACGAATCCGAGCCGCAGCGCGCGTCCCTCGCGCTGCTCGCGGCGCAGCGGGCGCAGGTGCTCGGTGAGTGTTCCGTAGTCGGAGTACAACGTGCGACGCCGGTCGAACTTGCCCGACTCGAGCAGTCGCTCGCGCAGGAAGCGACTCGGAGCGATCACGAGGTCGCACGACGCATAGGCGCCCGCCACGATCCCGTGACGATCGGCGACATCACCGAACTCGCCCACATATTGCCCGAGCGGGCCCGCGCCCGGAGCCTGAAGCGATCCCAACGCGCGCACCAGCGACTCGAGCGCCGGCAGCGTCTCGCGCGAGCGCTCGACGAGCGCCAGGTCCTCGCCCTTGATGCACGGCAGGCAGCCCAGGCCCTGATTCTTCGCGCAACGCACGCCGTCGGGCCGGATGAGCTGCACGCGCGCGCACAGGGCCCAGTAATCGTTCACCGTGACGACGGTCGGGATACCGAGCTCCCGACACACCGCGGGCAGCCCCGCCGACATGTGAATCAGGTGCTGGAAGTGCACCACGTCGGGCGCGAGCTCCCGCAGCAGCTTGCGGAACGCCGCTTCGGCGAGCGGTTGCAGGTAGCTGTCGCGGATGCGCTGGTGCGCGATGCGATTCGTCATGCGGTACACCCGCACGCCTTGGAACTCGCTCGCGTGAATCGAGAAGTCCGGCTTGCCGCTCTCGTCGCCGGGCACGCGCGCGAGCACCGCGACATCGTGGCCGCGGCGCTGCATCTCCTGCGCGAGTCTGAGCGTGTAGACCTCGGTGCCCGCCCACGTATCCGGAGGGAAGCCGTGAACTACGTACAGGATCTTCTTGCGCGTGCGCCGCACGAAGCGCGTCGCGACATGGCGCTCGCGCGACTTGCCGCCTTCGTAGAGTCCGACGAAGGCCGCGCGGCGCAGACGCTCCGCGCGCACGAGTTGCGCGTCGAGCTGCGCGCCGTCGAAGCCAGCGTTCGCGAGCGCCTCGCGATCGAGCTCGAGCTGCCGGCGGACGAGCTCCTCGGCCTCCGCGCGCGTGCCGACGCACGTTCGGCCGAGCCACTCTGCGTTGAACTTGCCGTCGATCTCAGCGCGCTTGCGCATCTCGTCGGGGCCGTAGTCGTGGCTGTGCTCGACGGTGGCAACGTCGTCGTACACGACCGTGAAGCCGGCCTCGAGCAGCGCGCGAGCCGCGAGCATGTCTTCGCCGAACTCCGTGCGCGGCATGGGATGGCGCTCCCACACATCGCGTCGAATGGCCGACGCGACATCGTTGAAGTTGTAGAGCAGGCGCCGCGCATGGGCATCGAGCGCTGCGTAGTCCGCAGGCTCCGGCAGGCGCACTTCGCGGCGTCCAGCGGTGTAGCCGGGATCCTTCTCGCTGAAGACGCGCGTCAGCAGCTGGGCCTCCGGCCGCGCGACGTTGCGGCAGTACGCCGCGGCCACGAGCGGATCCTCGAAGTTGCGCGCCAACTTGGCGAGCCAGTCAGCGCTCGATGGGATCGCATCCTGCGTCAGGTAGACGAGCAGATCGCCGCTCGACTCCGCCGCGAGCAGGTTGCGCGTGTCGCCGTGGTCGAAGGCGCTGTTGTGAATCCGCTCGATGCGCAGCGGCACGCCCAGCCGCGCGCGCCACGACTCGAGAATCGCGAGCGTGCCGTCGGTCGAGCCCGAGTCGACGACGCACATCTCCCAAGGGAGCTCACAGCGCTGCTGCGCGAGCCGCGCGAGCACGCGGTCGAGGAACTCCTCGCCCTGGAAGGTGGGCATCAGCACCGAGATCGAGCGCACCGCTCGCGGCACGAAGCGCGGCTTCATGCTCCTCCTCCCACCCGCTCCAAGCCGGTGCGGATGCAGCGCTGCGCGCAGCAGCGCGCGCGGTCATGGGCTAGCGGAGACGGCATGGGGGGCGTACGGGCGCTGATCGAGCGAAGTATAGGAACCCGCCGCGCTCGAGACCCGACAGGCCTTGTGCTTCGACCCCGCGCGAGGCTCGACCTTAGGCACGCACTCGGCCGCCCGCGGCGCGAAGAGTTTTCCACCCTGGCGCACAGAGAAAAGCGCATTCCGTGGGCCCTCCCGCTCATTCGCGCGGCACGCGCCAGACCTCGAGCACCGGGCCGAGCGAGCGCGCGCGCAGCAGCCGCAGCGTGAAGTGCGGCCATGTGACGAGCTCATCATCGTTGAAGTGATCCGAAAGCTGGAAGAAGAGCTCGAGCTCGCTCGCCTGAGGATCGAGGTCCGGCGAGAAGCGCGCCAGCCGCTCGCCCTTCGCCCGCAGCGCCTCGCGCACGCGCACCTGCAGCGGATGGTTCGTGCGCTGCTCGTAGACCTCGATCAGGAACAGCGCGGGGCCGAGCGACTCGAAGTAGGCGGGCAGGTCGGCCGCGGCCGCCCCGCGCGGAGCGACCAGCCAGCGCAGGTCGTAGGTCGGCGCATCGAGCGCTCCCGGCTCCATGCGCGCCTGCCATGCGGTCCACGGGCTCAGGGGCAGCTTCGGACGCTTGCCGTAGAAGAGCAGGCCGTCGGGCTTGCGCAAAAGCGGCAGGTCGAGCGCCGGCGGCGCCGCGGACACATACATCGTCTCGTCGCCGCCGCGCGCTTCCAGCCACTGCGCAGCCTCGACCAGCGTGTCGGGCCGACAGCGCAGCCATGCGAGCTTGGCGCACGCGCACGAGGGCAACACGAGCGCGAGCCCGCATCCAAGCGCGACGACCTGCGCGCCGAGCCGCGCTGCCCAACGCTGCGCGCCCCACGCGGCGAACACGGCGAGGTAAGGCAAGAGCGGCAGTACGAAGCGCTCGTAGGTACGCTCGAACAGCCCGATCGCGAGCAGGTACGGCAGCGCGAAGGCGAGCACCACCGCCAGTGCGCGTCCATCGACGCGCTCGCGCTGGAATAGAAGCGCCAATGCCGCCAGCGGGAGCAGCACGCACAGGAGCGGCTCGTAGTTCCACAGCGACTGGGCGATCACGGCAAAGCCGCGACCGTAAAACTGCGACAGGTCGACCGCGTGCTCCGCGAGTCGCACCGAGCCGCCCTCGAGCGCGCGCGCCTGCCCGACGCGCTCGAACAGGAACGGGTAGAAAAGCGGGATCGCCGCGAGCGAAATCGCGACGGCGAGGAGCAGCCGGCGATCGAGGAAGCGCGCTCCCCCACCGCGCAGCGCGTGCGCGACGAGCGCCGAGAGCAGCACTGCGACACCGTAGTGCAGCGAGCCGAGCGCGAGCGCCGTCGCCGCGGCAGCCAGCGCGTACGCGCGCCACGAGCCGTCGCCGAGAAGCCGCAAGTGCGCGAGCACCGCCGCGAGCATCAGCGTCGCCGCGAAGGCGTGCGGCCGCGCCTGCTGGGCGAAGCTTTGGTGCAGCAGGCTCGTCGCCATCAAAGCGGCTGCGAACAACGCCCAGCCGTCGCGCACGAAGCGCCGCGCGAGCAGGAATGTCAGCGGAATCGCGAGCGAGGCGACGAGCGCGACGAGGAAGCGCACCTGCACATGCGTGTGCGCCGCCGCAGCGAGGTGGCCCGCGAGATCGCCCGGAGCTCCCGGACCCGCAGCCGGCGGACGCGCGGGCAGCCAGCGCGCGAGGTCGGCGATGAGGTGCGGATACTGCTCATCGGGCTCCTCCACCGCCGCCACGCTCCAGCCCTCGCGCACGAGATCCACATGGCCGGGAATGTCCGGGTCCGGCTCCTCCCACACCGGCACGCCGAACCCAAGCCCCGTGAGCCGCAGGCCGAGGGTGGCGCCGAAGAGCAGGCCGAGCACGAGCAGGAGGCGTGCGCTGCGCATGAAGGCTCCTCAGTCTCCCCGCCGCCGCCGCCGTTTGCCACGCCAACACGAACGCTTGCGTTCGAAATCCCGGCCTCGCTATGGTGGCGAGCGAGTTGATCGCCATGGAATTGCTGCCCCTCCTCTGACCCAGCGCTCCGGCTCGGCGTGCCCGAGCCCCGCGTCCCACCGGACGCGCCGGACGGGTTTCCTAGGGATCCCGCGCCGGGCGACGGTGGCCTACCCCCACCACCCTCGCCCGCATGAAGTTCGACCACCTCGCCGCGTCCGAAGCGCTCGCCCACGTCGCCCGGGAACACGCGCCGCGCATCGATGCGAACGCCGCCTATCCGACGGAATTCATCGCCGCCGCCCGCGCGCAGGGCCTGCTCGGCCTGCTCTCTTCCAAGGACGTCGGCGGGCACGGTGCGGGGCCGCGCGAAGCCGCCGAAACCGTCGAGCGCGTGGCCCGCGAGTGCGGCTCGTCGGCCCTGGTGCTCACCATGCACTACGCCGGCGCCGCCGTGATCGAAGCCCACGGCTCGCTCGAGGTTCGCCGCGAGCTCGCGGCGGGCCGCCACGTCTCGACCCTCGCCTTCAGCGAAGCTGGTTCGCGCTCGCACTTTTGGGCTCCCACCAGCACGGCGCGCGCCGAGGCGGGGGACGTCGTGCTCGACGCCCACAAGAGCTGGATCACCTCGGCGCAGCACGCGAGCGCCTACGTGTGGTCCAGCCGCCCGACTTCCGGGAGCGAGCTGTCGAGCCTGTGGCTGGTGCCCGCGCGCTCCAAGGGGCTCTCGGTCGATCGCCCCTTCGACGGCCTCGGCCTGCGCGGCAACGACTCCGCGCCCGTCACGGCCGTCGGCGTGCGCGTGCCCGCGAGCGCGCGACTCGGCGCCGACGGAGCAGGCTTCGCGATCATGATGCAGACGGTGCTGCCGCTCTTCAATGTGCTGACCTCCGCCGGATCGATCGGCATGTGCGAGGCCGCCGTGGCGAAGACGGCGGAGCACGTCGGCAGCCAGCGCTACGAACACCTCGGAAGCTCGCTCGCCGAACTGCCGACGATCCGTGCCTACGTCGCGCGCATGCGCATCCAGACCGACATGGCGCGCACGCTGTGGCAGGACACGCTCGCGGCGCTCGAGACCGGCCGTCCCGACGCGATGCTGCGCGTGCTCGAAGTCAAGGCCGCGAGCGCCGAGACCGCGCGCGAGGTGCTCGACACGGCCATGCGCGTGTGCGGGGGCATGGCGTTTCGCAAGGACGTGGGCGTGGAACGCCGCTTCCGAGACACGCGCGCCTCGCTCGTCATGGCGCCGACGACCGACCAGCTCTACGACTTCATCGGCAAGGCGGCGACCGGCCTGCCGCTGTTCTAGGGAGAGCGCTCGATGCCGCACTCCATTCGCCTCGGCGCCGTGGCCTACGACCCCAAGGTCGTCACGATCTGGGACGGCTTTCAGGCCTTCTTCGCCGCTCACGGCCTCGCGTTCGACTACGTGCTCTACACCAACTACGAGCGGCAGGTCGAGCAGCACTTCGCTGGCGCATTCGACGTCGCGTGGAACTCGCCGCTGGCATGGATCGAGACCGAGCGCGTCGCTCGCGCGCGCAACACTCGCGCCAGCGCGCTCGCGATGCGCGACACCGACTGCGATCTCAGGAGCGTGATCGCCGTGCGCGAGGAAGGGCCCGTGCGATCGCTCGCCCATCTCGCGGGCAAGGTCGTCGGCGTCGGCGCGCAAGACTCGCCGCAAGCCACGCTGATTCCGCTCGAGCACCTCGCGCAGCACGGCCTGCTCGCTGGCCGCGACTTCGAAGTGCGGCGCTTCGACGTGCTCGTCGGCAAGCACGGCGACCACGTCGGAGGCGAGCGCCTCGCGGCGCAGGCGCTCGTGCGCGGCGAGATCGACGCGGCCTGCATGATCGACGGCAACCACCTCGCCTTCTCCACCGATGGCAGCCTGCCGCGCGCTTCGACGCGCGTGCTCGACCGGACAGGTCTGTTCGACCACTGCAACTTCACGGTGCTCGACGGCGCCGACGCCGCGCCGATCGCACGCTTGCGCGAGCTCTTGCTCGGCATGCGCTACGACGATGCCGCCGTGCGACCGCTGATGGATCTCGAGGGACTCAAGGCCTGGCTGCCCGGCCGCACGAGCGGCTACGCGCTGCTCGAGCAAGCCTGCGACCGCTCGCGCTGGCTCGCGCCGTTCCTGCGTTCCATGGGAGCGGCGTAGCGCTCGTGCGTCGTTCACTCGCTCTCGCGGGGCTGGGCTTCGACCGCGGCGCGGGCGTGCTGCTCGCGCGCGAGCTGCGCCGCGCGCAGCCCGGCGACGAGCTCGAGATCACCGGCAGCGCGAGGGAACTGGGGCTGCATCTCGCGGCCTGGGCGCGCGCGGGTGGTCACGCGCTCGTGGAAGGGCGCGGCGGCTGGGCGCTGCGCTTCGGCCCCTCGACGCAGGCCCGCCGCCGAGGTGCACAGCGCGCCGGAGCGCCGGAGCCGTCTTCCGTGGCCGAGCACGCCCGGCCGTGCTGGGGGCTCGCGGCGCGCGGCGCGCTCGTCGAAGCCGGAGGGCAAGCGCTCGGCTTTCGACTCGACCGCGCCGAGGAGATCTGGTTTTCGAGCGCGGCCGAGCTCTACCGCGCCGCCGCCGCCGCGCAGTGGGATCCGTCCGCCGACATTCCGTGGGACGCGCCGCTCGAGCATCCTGACGAGGTCGAGGACGCGCTGGTCTGCGTCCTGACGTTCTTGATCGAAAACGAGACGGCCGCACTGCTCGTGCCCGCGCGCTTCGCGACGCAGGTCCACCCCCACTTCCGCGAGGTCGTGCAACTGCTCGCGCTGCAAGCGGCCGAGGAGGCTCGGCACATCGAGGTGTTCTCGCGGCGAGCCGCGCTGCGCCGCGGCGAGCTCGGACTCTCGACGGTCGGAGGGCAAGCCTCGCTGCGCACGCTCGTCGAGGAGCCGGACTTCGCGCGCGCTGCGCTGCTGCTCAGCGTGCTCGGTGAGGGCACGTTCCTCAACCTGCTCGCCTTCCTGCGCGAGCACGCGCCCGACGCGGCGAGCGCCGAGATCATGCGCCGCGTGGCGATCGACGAGGCTCGCCATGTCGCCTTCGCCATGGCGCACCTCGGAGAGCACGCGCGAGCCGACGCGACGCTGCGCGCTCGCCTCGCCGCCGCGATCACACAGCGCCATGAGGCACTGCGCGCGAGCGCCGGTCTCAACGAGGAAGTCTTCGATGCGCTGGTGCTGCTCGCGGCAGGCTCGTTCGATCCCGAAGCGATCGCGCAAGGTCACGCGCGCGTGCAGGAGCTCCTCGGCCAGATGGACGCCGGACGCAGGCTGCGGCTGCGCAAGCTCGGCTTCGACGAGCGCGAGGCGGCCGAACTCAGCGGCCTGCACACGCGCAACTTCATGTGAGCGCGCCCGCGGCGTGTGTGGGCGCCGTGGAACGGACCGTGCTCGTCCCGTCAGTGTCGAGCGCCCGCGGGCGCGCCTCCTCGCAGACTGGCGGCACGCGCTGCACGCCGCTCGAACCGGCGCACCGACCTAGCTCGCGAGGTCGATGGACGCCTCCCCGTCCGACTCGTCTCGCTCGATCCGACCGCCGCTGCATCGCAGTTGGCGCGGGCTGCCCTTCTCGATCGTCTCGAGCACGACCGGCGCGCGCCAGAGCGACTCGACGCGGGCGAGCGTCTCGCCGGCGCGCTCGAGGTTCAGGTCTCGTCCATCGTGACGGTGCACGAGACGCAGATCCCGAGTGCGCTGCGCCTCGACGAGCTCGATGCGCGGCGCGCCACCCCACGCGAGCTGCGAGAGCAGCCGCTCCTTCACATGCCGCGGATCGCGCTCGCGCCCGTCGCCCGCCTGAGCGCGCCGCGTCCGCACGGGCAGCGCGATCTCCCCGGAAGCGACGAACTCCTCGTCGACGAGCGCATCGACGAACGAAGCATCGTCGTGGAGGCTGCGCAGCCGGAAGAGGTCGTCTCCCCGCCGCTCCGCGTGGCGCCAGAGCGCCAGTCCGAGCTTGTAGGGGTTGATCCGGCCGGGGCCTTGCTGCGTCGCGCCGCTGTGACAATCCGCGAAGTCGATGATCTCGCTAGCGTCGAGAACGCCGCCGGTCAGGATCCTGCTGTGCCAGTAGCAGGCCCAGCCTTCGTTCACGATGCGGGTGAGCCGCTGCGGCAGAAAGTAGCGTGCCTCGGCGAGCACGATGCCGGTCGCGTCGCGCTCCCAGTCCTCGAGCGGCGCATGCTCGACGAGCCAGGCCAGCACATCGTATGTCGGGAGCGTCAGCGTCCCCGCGCCGCTGCAAGCCCAACGGGAGCGCTGGTCGCGGTACGGATCGAGCAGGTTGTCGAGGCACAGCACGCCGTCGAGAAACCGCTCGACGCGCTCTTGGCCGTGTCGCTCGATGTGCTCGCGCATGCGCTCCGCATGGCGCGCCATCGTCGCGAGCATGTTCCGATCCGTGCCGGCGAACCATGTGTTGTGGCGGAAGAAGTCGGCGTGCCCACAGACATGCGCCATCACGAGCTTCTGTTCGCTCTCCACGTTCGAGCGCACGAGCCACGCCACGACAGGATCGGTGTTGATCACCAACTCGTAGATGCGGGCCTGCCCCCAGCCGTGAGCCTTCTCGAGGCGCTCGTACTCCATGCCAAAGCGCCACGACGGGTAGCGCACAGGAAAGCCCCCGAGCGCGGCCAGCGCGTGGACATCGCTCGCATCGACGCAGTGGAACTTCAGTGGAAAGAAGTCGAGACCATGACCGCGTGCCGCCTCCTCGATGCGCCGGGCCCAGTTCGCGAGCGAGGGAGTCAGCGATGTCGATGCAAACGCGCGCGAGCCCATCAGCGCCCGCTCCCGAGAAACGCACGAATCGCGCCCAGCACCTCGCCACGATCGGCCACGCTCGCCGTGACGAGTCGAGAATCAGCGCCGAACGCGAGATCGAGGTCCTTCTTGAACTGCCCGGATCCGTACGCGCTCCGGACCTGCCCGTAGCAGAATTGGTTGACGCTCGGGAGCAACTCGGTGCGCAGCAGCTCGACACAGCGCTCGGTGTCGCGCGCGGACCAGTTGTCCCCGTCGGAGTAGTGGAACGGATAGACATTCCACAGCTCCGGAGGATACTGCTCGCGCATGACCTGCAGGCACAGCTCGTAGGCCGAGCTGATGCGCGTGCCTCCGGCCTCGCGCACATGGAAGAAGGTGTCGTGATCCACGACCTTCGCGGCCGCGTCGTGAACGATGTACACGACCTCGAGGTTTCGATACTGACTGCGCAACCATGTGTCGATCCAGAAGGCCTTGAGCCGGACGATCTCCTTCTGCTCGCGCCCCATCGAGCCCGACACGTCCATCATGTGGAACACGACCGCGGAACTCTGCGGGCGCGCTGCTGGCCTTGGCGCACGGAAGCGCAGGTCGTCCTTGACGGGGATCACGCGCGGGTGCGCCGGATTCCACTCACGCGATGCCACCGTGCGACGCAGGGCAGCTGCGAATGTTCTCCGCGCGTGTCGCAGCGAATCCGGACCACGCGCTCGAAGTCCACCGTAGCGCGGGCCGTCGCCGACCTGGTCGCGGCGTCCGCGCGGCTGAATGTCTGGCAGCTCGAGCTCGCGACCGAGCATCTGGGCGAGTTCCTCGAGTTCCACATCGACCTCGAGCGCATGCTGGCCGAGGGCGTCGCCCGCCGCGCCTTCTCCAGCCTCTGCATCACCGCGCGACGAAGAGTGCCCACTGCGCGGACCGCCACCCTGTCCGTGGCCTTCCTCGTCGCCTAGCGCAAACTCGAAGCGCGGCAGTTCGACCTGCGGGATCGGAACGCTGACCGCCCGCTCTCCGACATGCGCGATCAGCTCGGAAGTCGACAGGTAGCGCCCGAGGTCGGCACGAATGCGCCCGCGAACGATCTCGCGAAAGCGCGCGCGATCGGCCTCGATGCGGTCCACGGCCTAGGCGGCCTCGTGTCCGCGCGAGCGTGACGCCGTGGGCGCGAACAGGCTCGCCACCAGCGCGAGCAGCTCGTCCGCGGCCAACTCGTCGTAGCCGAACTGCCGCACGAGCCGCGAGCGCAGGCGCGCGTGCTTCTCCCGTGCATCGGGATCGACGACATTCGACTGGTCCCCGACGAGCTGGATCGTGTCGCGCGCGTCTTCGAAGGCCTTCTGTTCGATCGCACGCAGCAGGCGCCGGTTCGTGCGCCATTCGAACAAACGTCCGTCGTGTTGCAGCTGGGCGACGAAGTTGAGCAGCTCGATGCGGAAGTCGTCGCGACGCGCATCGGCGATCTCGAGCTTTTCCTCGATCGAACGCATCAGCCGCTCGTCGGGAGCCAAGGGCCGACCGAAGGCGTCGGGAACCTTCTCGCGCGTCGCCTGGGCGCGCACGTTTTCGATGTACTTGGCGCACAGGCGATCGAGCGCCTCGCCATCGGCGGCCAGCGCGGCCTGCACTTCTTCGCGTGCCACCTGCTCGTGCTCCTCGCGCACGAGCGCTATCTGCTGGGCGTAGCGTCGGCGCGTGTCGTCGCTGGAAACGAGGCTCGAGTGCCACAGGCCGCTCTCGAGGCTCGCGAGAATGTCGAGCGCCGTCACGGTGGAGCGCTCGCCGACCAGCGCGGCCGCGATGCGATCCTGCACATAGCGCGGCGAAACCCCGCTCAGTCCCTCGCGCGGAGCCTGCTTGCGCAGCTCGGCCACCATTTCCGGACCGTGACCCGGCACGCTCTCTCCATCGTAGAGACGCGCCTTGCGCACGATCCCAAGCCCTGTCTGGCGCGGCTCCTCCAGGCGCGTGAGCACGGCCCACAACGCCGCCATCCGCAGCGCGTGAGGCGCGATCGTTCGCCCCTTCAAGCGCGAAGCGTGGAATGTGCGCTCGTAGATGCGGATCTCGTCCGAAACCGCGAGGTTGTAGGGCACATCGATCTTGATCGTGCGATCACGGAAGGCCTCCATCAGCTCGTTCGAGGCGAGCTTCTTGTACTCGGGCTCGTTGGTGTGGCCGAGGATCACCTCGTCGATCGATGTCTGCGCGAACTTGCGCGGCTTGATCGCATGCTCCTGCGACGCCCCGAGCAAGTCGTAGAGGAACGCGACATCGAGCTTGAGCACTTCGATGAACTCGAGCAGACCACGGTTCGAAATGTTGAACTCGCCGTCGAAGCTGAAGGCGCGCGGGTCCGAGTCGCTGCCGTATTCCGCGAGCTGGCGGTAGTTGACATCGCCGGTGAGCTCGGTCGAGTCCTGGTTCTTCTCGTCCTTGGGCTGGAATGTGCCGATGCCAACGCGCTCCTCCTCGGACAGCACCAGTCGCTTGATGCGCACATGCTCGATCGCGCGCGACCAGTCGCCGCCGTAGCGCCGCAGCAGCTCGCCCATCCAATGTCGCGAGACGGGATCGAGCTCGCCTTCGATGTGCAAGGTCCACTCCCGGCACAGCTCGCGGTTGAGCCGTCGCTCGATCTCGGCGCGCGCCTCGCGAGGCACGAGCAGGAGCGGGTCTTGCCGCATGGGTGAGGGGTAGCGTTGTCCATCGATTTCCCACTCGAAGGTGTAGAGTGCTCCGTCGTCGGTTCGCGAGTGATGCTCGAGTCCGCGCTTCAGGAGACGCACAATCGTGCTCTTGGCGGATCCGACCGGACCATGCAGCAGGATCACGCGTCGCTCGGGCCCGAGTCCGAGCGCAGCGGCGCGGAAGGTCGCGACCAGCTGCTCGATCGCACCGTCGAGTCCGTAGACCGCGTCGCGCCCGCCGCCGAGCGGATCGTCGAACAGCTTCCAGCGCCGGCGCGCGCCACGCTCGCGCGAGGGCTCGCTGCCGAAGTGCTCGAGCATGTCGACCATGCGCTGGAACGCGTTGCGCGCGATCGCCGGCCGCTCCTCGAGCAACGCCAGGTAGTCGGCGAAGCTCCCCTCGAACGAGAGCTCGCGGCGTTGCTCGGCGTCCTGGGCGAACAGGGCGAGGTCCATCAGGGACGGTCGGGGATCGTGCATGGGCGGGTGGGCCCGCGCGCGCGGTCGGCGCGGCGGGACTTTGGAGAGTCTCTTCGGGCGCCCGAGCGGGCGTTCTTGCGTCTCGCGCACGGAAATGCGTTCCTGCGACCGCAGCGAACCGGCCCGCGTGGCGCAGGCGTGGCAAGGACATCCGAGCCGCTCGCGAAACCCCAGCCGCGAACGGCTGGAAGCGAGCGTGGCAGGCAGGCGCACGCCCCGCCGAGCGCTGCTCCCTTGGAGCAGCGGGGCGGCACGAGCTACCCTTCGTTCCCATGCCGTCCGGACGCAGCCGCTTCGCTCCCTTCCTGCTCGCTCCCCTCGCGGCGGCGTGCCTGGCGTCCTGTCCAGAGCCCTCGCCGTCCCCCGCGCCCGCCGTCGAGACGCCGCGGGCGGCGGCCTTCGTCTTCGATGCAGCGCGCGCGTGGCGCGATCTGGAGAAGCAAGTGGGTTTCGGCCCGCGTCCCGCCGGCAGCGCCGCTCTCGACGCCACCCGTGCGTGGCTCGAAGCGGAGCTGCGCGCCGCCGGGCTCGCACCGCGCCGCGAGCCGTTTCGTGCTCCGACTCCGCGCGGCGAGGTCGACTTCGCCAACATCTACGCGGATCTGCCGCCGCGATCGGGAGACACCCAAGCCCCCCTGCTGATCCTCGTGTCGCACTTCGACACAAAGCGCATGGACTTCCCCTTCGTCGGAGCCAACGACGCGGGCTCGAGCACCGCCACCCTGCTGGAACTCGCGCGCGCCATCTCCACGGCCGGACCCCGCGAGATCGCGCTGCGCTTCCTGTTCGTCGACGGCGAGGAAGCGGTGCGCCCGCAGTGGGTCGACCCGGACAACCGCTACGGAAGCAAGCACCACGCCGCGCAGCTAAAGGTCCGCGGCGAGCGCGAGCGCACCAAGGCCGTGATCGTGCTCGACATGTGCGGCGATCGAGACTTGCGCTTCCATCGCGATTCATACTCGACCGCATGGATGACCGAGCTCGTCTTCGCCGCGGCACGCCGCGAAGGACTTGCAGCGCACATCGACGGACCGCGCGATGCCATCGCCGATGACCACCTCTCGTTCCTCGAGCTGGGCATCCCCGCGCTCGACCTGATCGACTTCACCTACGGTCCGGACAACTCCTGGTGGCACACGCACGAGGACACGCTCGACAAGTGCAGCGAGCAGAGCCTCGGACTCACCGCGCGCATCGTGCTCGCCGCCCTGCCCGACCTCGAAGCACGCCTCGCTTCGAAACGCTGAGACGCGCGCCGCGCGGCTTCACTCGAGCCGCGCAGCAACGCTCGCACTGCCGGCGCGCGCCGAGCGCACCTCGATGCGCACATCGGTCGCCGAGGCGGCCGACAGAAACAGCCGCACGCCGACGCGCTCGCCGCCGCCAAGTTCCGCCAGCGTGACCTTCGACCCGCGAACGGGCATCGACTTCGACTCTCCCTCGACGATCGACGCAGCGGCGACGACTCGAGCGCCGTGGACGACGAGCTCGGGCATGGTCAGCAGCTCGAGCTCGCGGGCGCGCGCGCTCGCGGTCGGCAGCGCTCCACTGTTCGTGACCGCGATGTCGAGGCTCCACTGCGCAGGCCCGAGGGCGCCGACCGTGGGGGCGCAAAAGCTCAAGGTCGGCAGCGCGCGCGCCGCGTGCAGCACGCCCGCGAGTGCCTCGCGCGAGAGCCGTGGAATGTCCCCGATGCGCGGGAGCGCGAGCGGCCCGCCCCGCTCGAACGAACACGGCAAAGCCAAGACGAAGGCGCCGCGCTCCTCGTAGGCGAAGCGCAGAAACGACCCCGGCGAGCGAGCGGCGAGCTCGAGGCCCCCCGCCCCGAGTCCCTCGAACCACTCCGACTGAGCGCGCACATCCGCTGCGGGCCACGACACCGCGAGGGGACGCTCCAGCGACGGAGGTACGAGGCGCAGGCAGGCGGACACATTGGGGTTCGCGACGAGGAACTCCGCCAGGGCGCGCGACTCCGGTTCGGACAAGGGGTACGGCCCCGCTCCCGCCTCCGCGAGCGGATCCCATCCGGCCGGGAAATTGCTGTCGAGTTCCACGCGCCGCGGTGCACTCGCCAACATTCCAGACTCGAGTCCAGCGAGCGCCTGCGAGCGCACATCCGGATGGAGGGCGGGTACGACATACACGGCAACTCGCCCGAGCAACTGCCGGACCGGGCCCTCGTGATGTGCCTCTGCCACGCACTGCCGCACGAGCGCGAGCGCAAGCTCCGTTCCGAAGAGGTCCTCGCTGCCGAACGCCGCAACGAGCAGCACTGCGGGCCGCGAGCGCGGCGAGTCCCCTTCGAGCAGGGCGAGCGTGACGAGCGGGATCTCCAGGCCAGATGCGCTGCGGCCGAGCGACTCGACCCGCACGAGATCGGGGTGCTTGGTCGCGAGTTCCTCGAGCACGAGCGCGAGTCGTCGCGGGGTGCAGTAACCTTCCGGCCCCGACGGCGCGGCCGGAGCGACTTCGGGCACCGGCGCGGGCAGCGGGTCCTGCGCCCACAGCGCCATGAGCGCGAACAGGGCGCTCATGGACGCACCTTTACGCTCGAGGGATTGCACCAAGGCGCCACGGCACGCAATGTCAGGCTCGAGCCCTCGGGCGCGAGCACGATCCACTCGCGTTCGGCGGAACTCTCACCGCCCGCCAGGGCAGCGAGCTCATCGAGCTCGCGCCCCGCGAGCAGATCCTGTCCGTCCTCCAGCGCGAGCTCGAGCGTCACTCCGCCGTGCGAGCGCACGGCGGAGCGTGCCGCGAGCGATGTCGGCAGACGCCCCGCGTTGCGCACTCGCGCGCGCAGCGTCGCGATCCGTCCGTCGCGTTCCGCGCGCACTTCGATCTCAAGTCGCGGCGCGCCTTGGGCGAGCGCGAGCGCGAAACGCTCGATCCCTGCGAGCGCGCGGGCCAGTTCCGAGGGCGGCGGATTCTCGATCGTCCAAGGCTTCCAGCCTCCGATGCGAACGCGCGCGCTGCCGAGCAAGTGCGGCGTCCACGGCACGAACGCGGCACCGCCGGTCACATCATCGACATAGGGCCGCCAGCGCAGATCGCGCTCGAGCGGCGGACGCGAGGCGGGAGCCGCCGCGCGCTCGAAACGAGCATCGAGCATGAGTCCGGGCGTGGTCACGACCACGCCCGGGCCCCACGGCGCGAGCTCGAGCGACAGGGCACCTCCGACGACGGCAAACCAGTCCTGCGCCACTCCGCCCTGATCGACGAGCCGCGCGGCGCGGCGCGACAGCGCGCCCGACTGCGCCCGCCCCGTGGCCGTGCGAAACTCGCGCACGCACAGCTCGTACAGCGCGCGATCGGGCACGGCCCAACTCTCGATCGCCGCCGTTCCGCCGGGACTGGCGAGCGCGCCGTGCGCCCCCTGGAGGGAGAGCACCGCGAACACTCGGCGCTCGAGCACGAAGTCCGCGAGCGCGCGCGCGGCGGGCTGGGACAGGGGCAGCGTCCCCGTGCTCGGATCCGCGGCGGGACGCTCCAGCGGGAAGTTGCGCTCGAGCGCGACACCACCCGGACCGTCCTCGTTGTAGCGACCGTCTCCGTCGTCATCGCGCCCCTCTGGCCGCAGCGCGAGTCGCGGCGCATCGAGCGGGCCCGCCGGAACAAGAAAGCGATCGTCATCGGAGAGCACCCAGCCGCCGGCGGAATCCTCGACGAGCATCGACAGGATCAACCCGTCGCCATCGAGGTCATCGGGCCCGTCCTCGTCGACACTCCCGTCGCGATCGGTGTCCACCGGCGTGTCGTCGCCACCGTCGCCGCGCTGCTGCGTCCGATAGCGCGTGAGCGCGGCCCGCGCGGCACACGGAATCACGACCACGCTGATGTCGGGCAAGAGCGGGCTCGCTGGCGAACCGAGGGCGCGCGCGCAGGCCACGGCGGCCTCAGCGCCCGAGAGCGAGAGGCCGTCGAAACCGCCGAGCACGAGCAGCGTCGGTCGCCCGGATCGATCCACCGGACCCTTGCTCGCGATCTCGAACGCCACCACGCCCGCCGCCGCGAGCAGGGGGTGGGAAAGACGTGCCACGCGCGTCCCCTCGAGCGCGGCGAGCTCGTCGAGCGAGCGCTCGAGCTCCTCGCAGGTGCGATAGCGAGGCTCGTCTTGCCCCACGAGAGGACTCGCGCCGAGTGCGAGCACGAGGAGGCGCAGGAACGGGCGCAGCGAGACCATGCCAACAGCAGATCTTATCGACCGCACCACCCAGCTGAGTCCAACCCGGCGCGCGGCCGACAGCCCGCGCGCGACGAGAGTCCCGCACCCGCCGCGCAAGCGTGGATCGGCCGGTGCCGGAAGGCCCGGCTCGCCCGGCCAGCTCCCCCTTCCCGGCCGCCAGCCGCCTGCTCAGGCCTGCGGGCGGGCGACCTCGGCGTCGAACACACCTTCTGGCGCAACTTCGGGTGCAACCTCGGCAGCGATCGACGCTGCCGCCGGAGGAACGAGCATGTACTCGGGCAGCGGCTCGTCGTCGACCGCCACGACGCGCGGAGCGCGCTCGGGCACCTCGTCGGCGGCCGTCGCCGCGACTCCGCTGGTGATCTCAGGCACGAACTTCTCGACATCCTGAAACTGCACGGACACCCACGACGAGACGCCCTTGGTCTCCATCGTGATGCCGTACAGGCGATCGCAGGCGCCCATGGTGCCCTTGTTGTGGGTCACCACCACGAACTGCGACTGCGTGCGGAAGGTCGAAATCATGCCGAGGAAGCGACCGACATTCGACTCGTCGAGCGCAGCGTCGACTTCGTCGAGCACGCAGAACGGGCTCGGACGAGAGCGGAACACCGCGAACAGAAGCGCGAGCGCCGTCATCGTGCGCTGCCCACCCGAAAGCATGCGGATTGGCAGCATCTCGCGTCCCGGCGGACGCGCGGAGATCTCGACACCGGCCTCGAGCGGATCGACGCCCTGCTCGATCGCGAGGTCGGCCTTACCGCCTTGGAACAACTGGCGGAACAGATCGTTGAAATGCTTGCGTACTTCCTCGAATGTCTGCTCGAACAGTCGCTGACTCTCGATGTTCAGGTGTGCGAGCGCGTCGGCCAGCACCTTGCGCGATTCCTCGATGTCCCTGCGCTGTCCGGTGAGGAAATCCAAGCGCGTCTGCGACTCCGAGAGCTCGGCCACGGCGTCGGTGTTCACAGGTCCGATGGCGTCGAGCCCGCGCTTGAGCTCGGCGACTTCCTGCTCGAGCGCGTCGAGCGCGCCTTCCTCCGCGAAACGCTCCTCGGGCTCGAACCCGTGAAGCAACTCGACCTCCCCGATGCCGAGATCCTCGCGCGTGCGGACCACGAGTTCCGCTGCGACGAGCTCGATCTTCTGCGCGTCCATGCGCCGCTCCGAGAGCTCGCTCGCGAGCGACTCGAGTTCACGCGTCACCGCGTCGACACGCGCACGGAATACGCTGACGGCCTCGCGACCCGCGACCTCGGCCTCGCGCAGTTCCTTGAAGCGCGAATCTGCCGCCGCGCGCTCGACGAGCACCTCGTCGCCGCGCGTCCGAACGCGCGCCGCCTCGGACACGGCCGCATCCGCGGCCTCCGCCTGCTCCCGCGAGAGCCGCTCCGAGCGCTCGAGCTCCGCGCGCGCCTCCGACAGCCCGCGGTCGAGGTCGCGCACGCGCGTGTGCAGCGTCCCTAGCTCCGCGTTCTGGCGGATGACCACGCTCTCCGCCGAACTGGCGCTCGACTGCAGCGTCTCGAGGCGCGCCTCGAGCGCCACGCGCTCGGCGTCGAGAGTCGCGAGCCTCTCGTTCTCGCGCGCAAAGTTCGCTTGCGCGGTCGCGTGACGCTTCTGGGTTCCCTCGAGCTCGGAATCGAGTCGGCGTTCATCGGCGAGAATCGCCTCGTGCTCGCGCGTGAGCTGACCGGCCACGCGGCTCAAGTCGGCGAGGCGCGCCTTGGCAGTCTGCACCTGTGCGCGCGCATCGGTCAGTTGCTGCCGGCGACGATCGCACTCCGACTGCGCGTGCGCGCGGCGCTCGGCCACGACGCGGCGTTCGCCCGCGAGGCGTTCGAGCTCCACCGTCTCCTCCCGGATCGCCTTCTCGATCGCCTCGAGCTCGCGCGCAAATTCGGCAGCAGTCGAGCGACGCCCGACGGCGCCCTGCGTCACCTCGCGGTGCCCGCCGAACACGCCAGCGACGCTGACGAGGTCACCCTCGGGCGTGACGAAACGCCACTGCGGATGCTCGCGCACGAGAGCGAGCGCGAGCTCGAGTTCCTCGACGACGAGCACATCACCGACGAGCAGCGCGGCGAGCGGCTCGAAGCCGACACTGCACTCGACCTCATCGAGCAGGCGCGGGAACGCCGCGAGCGCGGCGTCGCGCTTGGTTTGTTCGCGCGCGCCGATCCCGCTCGGCACATAGACGCGCACCTGTCCGCACTTGCGCTCCGAGAGCCAGCGCAGCATGCGGCCGGCGAGATCGGGCCCGAGCGTGACGAGTCCGAGTGCCGCCGGCCCGAGCGCCGCGTCGAGCGCGCGCGCGAGCCGCGTCGAGGTGCGCAGGTGGTCGGCGACCAGCCCCTTGAGCTGCTCCGGCTCGCAGGGGCCTTGTCCGCGGCGCGTGCCCTCGAGCAGCGCGCGAGCGCCCGCTTCGAGGCTCGAGCGCTCGTGTTCCATGTCCTTGAGCGTGTCGATGCGGCTCGAGATGCGCGCGCGCTCCACCTCGTGCTTCGAGCGCGTGGCGCGGCGTTCCTGCTCCTCGCGCTCGAGCGCCTGCTGCCCAGCCTGCAAGTCGTGCAGCGATGTTTCCGCCACTGCGAGGTCATTCTGCCCGTCGATCACGCGGCCTTCGGCGGCGGCCTGATCGCCCTGCAATACCTCGACCTCGCGACCGGACTCCTCCATGCGCAGCTGCGCGCGCTGCAAGCGCTCCGACAGACTCGGACGCGACAGTTCGATCGTGCGCTCGAGGTTCTGGGCCGCGGTGCGCTCGTTGAGGTGCGAGAGCACGAGCTGGTTCTGGCGTTCGCACGATGCCCGCAGCTCGCGCTGCGTGTTGCGCGTCTCGCGCAATGTCACCTGCTCGCCGTCCGCCGCGCTGCGCGACTGCGAGAGCTGCTCTTCGATCGCCGCGGCCCGCGCGCGCACATCCGCGATCTCGATGCCGCGCGTCTGCACGACGCCCCCGAGCTCGAGCGCCCGGCGCGCCTCGCCTTCGGAGCTGCGGCGAAGGTCCGCCGCGCGGGACTCGAGCTGGCGCTGACGCTCGGCGCTCTCGCTGTCCTCGCCGACGAGACGCCGAATCTCGCCCGAGAGACGGTCGATCTCGGCCGAGATCGTCTCCTGCTCGCGCTCGCGAGCGCTGACATCGGCCTCGCCGTCGGCGCGCAAGCTCTTGAGCTGCTCGCAGCGCGCCTCGAGCGCCGAAATCTGCTCGGACAGGCCCGCGAGAGCGCTGCGACCCTCGTGCAGGCGATGCTTGAGGTAGCGCGAGCGCCGACCCTTCCACAGCTCGCGCGCCGCGACGAAGCGCTCGGCCTTGCCGGCCTGGATCTTCAGCGAGCGCACGCGGCTGCCGAGTTCTTTGAGCACATCGTCGAGGCGCATCAGGTCGCCCTCGACGCGCTTGAGCTTGGCGTCGGTTTCCTTGCGCTTGACCTTGTAACGGCTGATACCGGCAGCTTCCTCGAAGATCGCGCGGCGATCGAGCGAGTTGGCCGACAGCGCCGCGTCGATCTTGCCCTGCTCGAGCACCGCGTAACCACGGCTGCCGAGCCCCGTGTCGAACAGCATGTCGCGCACGTCCTTCAAGCGCGCGCGCTCGCCGTTGATCAGATACTCGCCCTCGCCCGAGCGGTACACGCGGCGCGTGATCGCCACCTCCAAGCCCTGCTGGGCGATCGTGCCGCAGGTGTTGTCGAGCACGAGCGTGACTTCCGCGACATTCATCGGCGGGCGCGAAACCGAGCCCTTGAAGATCACATCGGACATCTCGCCACCGCGCATGGACGTGGGGCGCGTCTCGCCGAGCACCCAGCGCACGGCATCGACGACATTCGACTTGCCGCATCCGTTGGGGCCGACGATGCCGGTGAGAGAATCGTAGAAGTTGAGCGTCGTGCGATCGGCGAAGGACTTGAAGCCGAACAGTTCGATGCGTTGCAGTCGCATGGTCAGCGGGAGGGACCGCTCGCGCGCTCGCGCGCGGGCGCTTGTGTGGTGCGGATCTCGGGGTCGAACAAGTGGGACTCTTCGGAGGCCACGGAGGACGGCGGAACGCGCTCGTGATCGCCGGAATCCTCACGCAACCGGTCGAAACGGCGCCAGGACTCCACGAGCGACAGCGGACCGCCGCGCGAAGTGTCCTCGGGCAGGGGATGCAGGGCTCCGACCTCGACGGTCGAGAGCAGCACGGCTTCCGCGGACCACGGCGTGCGCCCGTGCACGGGCGAGAGCCGGTAACCGGCGACATACGGTGCGCGCGACGCGACCGAAGCGATGTCGCCGAAGAGCAAGTGCTGGGCGTGCTGCGGCAGCGCCGCATCGAGCTCCGCGAAGCGCGCGCGAGCCTGCTCGCCGAAGTACGGGGTGAGCGCCACAGCGATGCGTTTCGCATCCCCCGCGCGCTGCAAGGCCTCGGCGAGGAATCCCACCACCCGCGCACCCTGGTCGGGCCGCACATCGCCATCGCCGAGCGTCGCGAGCGCTTCGCGCAGGCCCACCGGAGTCACCGCATAGGCGAGCCGCCCGCGCAAGTCGCCGGGCCGCGAGCCGCGCGTGCGGCGCTGGAACGCCGCGAGGTCCGCGAGTGCCTCGACGGCCGCCCTGACCGCGCCCGAGAGCAACTCGAGCGCGCGGTCTTCGCGCCAGGGCCCCGCGCGCAGCGCGATGCGCGGCAGGTTGATCGCGACCGCGCCGCCACATGTGAGCGTCGCGCGCTCGTGCGCGTGGCGATGCAGGCCCGGCCCCACGCACGCCACCGCCTCCGTGCCCCATGTCGGCACCAGCCGACCCGCGAGCAAGAGCGACTCCACGGCCGCGAGATAGGCGGGATCTCCGCCGCGATCTTCGAGCCGCCGCGCGAGATCCGAGTGATCGATGAACAGCCGCGGTGCAAGGCCCATGTGCGGCAGCGCGGAGAGCGCCTCGATCAGGCGATCGGTCGCCGTCTGCGAACGCGCACCGCCGCCGCCGACCTGCAGGTCGAGCGAGCGACCGGCCGCGCTGGCGCACGCGCACAGCGCGCGCAGCCACATCTCGAGAGCGGAGCCACGCGAGCTCGCGCACAGCGGCGCGAGCAGCGCCGACGCGTCCTCGAGCACGACGCCATGCGCGACATCGCGCGCCACGAGCGCCAGCTCGTCGAGCACATCGTAGGGAGCATCCGCCTGCGCGCCACCCGCTTGCAGCAGCGTCGCCGGAACCGCGCACCACAGCGCCTGCTGCGGGCGGCCGAGGTCGAGCACATGCAAGTCGCCGGCGAGGTGCGCGCGCGCGCTCTCGTCGCTCAGAACCTCGTGCAGCGCGAAGCGCCGCAGCACATCGCCCGCGATGCGCTGGTGAATGCCGCGCTCGGCGAGTTCCTCGCCCTGCGGTGCGCGCGCGGGATCGAGCGGCGCGTCTTCATGCGCGAGCGCGTTGCGCAGATCGAAGCTCGGCAGGCCGTACGAAACCTGCCGCCGCAGCGCCGCGGACAGGCCGAGGTCGAGCAGCTCGTTGTCGACGAGCTCGCGCACGAGCGCGGTGGACACCTGCCTCCAGCGTGCCGCGAACACGCGCTCCTCGACGCGCGTGGCGACTTTCTCCGCGAGCTCGCGCGGCAGCTGAGCCTCGTTGATCAGCGCCGCCACGATGCGCACCTTGCTCCAAGCCTGCGTGCGGTCCTTGGCCTGCACTTCGACGGGCTGCTTGCCCGAAGCATCGCCGTCGTGCACCGACAGCGCCTCGCGCGCGCGCGCGCGCCGATCGCGGTAGAGAATGTAGGTCTTGGCGACATTGGCTCGGCCGAGTTCGATCAGGGCCTGCTCGACCAAGTCCTGAATCTCCTCGATGCCGGGCACCGCGGCACCCGGCGGAGACTGCGCGCCATAACGCCCTTCGAGCGTGAGCGTGACGACGCCGGCAATCTCGCCCGCGAAGCCCGGATCGACCTCCCCCGCGGCCTCGAGGGCCTTGGAGACGGCGGCGTCGATCTTGCGCGCGTCGAAGGGCACCTCCCGTCCGTCGCGCTTGCGCACGCGCGTCGGCACCCTACGCACCCTCCGGACGACGCTGCTCGAGGATCGGGTTCAACTCGTCGAGGAACTGCACTACATCCTTGAACTCGCGATACACGCTCGCGAAGCGCACATAGGCGACCTGATTCAAGCCCTTCAGTTCCTCCATCACGAGGTTCCCGATCACGGAACTCGGCAGCTCACGGTCGTACTCTTCCTGACAGCGCGCCTCGATGCGCGCTGCGGCCTTCTCGAGCTCCTCGGTCGAGACCGGGAGCTTCTCGCAGGCGCGCATCATCCCCCGCAGCACGCGCTCGCGCTCGAAACGCACCCGCTCGCCGTTCTTCTTGATCACCCGCAGTGGCGTCTCCTCGGCGCGCTCGTAGGTGGTGTAGCGCAGGTAGCACTCGAGGCACTCCCGGCGACGGCGGATCGAGGCCCCTTCGAGGGCGGCGCGGGAGTCGACGACTCGGTCGTTGTCCTGCTTGCAACGCGGGCACTTCATGGGGCGTTCCGGCCAGACCGGAGGGCCGTGGATCCTACAATATCTTGTGTCTGGAGGGCGAAACCAGTCCGACCGGCTGCGCCCCCCGCCCAAGGTCACTTGCCGAGGCAGAAACGCGCGAACAGGGCGTCGAGCACATCCTCGGGGCTGGTGTGGCCCGCGATCGCGTCCAGCGCGTCGAGGGCCGCGCGCAGGGACTCCGCCACGAGGTCGAGCGGCCCCTCCGCCTCGAGCAGCGCCCGGCCCTCCGCCACGCGCTGCCGCGAGCGCCGCAGAGCCTCCACATGCCGTTCCGAGAGCTCGCGGGCGCTGCCCGCGGCCGTGGGCCGGCTCGCGAGCGCGAGCTCGACCGCCAATGCCAGCTCTTCGAGCCCGCGTCTCTCGAGCGCGCTGGTCTGGATCCCCGGCCCCGGCTCGAGCGCGCGGTCGCACTTCGCGCGCACCAGCAGCTCGTCCGCGCTCTCGCGCGGCGCAGCCTCGCGCGCGTCGTACACGCGCAGCCGCAAATCCGCCGCGAGCCGCTCGTGCTCCCCCACGCGCTGTGCAACGCGGTCGGGGTGCTCCGGCTCGAGCGCCAAGAACTCCGCGCTCTCTCCCGCCGTGTCCACGAGCTCGCACTCGAGCGTCGGCAGGATCCACACGCCGCGCAGCGCATCGCGCGTCGTGCCCGCGCGCTCGCTGACGAGCGCCGCACCGCCGACAAGCGCGTTGAACAGCGCGCTCTTGCCCGCGTTCGGTCGCCCGACGAGCACCACGCGGGGCCGTTCCGTGCGCCGCGTGCGCTCGCGCTCCCAGCCCAGCGCGACCTCGAGTTCCTCCTCCACCGTTCGCGCGCGTTCACGCAGCTCCTCGAGCGGCACATGCCCGGTGTCCGCCTCGTCGAAGTCGAGACTCGCCTCGCACAAGACGCGCAGTTCGAAAAGGCGCGCGCGCAGCGACGCGAGTCGCTGCGAGAGCCCGCCGAACAGCAGCGCGGTTGCGGCCCGCCGCTCGGCCTCGTCCTGCGCCGCCACCAGCTCGAGCACACCCTCGGCTTGCGAGAGGTCGATGCGCCCGCTCTCGAACGCGCGCCGCGTGAATTCGCCGGGAGCCGCGAGCTCCGCTCCGAGTGCGACGAGGCGCGCGAGCGCGGCGGCGAGCAGCGGGGGCGAGCCGCAAAGATGCAGTTCGCACACATCCTCGCGCGTGAACGAGCGCGGCCCGGGCATCGCGAGCACGAGCACGGGCTGCGCGCCTTGGCCGTCGTGCAACCGCCCGCGCCACGCGCCGCGCGACGCGAGCGCGCCGCCCTCGTCAAAGCTCGCGCACGCGCGCACGAGCTCGAAGGCGCGCGGACCCGAGACGCGAATCACCCCGCGCGCGCCGGGCCCCGGCGGCGAGGCGATCGCCGCGATGGTGCTCCGGTGCGCCATGGGGCTACTTGCGCTTGCCGCCCTTGCCGCGCGAGGCCTCGGCCGCGCGCTGCGCTTCTTCTGCTCGCGCCATCATCTTCTGCATCCACGACTTCTGCTCCTGCCCCGGAGGCGGGAGCGAGTCGTCGATCGGCCAGATCTTCTTCACCACCGTCATCTCGAGAATGCCGAGGCCCGACTGCACGATCATGTAGAGCGAGAGGCCGGAGGCGTAGTTGTAGAGGAAGATGCCCATGATCGCGGGCATCCACATCATCATGCGCTGCATCTTCGCCGCCTGCTCGTCGGTCGGGACCGGCATCAGCTTCTGTTGCCACACCCACAGCACGATCATCAGGATCGGCAGCAGGTTGAAAGTCTCGATCACGCCCACGAGCGGCAGGTGCGTGTCGAGGTTGAGCGGCAGCATCGCATCGGGCTTCGAGAGGTCCTCGATCCACAGCGCGAAGGGCGCGTGGCGAAGCTCGAACGCCGTGCGCAGACACGCGTAGAGCCCGAAGAACACGGGCATCTGGATGAACATCGGCAGACAGCCACCGAGCGGCGGCGTCAGCCCTTCGCGAGCGAACAGCTCCTGCTGCAGCTTGCGCGACTTCACCGGATCGCCCTCATGGCGCTTCTTGATCGCGTCGAGCTCCGGCTGGAAGCGCTTCATCTTCTTCTGGAAGCGCGCCATCGCCGTCTGCGAGCGACGGTTGATCGGATAGAGCAGCAGGCGCACCACGAGCGTCAGGAAGATGATCGCCATGCCCCAGTTGCCCACGATGGAGTGGAAGAAGCGCAGGATTCCGACCAGCACGGCGCCCAGCCCGGCCAGCGAGAACAGGCCGCAGAAGCTGCCGATGTCGCCGTCGACGAGCGCCTTGAAATCGGCGTGCTCGGCATACATCACCTGCGTGTCCTTGGGGCCCGCGTACAGCGCGTAGGGATAGCTGCGCGTCTCGCCCTTCGGCGGCAGATCGAGCTCGACCACCACATCGGTGACCACGAACTTCCACTGCTCTTGCGCCTTCTCCAAATCGGCGCGGCCCGCGGCGTCGTCGTACATGCGCCGCCAGCGCGCGCTCGTCATCGACGCGCGCGCCTGGTCGTTGGCGCCGCGCATCAGCACGGCGAAGTAGTGGTTGTGCACGCCGGCGAAGGAGAGCTCGTCGAACGGCACCTCGAAGGTGTTGGTGCG
Organism: Planctomycetota bacterium; assembly: GCA_016872795.1. Lineage (GTDB taxonomy): Bacteria > Planctomycetota > UBA1135 > UBA1135 > F1-120-MAGs118. The sequence goes on from VGYZ01000005.1 coordinate 39,255, forward strand.
CTCGCGTCCCGCATCGTCGCGCGGCACGCTCTGGGAGACCGGCAGCATCGCGCGCCGCGGCAGGTCTTCGCTGGTGCGACCGGCGGCAATCGCCTGCGGATCGATGTAGAACTTGTCCGTCGAGTCCTGCGGAAGGATTTCCGCGGGCGTGAACGCGTAGCCAAGACGCCGCGCGCCCTCGAGCGACTGGTTCTCGATCGCCAGCTCGACATCGATGCGATACATGCCCGGGTTGAAGCGCACGCGCTTGACCCAGCGCACGCCGCTGCCCTGCGCTAGGTCGAACTCGACACCGTGCTCGATCTCGCGCATGCTCCACAGCGCCTGATCGAGCGGCTCGCGCTCGAGATCGCGGCTCGACGGCTCGCTCTTCCACGCGAGCGATCCCGTGAGGCTGCCGCCGGAAAGCTTCGAGTCGAGCAGAGTCACCCAGTGGGCGGCATCGGCACGCGCGGCCTCGTCGAGCCTAATCTGGTCGTAGAAGTTCGCGAGCTTGAGCTCGGTGAGGCGCGCGCCGCGGTTCGAGAATGTCGCGCGGTAGCTGCCTTGGGTGCCGGGCGTGCCGAACACGAGCGACAGCGTGCGCTCGCTCTCCTCGCCCACCTTCTCGCCGAGCACCGGCCGGTCATCGACAGGCTTGGGCTGCGTGGTTTCGTTCGCGCGCGCTGCATCGAAGGGAGCCTCGATTCCGAGCGGCGGGCGTGGCGACTCCGGCGGCTTGGGGGCGAAAAACTGCCACACGACCAGCACGACGGTCGAGAGCAAGAGGGCGGTGAGCAGGCGCTTTTCCAAGATGAGCTCGCGGGGATTCCGAGGGGAGGAAGCAGTTCGAGACGCAGGCGCGCTACTGGCCCAGCGCGAGGCGATCGGCGAGGTGCACGGGCAGCTTTGGCACGGCGCGGATGTGCTCCTGCGCCGTGGCGATGTCGTACTCCAGCCGCACGAAGTTCAGGTCGTGGCCGTCGAACAGCGCGTAGGAGAGCCGCCGGTCGCCGTCGCGCGGCTGACCGACCGATCCGATGTTGACGATCGCGCGACAGCGCGCGAGGTTGCCGAGCTCGTAGGGACCTTCGGTCCCGCGCGGTCGGTAGTAGCGTGTGTCCTCGTAGAAGACGCCCGGCACATGGCTGTGGCCGACGAAGCACACACCGCAGCGGCCGTCGGGATCGAGCGCGCGCATGCGCTCGAAGTTGGCCTGCATCTTGGCCCCGTCGCGCGCGTCGCGCGGCAGGAGGTACTCGCGCACCGGATCGCGCGGGCTGCCGTGGGCGTACATGGCGCCTTCCTCGATCACGAGCGGCTCGAGCCCACCGAGGAAGTCCCAGTATTCGAGCGCCCGCTCCCCGCTCGTTCCGCCGGCGTTGATCTGGTCGCGCGTCCAGTCGATCGCGCGCCGCGCGCTGGGATTGAAGTCCTCGCCCGAGGAGAGCACCGCGGCCTCGTGGTTGCCCTGCAGGCACAGCCCGCGCGGCGCACCCTCGCGCGGCGCGCAGGCCTCGATCACGAGATCGAGGCACTCGGTCGGCCGCGCGCCATAGCCGATCACATCCCCGAGGCACACGAAGCGCGCCGCCCCCCGCTCGCGCGCATCCCGCATCGCGAGAGTGAGCGCCGGCAGGTTGCCGTGCAGGTCCGAGATGAGGGCAGTCAGCGGGTATGTCACGGGGCGCGGGTTCCCAAGGGTCGGACGAGGCCGCGGCGCCCGCCCCGACAGGGGCGGGGATTATCAGCCCCACCCCCCACCCGGGCAAGCTCTAGACCGGCTCGTCGACGGTCGCGACGGTGCCACGCGCGGCCGGGAGCTGCGCGGGGCGCGCTTCGGCTGGCGCGGGCGCACAGCGCAGCGCGAGGACGAACGCGAGGGCGACAAGGGGCGTGCCGAGCCAGCCCAGGAAAATCGCGGGCAGGGAGGTGGCGAGGAGCACCAGCGCGACGCTCGCGGGCGCGAGGCCGCGCGCTTGCAGCCGGTGAGCCAGATGGCGGCGATCGCCCCGCCACGGCGCGAGCCCGAGGCGCGCTCGGACGAGCACCAGTCGGCCGAGGTCGAGCGCGGGCAGCAGGAGTGCGGGCCAAGCGGCGGGCACGAGCAGGAACATCAGTCCGAGCGCGTGGCTGCCGGCATCTCCGAGGATCGCGCGCGGCGCGCGACCGCGGCGCGCGAGGTTGAAGGGCAGGAACGCTGCGAGCGCCGCGGCGAAGAAGGGCGCGCAGCCGAGCATGGACGCGCAGCCCAGGCCGCTCGCCGCGCCGTCGGCGTTGTCGAAGGTGTTGATCCAGTTGAGCGCGACGCAGGCCGCGAGCACGGCGAGCGCGAGCACGAGCCACGCGCGCGGATCGTGCGGCGCGGCCATCACCACGGGGAGCGCGAGCACCACGCCGACAGCGGCCTGCCCCGCGAGCTTCTGCGCCGGACGCAGCCCGTCCTCGAGCAGGTCGTCGAGCGTGCCGACCGCGAAGGCGAGCAGCAGCGCTCCGAGCGGCCACAGCGTGACCTCGCGCCCGAGCGCGGCGGACACGAGCTCGCGCAGCTCGCGACCGGGCACGAAGCCTGCGCGCGCGCGCCCGAGAAACTCCATCGCGACCCAGCCCGCGAGCACGCCGGCGAGCACGATCGCGCCACCGCACAGGGGCAGCGATGCGGAGGCGCGCTTGCGCTCGCTCGCACCGCCGTCGACCCAGCCCGCGCGGCGCGCCAACGGAACGAGCGCCAGCGCCGCGAGCATGCTGGCGCCCAGCGCCACCAGCGTCGGAACGGCCGTCGTCGCGTCCATCTCCCCTACTCGCCCCCGCCCCCGTAGACGCCCTGGGAGCGGATGTATTCCAGCACCGCGGCCGGCAGGGCCTCGACCGGCCACTCGCCGCGCTCGAGCCGCGCGCGCACCTGCGTCGAGGACTCGGGCGAAGCGGGCGCGCGCACGAATCCGCTCTCGAGCCGTGCGAAGGCCTGCGGCGAGAGCGTGGCGCGCAGATGCGCCAGCACGGCTTCGTCGCCGCCGTCGCGCCACACCACGACCGGTTGCGCGAGGGACAACACTTCACCGACGCGATGCCAGCGCTCGAGCCCGCGCAAGTTGTCCCAGCCGAGCACCAGGAACAGCTCGCAATCGGGGCGCAGTCCGGCGCGCGCGGGCAGCTCGCGCAGGGTGTCGAAGGTGTAGGAGGGGCCGCTGCGTTCGAACTCGAGCGTCGAGATCCATGCGCGCTCGTCACCGGCGAGCGCGAGCTCGAGCATGGCGAGCCGATCCGCCTCGCTGGCGAGTCGCTTGAGCGGCTTGTGCGGCGGACGCGCGGCCGGAACCCACAGGAGGCCGTCGAGCCCGAGCCGCTCGCGCGCGACGCGCGCCACATGCAGGTGCCCGTTGTGAACAGGATCGAACGAGCCGCCGTAGATGCCGACGCGCGCGAGGTGCGCGAGCGAGCGGGCCTCTCGGCGGGACTCGACCACGCGCCTAGCGCCCGAGCAGCGCGCGCGCGCGCGCCGCGAGTTCGGCCTGTGGCACGAGTTCTTGCGTGCCGTTGCGCATGTCCTTCAGCTGTGCAGTGCCCGCCGCCTGCTCGGCGCCGCCGAGCACCACGACGAGCGGGTGCCCGCCGGAATTCGCCGCCTTGAACTGCGACTTCACGCTGCGCGCTTCAACATCGTAGATCGCCGACAGCCCGCCCGCGCGCAGCGCCTGCGCCAGCGCGAGCAGGGGAGCCTCGAGCCCGGCGCCCGCGGCGACCACATACACATCGATCGGCGCGGGAGCGACGGCCTGCGCGAGCCCGAGCTCCTGCATCAGGATCAGCGTGCCGGTGAAACCGATGGCGAAGCCGATCGCGGGCAGGTCGCTGCCGCCGAGGTCGCGCAGGAGGTGGTCGTAGCGACCGCCGCCGCACATCGCGCTGCGCGCGCCGAAGCGCGGGTAGTGCAGCTCGAAGATCGTGCGCGTGTAGTAGTCGAGGCCGCGCACGATGCCCGTGTCGACCTCGGACTTGCGGCCGAGCGCGACGAGGCTCGAGCGCACGGCGTCGAAGTGCGCGCGGTTGGCGTCGGTGAGAAAATCGACCAGCACCGGGGCCCGCTTGTTGAGCTCCACGCAGGCCGGAGTCTTGCAGTCGAGCACGCGCAGCACGTTGCGCCCGAAGCGCGAGCGGCACAGCTCGCAGCGCTCGCCGAGCTCTCTCGCCACGCAGGTCTTGACCGCCTCGCGGAAGCGCTCGCGGTCCTCGCCGTCGCCCATCGAGTTGACGCGCACCTCGATGCCGCCGATGCCGAGCGCCTCGAAGAAGCTCGCGGCCATGTGGATGCACTCCGCGTCGAGGCGCGGGTCGAGGCTCCCGAGGCACTCGACATCGAACTGCGTGAACTGGCGCTCGCGGCCCTTGGTCGGGCGCTCGCCGCGGAACATGGGCCCGATGGTGAAGAGCCGCTGCAGGGGTGCGTTCTTGTCGAAGCCCGCCTCGAGGTAGGCCCGGGCGATGCCGGCCGTGGCCTCGGGGCGCAGGGTGAGGTGGGCGTCCCCCTTCTGCAGCGAGAACATCTCCTTCTCGACGATGTCGGTAACCTCGCCCACGGAGCGGATAAAGAGGGCCGTCTCCTCCACCAAGGGCGGCCGGATCTCCCGGAAGCCATGGGCGCGAGCGAGGCGCCGGGCCTCGTGCTCCAGCCGCTCCCACAGAGGGATCTCGGCCGGGAGGACATCGCGCATGCCGCGCACGGCTTGGTACTGCATCTTTGGCTTCTGGAATGTGGCTCTGGCCCGCTCGCAGCCCCTCATCCGGGGGCTCCCGACCGTCCGGCGAGGACCCTTCGGGGGTCTCAACTTGACGGGCGGGAGCGGCCCTGTCCATACTGCGCTGCCTCGGAAGGTCCCCTCGGCCGACCGGGCCCCCATTGAAGGCGCCTGCGAAGGCGACCTCGACCCCCACCTGACCGCCCCATGAAGCGTCTGTCCCTCGGCGCCCTCGCGCTCCTCGGCATCTTCGGTGCCAGCTGCTCGTCCCCCGCTTACGAGAACAACCACTGGCACCTGAACAGCGTGCCGGCGCGGATGAGCTACCAGTTCGCCGGGTACATCCAGAGCACGGACGGTCCGTACCTCCAGAAGCTCGGCGCCGACATGAGCAGCATCGGCACGACCCTGCGCCGTCACCTGCTCAACGCCAACGAGGGCAACCCGCTCCTGCCGCAGGCGCCGCTCAAGCCCTACCGCCCCGAGCCGCCCAAGGTCGAGTTCAAGATCGGCGAGTGATCTCCTCGCGGTCGAGCCCGGCTCAGAGGGGCTCGGCTTGGCCAAGCCAAGCCCGCTAGGCCCAATCGAACCAACGCAGGACCTCGTCGACACGCTCGGCGAGGTCCTGCGGCGTTTCCGGGGTTGCCACCACGCGCGCCTCGCGAAACTTCCGGAACCATGTGCGCTGGCGGCGCGCGAACTGGCGCGTGGCGAGCGCGATCTGCTCCGCGGCCTCGGGGCGCGAGAGGCGTCCGTCGTGCAGGTCGAGCGCGACCGCGTAGCCGAGCGCCTGAGACGCCGTCGCGCTGAAGCCTCCGCCCGCGCGCACGGCCGCTGCTTCGGCCGCCCAGCCCGCGTCGAGCATCGCGCCCGTGCGCTCGACGATGCGCTGCTCGAGCCGCGCGGGCTCGGGCGCGAGCTCGACCACGCGCCGCGGTCGCTCGCTCGCGCCCGAGCCGTCCCAGCCCCACTCGCGCTGCCAGTCGCTCAAGGGCCGACCACTTTGGTGCCAGACCTCGAGCGCGCGCACGACGCGCTTGCGGTCGTTGGCGTGGATGCGAGCGGCGGCGGCGAGATCGACGCGCGCGAGCTCCGCATGCAAGGCCGCGGCACCTTCGAGCTCGTAGCGTCGCTCGAGGCTCGCGCGCAGGGCGGGATCGACATCGGGTCCCTCGAACAGGCCGTGCACCAGCGCCTTGTAGTAGAACGCCGTGCCACCGACGAGCAGCGCGCGCCGACCGCGGGCGGCGATGTCCGCGAGCGCCGCCTCCGTCGCTGCGAGCCAGTGTTGGATCGTGTACACCTCGCTCGGCGCGGCGAGGTCGAGCCCGTGGTGCCGCACGCGCGCGCGCTCGGGTGCAGTCGGCTTGGCAGTGCCGATGTCCATGCCCCGGTACACGAGCATCGAGTCCATCGACACGACCTCGGCCCCGGCCCGCTCCGCGAGCTCGAGCGAGAGCGCGCTCTTGCCGCTCGCCGTCACGCCGAGCAGCACGCGCAATTCCTGCTTTCCCTCCAACGCGGCGGGATCTTCGCATGTACAGGCCGTCCGAGCAGCACCGCAACGCCCGCCGCGCAAGGTGATTGCTACGCTCTCCCCCCACGCCACCATGCACCAGATCCTGCCGCTCGCCGTCGCCCTGCTCCTGACTCAGGACCCCGTTCCGGCCCCGAGCCCGGCACCCGCGCCGACACAGGCCCCCCTGACCCAGCCCTCGGAGCTCGTGCCCGGCGCCGTGCCAGAGAGCGCGAGCCCCAAGGCGCGCGAGCTGTGGGGCGCGCTGCGCAGCGCCACGGGTGGAGCGACGCCCCAGCCCAAGGTGAGCGCCTTCGAGCTCTCCTTCGACGCCCGCGGCTGGGAGGCGGGCGGCCGCGGCGAGGCCGACTTCAACGACGGCCGCATCCGCTTCCTCGCGCCGGGCTTCGTCGACTCGTCGCTCGAGGTCAAGGGCCGCCGCCGCCTGCGCGGACCCGAGGGCGACTGGCTCGTCGATGGCGAGGGTCGCAGGGTGCGCCTTGCGGGCATCGACTATGAGCAGGACCGCCGTGAGCTCGATCAAATCGTGCACATCGCGCGCACCTTCGCGAACCTCGTCGACGCGGGCAACCTGCGCCTGCGCTCGCTCGCGGTGCTCGACGCCCCGCCCTTCCCGCTGCCGGAGTCGATGCTCGAGCGCGCCAAGGGCCTCGCGTGGCTCGATCTCCTGAGCCCCGACTTCGCCATCGCGCGCAAGGACGGCACGAGCACCGGGCGCGAGGTGCGCGCCTGGATCGGCCTCGACGCGACGACGCGGCTGCCGCGCCTCGCCGTGGTGGCCGAGGACGACAAGGGCACGCTCGTGCATGAGAGCGCGACGCTGCTCCTCTTCGACAAGTACAAGGCGATCGACGGCTTCCAAGTGCCGTTCGATGTGCAGACCTTCCCGCCGGACCTGACGCGCTCGCCGTGGCAGTTCGCGGAGAAGGCCAAGCTGCGGCTGTACGTGAAGAGCGCGTCCCTGCGCGCGCCGCTTGTGCCGGAGAGCTTCAAGCCCTGAGCGCGCGCGCTCAGCGCCGGTAAAAGGCCTTCTCGAGATCGGCGAGCGTGAAGCGCACGCGCGTCGGCCGCCCGTGCGCGCAGGTCTGCGCGTTGCTCTCGTCGCGCGCGCGAGAGAGCAGGGCGCGCATCTCGAGCTCCGAGAGCTCGTCTCCCGCCATCACAGACGAGCGGCAGGCCGTGCGGTGCAGGATTTCCTCGAGCAGGTCTTCCGCGCCCGGCGCGCCGCCGGTGCGCTCGACGGCGGCGATCACTTCGTGCACGAGTGCACTCGGATCCGCGCGGCGAAAGCGCGCCGGAGCGCCGTGCACCGCGATCGTTCCGCTGCCGAAGCGCGCCAGCAAGAGCCCGATGCGCGCGAGCGACTCGAGGTGCGGTTCGACGAGCTCCGCCGCCGCGCCGCCGACTTCGACCAGTTCCGGCACGAGCCGACGCTGCACCTCGACCGCGCCGCGCGCGAGCTCGGCCTTCAGGTCCTCGAGCGTCAGGCGCTCGTGCAGCGCATGCTGGTCGACGATCTCGAAGCCATCGTCGTTGGCGACCAAGATGTAGGTGCGTCCCACCTGCAGCAGCGGACCGCGCACGGGTGTCGGACGCGGCGCAGCGGCCGGCTCGGAACTCGCGGGCGACGCAGCGGCCCCGGTTGCCGGCGTCGCCTCCGCCGGCGCACTCTCGCGCACGAACACGGGCAGCTCGCGCGGGCGCGGCTCGGGCTGCAACTGCCACGCGGGCGCAGGCAGCGTGAACTGGCGCGCGAGCGGCGCAGGCCCGTCGCGCCGCGCGGCCGAGTCGATCATGCGCTCGCCCGGCGTCGCCATGTCGAGCGCGGACACCGCGCCACGCAGGCTCGCGACAAGGAACCCGAACATGCGCCGCTCGTCGCGGAAGCGCACTTCGGCCTTGGCGGGATGCACGTTGACATCGACCTTGGCGGGATCCATCGCGAGCGACAGGAACGCCACGGCTTGGCGCCCGTCGACGATGAAGCCGCGGTAGGCGTCTTTGAGCACGCGCGCGAGGATCTTGTCGCGCAGCGGACGCCCGTTCAAGAACCACATCTGCCGCGTCGTGTCGTTGCGCGCGAAGCGCGGTGGCGCGACGAAGCCGGACAGCACCGTGTCGCCGTCGCGCGCCTCCACCGGCGCGAGCGCGTCCGCGAGCTCGGCACCGAATGTGCGGCGCACGCGCGCGCGCAGGTCCATCGCGGGCTCGACCTCGAACGCGCGACGCCCGTCGTGGGTCACGACGAATCCGACCCCCGGCTGCGCGAGCGCTAGTCGCTGCACGATGTCCAGCGCCCGCCCGAGTTCCGTCGCCGTGGTCTTGAGGAAGCGTCGGCGCGCAGGCGTGTTGAAGAACAGGTCGCGCACCTCGACGCGCGTGCCCTCGGGACCGCCGCTCTCGCGGATCTCGCCGAGTCGCCCGCCCTCGATCTCCACGGACGCGCCCAGCGGCGCTCCACGCAGGCGTGAAAACATGCGGCAGCGCGCGACCGAGGCGATCGAGGCCAGCGCCTCGCCGCGGAAGCCGAGCGTCGCGATGTGATCGAGATCGGCGACGTCGGAGAGCTTGCTGGTCGCGTGCGATGCGAACGCCAGCGGAATCTCCGCCGGCGGGATGCCGCCGCCGTCGTCGACGATGCGGATGAGCGCGACGCCGCCCTCCTCGAGGTCGAGGTGGATGCGCGCGGCACCTGCGTCGAGCGCGTTCTCGACGAGCTCCTTCACCACGGAGGCCGGGCGCTCGATCACCTCGCCCGCGGCGATCTGGTTCTTGACGAGCTCGGGGAGCTCGGCGATCGCGGGCCGGGACGGGACTTCGTGGGACATCGGCTCGGAATCCTAGCGCGCGCGCGCCGCGGCCTTGCGCGACCAGCGCAGCGCGAGCCGCACGAAGTCGCTCCCATCGACCTCGCCGCCCTGCCGCGAGCGCCGCTCGATGGCGAGCAGGTCGTCGAGCATCGTGCGCCACTGCTCGGGCGGCCGGCTCGCGATCGCCGCACGCAGGGTCTTGTCGAAAGCCGTGATGCCGACCTGCGCCGCCGCGTCTTCGGCGTTCATGCCCCCGCGCACGAACTCCACCGCGGCGAGCCCCGAGCGCACCTTCGGGCGCAGGTAGCCGAGCAAGATCGCCACGAGCGCGTTCTGGTCCGTCTCGCGACCGCCATCCTTCTCGCGGCGCATGCCGCCGGAGAAGAGCGTCTCGACGGCCTGCACCGTGCGCGGCGTCTCACCCGCGAGCAGCGCGTCGCACACATCGCCCGGCGAACCCGCGGCCGCGGCCGACAGGCGCGCGAGCACTTCCGAGCCGCCCGCGGAGATCGCCGCGAGCTGGTCGTCGAGTGCTGCGAGGTCGTTGCCCTGCGCGTGCGCGAGCAGCACGGCTTGGTCGGTGGAGAGCTTCACCTCGCGCTCTCTCGCGCGCGCGAGCAGCCACTCGACCAGCTCGGTGCTGCGCGGATCCGCGTTGCGCGCCCACGGCGGCGGTCGCTCGTAGAGCTTGCGGAACGAGCGCATCTCCCCGCCGGACGACTGCAGTTCCTTCACGACCGCGAGGTCCGCGCGCAGCCCGTCGCCGACGAGCACCACGGTCCCGGCGCGGCGCGCGACGAAGCCGCGGATCGCGCGCGCGAGCGCCGACTCCGCGCTGCCCGACTTCTTCAGGAGCGACTCCGGCTCGCCGACGATCACGAGCCGCAGCGACGCGAACATCGCGCTGCTCGACAGGTCGTCGATCAGGGCCTGAGCCTTGAACTCGGGATCCTTGGCGTTGTGGCGGCAGATCTCGTGCTCGAGCGCGCGCGAGCGCTCGATGAGCGCATCGACCGCGCGGTCGCGAAACCAGCGCTCGGCCCCGCGCAGAACATAGGCCGGCGCCAGCGCCTTCGAGCCGCGCAGCGCGGTCACGAAGCCCGACCACTCCGCGCGCGGATCCGCGTCCTTTGCCATGCGGCGCAGACTTTACGCCAAGAGCGCCCGGTCGAGCGCCAGCCCGGCGAACAATCCGACGCCCACCCAGCCGTTGAGCGTGAAGAAGGCCATGTCCACGCGGCTCAGGTCATCGGGCGCCACCAGCCGGTGCTCCCACACAAGGAGCAGCGCCGCCAGCGCGATCGCGGCGAGGTAGATCCAGCCCAGCTCGGCGCGCTGCCACACGACCACGAGCAGCACGACCGTCGCGACATGCAGCACGCGAGCGACCAGCAGGGCGCGCGCGGCCCCGAAGCGCGCCGGAATCGAGTGCAGCCCCTCGGCCGCGTCGAACTCGCGATCTTGGCAAGCGTAGATCAAGTCGAACCCCGCCACCCAGCACAGCACGGCGCTTCCGAGCACGAGCGGCGTGCGCCAGTCGCCCTCGAAGCCGCCGGAGATCGCGAGCCACGCCGCCGGCGGCGCCAGCCCGAGCGCGAGACCGAGGAAGGCGTGCGCAAGCCATGTGAAGCGCTTGGTGAAACTGTAGAACAACAGCACCGCGAGCACCGGCAGCGCGAGCTTGCCGCACAGCGGCGAGAGCGCCCACGCCCCGAGCACGAACACGGCGCTCGAGAGCGCGACGAGCGCGAGCACCGCCGGCGCCGAGAGCACGCCCGCGGGCAGTTCGCGTCCGCGCGTGCGCGGATTGCGGGCGTCGATGCGGCGATCGAGCCAGCGATTGAAGCCCATGGCCGCGGTGCGCGCCGCGACGGCGCACACCACGATCCACGCGAGGCTCCTCCACGCCGGAACGCCGTTCGCGGCCAGCCACGCTCCTTGCAGCGCGAACGGCAACGCGAAGATCGAGTGCCGAAACGCGACGAGGCGGCCCCAAGCCGCCACGCTCGCGCTCACGCGCGCTCCTCGGGAGCGAGCGGATCGCGCGGCGGCGGCACCCCAGTGCCCGCGTCTTCGTCCGGCGGCGGCAGCCCCTTCCAGCGCGCGCCGACGGCATGCGGCACGCGCAGCGTGTCGAGGATCTTGCCGACCACATGATCGACGAGGTCCTCCAGCGAACGCGGCCGGTGATAGAAGCCCGGACTCGCCGGCAGGATCACGGCGCCAAGGCGCGCCATGCGCAGCATGTTCTCCAAGTGGATCGGCGAGTACGGCGCCTCGCGCGTGACCAGCACGAGCGTGCGCCGCTCCTTCAGCGCCACATCGACCGCGCGCTCGACCAAGTTCGAGCTGAAGCCGACCGACACGCGCGCCAGCGTGCCCATGCTGCACGGGCACACGATCACGCCGCCAGTGAGCGCCGTGCCGGACGAGGGCGGCGCCTCGATGGCCTTGGTCGGGAAGGCGCGCAGGCGCTCGCCCCAGTCCTTGCCGAGGCGCGCGGTGAGCGCCGGTCCGAGGTTCGCGCCGTCCGCGCCCGGATCGATGCCGACCTCGTGGCGCAGCACCTTGATGCCCGCCTCCGTGACCGATGTATCGATGTCCTGACCGTTCTCGAGCAGCGCTCGGATCAGGGCCAGCGCGTAGGGATGGCCGCTGCCACCGGTGATGCCGACGAAGTAGCGACTCACCAGATCACGTCCGGATCGAGACCGATCCACAGGGCGACATTGAAGAGCCCGTGAGCCCAGGCAGCGACGCCCGGACCGCGCAGGCGGAAGAGCAGTCCCATGGCCACGCCGCCGAGCGTGAGCCAAGCGAAGAGCGCCGGGTCGAACGGCCGTCCGCCGGGCCCGAAGTGCCGCAGCACGGGCTGGAAATGCGCGGCGGCGAAGAGCAGCGAGGAAAGCGCGAGGCCGAGCACCTCGGCGCTCGCGCGCGCGACGCGCTCTCGCACGCCGAGCGCCGCGAGAAACCGCCGCACGAGCCAGTACACGAACGAGTACAGACCCACGCGAAACACGAGCTCTTCCCAGGCCCCCGCACCGAACACGAGCGCCGTGTCGACAAGCCCCGGGCCCGGCTGACCGATATTCCAGGAGGCGTCGAGCACAGGCAAATAGGGCGCGCACGAGCGCAGCACGATCACCATCACGGGCCCGAGCACGCAGGCCGCGAGCGCGCCTTCGAGAAACACGCGTGCGAGATCGGAACCCAAGCTCGCGCGGCCGCGGCGGGAGGCGACGAGGAACGCCGCGAGACTCCCGAGCAGCAGCACGATCGCGCGCGCGGCATCCGCGTGGGAACCGAAGGGACGCAGCAGAAGTCCGAGAAACAGCTCGCCAAAGTTGCGCGCCGAGCTCGGCTCCGCGAGCAGTGCGAACTCGTAGCACGCAAACAACGGCACGATCGCGACCAGTCCCACCGAGAAGCTGCGCGTCGGCGCAAGCGTCGAGTCGGCAACCTCCGCGCGTGACCGCACGCGCGCGCTCGTCGCCGCGGCGCTCATGCTCGCGTCCCCCAGTGCAGGCTGGCGATGCCGAATGTCAGGCGCTCGTAGCCGCAGTCCTTGAGCCCCGCGACCTCGAGCTGGCGCCGGAACGCATCGGGCTCGGGCCAGGCCGAGACCGTGCGCGGCAGGTAGCGATAGGCCTCTCGATCCCCGGAGATGAGCCCGCCGATCCACGGCAGCACCTTCAGGAAGTAGAAGCGATACAGCACGCCGAGGAGTCCCGGCGGCGGCGGGCTGAACTCCAGCACGAACAGCTTGCCTCCCGGCTTGAGCACGCGCGCAAGCTCGCGCAGGCCGAGGTCTGGGTCAGCCAAGTTGCGCACGCCGAACGCGACGCTGCACACATCCGCGCAACCGGTCGCCACCGGCAAGCGCATCGCATCGCCGTGGATGAACGCACCCGACAGAGCGCGCGTCTGCGCCTTGGGTCCCGCGTGGCGCAGCATCTCGGGCGTGAAATCGACTCCGACCACGCGCGCGCCCGCAGCCGCGAACTCGATCGAGAGGTCGCCCGTGCCGCAGCAGGCATCGACGACGAGCCGACCTTGCAGCGGCCCCGCACGCCGGACGGTGCGATCGCGCCAGCGCCGATCGATGCCCGCCGAGAGCAGCCGGTTCAGCAGGTCGTAGCGACCGGCGATCCGGCCAAACATGGAGCGCACTTCGCGCGGGTCGGGCATGGGTGGATCGGCAGCCTAGCGCATCGCTCGGCGCGACTCACGCTCCCCCACTCGGGCCACAAAGACCCGCGCCCGCCCGGCGCGAGGCCGGACGGGCGCGGCAAGTGCTCGACCGGCGCAGGCCGCCGGAATCGCCTCTTAGTGTCGGAAGTACGAGCCGAGGAAACGCGCTCCGGCGCAGGGGATCGACTGGGTGCCCGGCACATACTTGTCCGTGTCGAAGCGCGTGAAGCCGCTCGTCAGCGCGATCACGTCGATGACGCCGGGCCCTTCGCTCGAGTTCGGGATCGCCGCGAACATGAAGTCGGGGAACACCGTCTGCGTCGGGGCACCACCGCCCGCGCGGACCGCGGACTTGCCGTTGATCAGAATCGGCGAGCCGACACCGTAGGGCGTGGAGAAGTTGGCCGAAGCCCCGAGGTTGTTGAGCTCGTCGAACACGATGTCGATCGGCACGCCCGTGAGCTGGGTGGGACCGATCGAGGTCTTGACCTTGAGGCTCAAGTCGCGGAACTGCGGGTTGAGGAAGCCCGCGAAGCCGCCGCCGAGGGGCTGTACGCCGAAGGATCCGCTGGCTGCGTCGATGCGCGTGATGGCGCCGCCGAGCTGGCCGCTCGGCGTGCCGTCGATGGTCAGCGGGTTCTCGTGGACGATCCACACCGAGCCGCCGAGGTAGTCGTAGTTCAGCGCGATCTTCTTGGGGCTGGAGAACGAGAACGGCGAGACGCCGATCGTGTCGTCGTAGCCCCAGCCGTTGACCCCGTTGGGACCCGACTCGAACAGCGTGAGGTCGCCATTGCGGTTGAGGATCCAGCCGAAGTACACATTGCGCTGGAAGCCGAAGCCCTGCTGGCGCTGAGAGATCACGACATCGAACGGCGCACTCAGGTTGCCGAAGACCGTCTTGCGCACATTGAATGTGAACGCGGAGATGATCGAGAGCGAGCTGTCTTCCTCGTTGCAGACCAGGATGTCCTCGTTGCCCGGATCCCACTCGAGGCCGCGCGGGCCGCGACCGACCGGCGTTACCTTGATGGTCTGGTGGAAGGTCGACGAGGCCGGATCGATGTCGATGAAGGTGACCGTGTCCGCGTTCTGGTTCGAGATCGCGATGAAGTCGAGGTTCGGCGCCATCGTCATGTCAGTCGGGTCGGCGCACGGGATGCGCTCGATGACCGTCATGCGGTTGGAGTTGAACACCACCACCTCGCGCCGCGCGCGGTCGAGCATGTACAGGAAGTGCCCGATCTGCTGGCGGTACATGTACGAGAGGCAGGCGCCCGAGGTCAGCTCGATCGGACGGTCCGGGCCCTCGAAGAAGGCGTTCTGGAACTGCGCCAGCGTGCCCGACGGCGGGTTGGAGAACTCGCGCAGGGCGTCACCGGGCACGAGCAGGTTGCCGAAGCCGAGCCCCTTGCCCGCGGGCGGCGGCGGATCGATGGTGAACTTCGAGGTCGGCTCTTCGCCGCCGATGAAGGGCTGCAGGCACAGCGGCGGGAAGCGCAGCACCGGCGGGTTGGGGTGCGGAGCGAAGGAGATCGGGTTCGCGCCGCCGGGCACCTGCGCGGCCGGGAGCTGGTTGCCGGTCGGCGGGCCGAGGGTCTGGTTGGTCTGGAACGCTGTCTGGACGAGCTTCTTGCCGGTCACGGCGCAGAAGCTGCCGCCGCCCGAGCGGCAGCCGGTCGAGTCCTTGCCGTTGTGGTAGACGGTGTCGAGCGGGTTGCCCAGCGCCATCTCACCCACCGATGTGATCAGCGGCGCGCGCACGAGCTGGTCGCTCAGCGAGCTGTCGCGCGTCAACGTGAACACGCCCGACGAGCCGCCGTCCACCGTGCAGGTGCCCGGGAACAGCGGCGGGAACATGGTGGGCCCGTACTGGATCAGGTTCGGATTGTTCGGGAAGTTCGACCAGCTCTTGGGAAAGGTCAGGTAGCTGAAGTCGAAGCGCGGATCGCCCGTCGACTGCCCGAAGCCGTTGAGGTCGATCACCGAGATCGAAGGAACGGCGCCGACGCGGCCGACGAGGATCGCCTCGGGAGCCACCGGCGCGTTGACGAGGCCCGGGCCCTCGCCCGTGGTGAAGTCCGTGGTCGCACCGAGGCTGTTGCGGTTGCCCGCGAAGTCGCGCACCTGCAGCGGCACGAATGTCATCGTCACGCGGTTGAATGTGCCGCACCCCTGCGACACCGGACCATTGCCCGGGAAGCCGAACTGGGGCGTGAGCACCCACTTCGAGAGGTCGAACACCGAGGGCGGCATGCAGGTGTAAGGCACCTGCGTTTGCTGGTTCGCGGGCCCGAAGACCAGCGTGATCGCGGGGCTCACGATCGGCAGCTGCACGGTCGGGAACGAACCGACGCTCGTGGGCTGGACCGGCTCGGTGAACTCGACTTGGATCGCCGTCAGCGGGTCGACATCGACATCGCCGAAGCTCGGGCTGGTGAGCGGAATCGAGTTCGGCGCCGGGGTGGTGAGCACTTCGGGCGCCACGCTATCGGCGCCCACGGTGGCGCTGGCGACGGCCTGACGCTGCAGCTGGTTTTGGTTCACGGCGCGCAAGGCCGTGGTCGCGCGCAGTCGGATCTGGCGATCGACCGGGAAGCGCTCGTGGGTCGCGAGGTCGCCGTCGGTGTCCACCACGAACACGAACACCTTGTCGCTCACGAGCTTCGAGGCGCCCGTGAAGCCGATGGTGCTCTCCGTGGCCGGGAAGCCCTTGCCATCGGGAATCCCGTTGCCGTCGAGATCGACGGAGCCGGCGATCGGCTTGCCGTTGACATCGAGCTCGACCCAACGCTCGAACAGCAGACGACCGGGGTTGTTCGGATCGACGCCCGCGTAGGTGCGACCGGCGACGAAGGCGCGGCCGGCGATCGGCGCCGACTGGCCCGTGGTCGGATCGAGCGCCAGCACCGTGATCGGACCGATGAGGCCGGAGTTGGCCTGTCCAGCGGGCGACGGATCGAGCACCGAGTCCACATCCAAGGGCTGGGTGAACTCGGCGTAGATGAAGTGGTTGCCCGCGTCACCGTTGGGGAGGCGCGCCTCGGTCGGCCACTCGGTGACCGGCAGGATCGGGTTCGCCGGCGTGACATTGCCGGTGAGATCGTCGAAGCTGCGGATCAGGACGATCTCGGCGGTCGGGTCGCCGTTGACATCCGCCTTGCGCACCTGATGGGGCAGCATCAGGCCGAAGCCGTTCGACACCTCGAGGAGGTCCAACTGGGACGCCGAGCCCGGGGCTCCGCTGCCTCCGCCGGAGCAGGAGGCAACGAGGAACACCACCGGGGACGCCGCCAAGGTCCATGCCAGCTGTCGCTTCATGGGATCAGGTTCGCTCGCTGTCTGTAGGGGGGCCGCTCGCGGCCGCGCACGAAAGGGGGTGCGTAGTCTAGTCAGTCAACCGTGCGAGGATGTAAGCAAATTTGCCATCCGAGCGACCCTCTGGGCCATCCGCCGATAGCGGTCCCACGCACGATGCGTAGTCCCCGCGGCTGGGGTCAACAAACCCTGTGCCACGCACGGACTGCTGGACCGATCGAAGCGGGAACGATGTCGCGAGAGCACTCAGACCCCGCCCACCGCCCGAGCGTGCGATCGACGGGGGCCGAGCTGGAACTCCCAGGCTGTGCGCTTTCGAGCAATCCTGCGTGCGGACTAGCGCCGGAAGAAGGTGCACAGGAAGCGCGCACCCGAGCACGGCACGGACTGGATCCCTGAGAGGTACTTGTCCGTGTCGAAGCGCGTGTAGCCGCTGGTCATGGCGATGACATCGATTACGCCCGGACCTTCGCTCGAAGTCGGCACCGCGAGGAACATGTAGTCTGGGAAGATCGCAGCAGCGGTGTTGTTCTTGATCACCGACTTGCCGTTGATCAGGATGCCCTGTCCCACGCCGAAGTTGGACTGCGTGTTCTGGGAGGCGCCGAGGTTGTTGAGCTCGTCGAAGACGATGTCCACCGGCACGCCGGTGAGCTCGTTGGGACCGATCGAGGTGCGAACCTTCATGCTCATGTTGCGGAACTGCGGGTTGATCTGGCCCTGGAAGCCGTTGAGCGGCAAGAGGCCGAAGGCGCCGCTGTCGATGTCGACGCGCGTGACCGCGCCGCCGATCTGGCCCGTCGGAGTGCCCGTCTCGCTGAGCGGGTTCTCGTGCAGGATCCACACCGAGCCGCCCACGAACTCGTAGTTGAGCGCGAGCTTCTTGGGATTCTCGAAGGTGAAGGGCGCGACCCCCACCGTGTCGTCGTAGCCCCAGCCGTTCACGCCGTTGGGGCCCGATTCGAAGATCGTCAGGTCACCATTGCGGTTCAGGATCCAAGCGAAGTAGACGGCGCGGTTGTAGCCGAAGCCGATCTGGCGCTGGAGGATCACGACATCGAACGGGCGCTCGAGGTTGCCGAAGATCGTCTTGCGCACATCGAAGGTGAAGGCCGAGAGGATCGAGACCGAGCCACCCTCCTCGTTGCAGACGAGGATGTCCTCGTTGCCCGGATCCCACTCGATCCCGCGCGGACCACGACCGACCTGGGTGACCTTGACGACCTTGTGGAAGGTCGCCGACCCCGGGTATGTGTCGATGAATGTGACCGTGTCGGCGTTCTGATTCGAGACCGCGATGAAGTCGAGGTTCGGCGCCATGGTGATGTCGGTCGGATCCGCGCAGGGGATGCGATCGAGCACCGTCATGCGGTTGGAGTTGAACACCACGACTTCGCGGCGCGCGCGGTCGAGCATGTACAAGAAGTGACCGATCTGCTGGCGGTACTGGTGCTCGAGGCACGGGCCCGAGCTGGTCAAGATCACGCGGTCCGGGCCCTCGAAGAAGGCGTTTTGGAACTGGGCCGCGATGCCCGTCGGCGGGCGATCGAACTCGCGCAGCGGGTTGCCGGGCACGAGCAGGTTGGCGAAGCCCAGAACCGTCGCCGTGTAGATCGAGGTCGGCTCCTCACCGCCGATGAAGGGCTGCAGGCACAGGGGCGGGAAGCGCAGCGGCGGCGGGTTGGGGTGCGGAGCGAAGGAGATCGGGTTGGCACCGCCGGGTACGATCGCGGCCGGAGCCTGGTTCGGCAGCGGCGGTCCGATCGTCTGGCCGGTCTGGAACGACGTGCGAATGACCTTCTTGCCGTTGATCGAACAGAAGTTGCCGCCGTTGAAGCGGCAACCGGTCGCGTCCTTGCCGTTGTGGTAGACGAGGTCGAGCGACTGGCCGAGCGCCATCTCCCCGACCGAGGTGATCACCGGCGGACGCACCAGCAGATCCTCGAGCGAGGTGTCCTCGGTCAGCGTGAACGCGCCCGCCGAGCCCCCGTCCACCGTGCAAGTGCCGGGGAACAAGGGCGGGTACATCGTCGGCCCGTACTGGATCAGGTTCGGGTTGTTGGGGAAGTTCGACCAGCCCTTGGGGAAGGTCTGGTAGCTGAAGTCGAACTGCGGATCGCCCGTCGACTGTCCGAAACCGTTGAGGTCGAGCACCGACAGGCCCGGCGCAGCGCCGAGGCGGCCGATGACCACGGCTTCGGGAGCCACCGGCGCGTTGACGATGCCCGGACCCTCGCCCGTGGTGAAGTCCGCCGTCGCCGCCAGCGAGTTCGTGTTGCCGGCGAGGTCGAGCACCTGCTGGGCCACGAAGGTGATCGTCACGCGGTTGAAGGTGCCGCAGTTCTGGGTCGCAGGACCGTTGCCGGGGAAGGGGAAGTTTGGCGTGAGGATCCACTTGGAGAAGTCGTAGATCGACTCCGGCAGGCAGGTGTAGGGAACCTGCGTCTGCTGGTTCGTGGGGCCGAACACCAGCGTGATCGCGGGGCTCACCACCGGCGGCACGACCGTCGGGAAGGAACCGACGCTCGTCGGCTGCAGCGGCTCGGTGAACTCCACGATGATCGGCGCCTGCGGGTCGATCTGGTCGTCGCCCAGACTCGGGCTGGTGACCGGGATCGCGTTCGGCGGCGGCGTCATGGAGACTTCGGGCGCGACCAGATCGCTGCCCACCGTGCAGCTGGCCACCACCTGCTGCGCGAGCAGCTTGCCGTTGTACGACCTCACCGCGCGCGTGGCGCGCAGCTTGATCTGGCGATTGGCGGGGAACTGCTCGTGCGTCGAGAGGTCGTTGTCGCTGTCGACCACGAACACGAGCGTGTTGGGGCTGATGAGCTTCGAGGCGCCCGCAAAGCCGAGGGACGACTGTGTGCCCGGGAAGCCCAGGCCATCGCTCTGGCCGTCTCCGTCGATGTCGAGCGAGGTCGCGCGCGGAACGCCCGCCGAGTCGTACTCCACCCAGCGCTCGAACAGCAGCTCGCTGGGATCGTTCGGATCCGGCCGCGAATAGGTCTGGCCGTCGATGAACGCGCGGCCGGGGACCGGCACCGCGATGCCCGTGCCCGGATCGAGCGCGAGCACCGTGATCGTGCCCACCAGTCCGAAGTTCGACTGGCCGACCGACGCGGAGTCGAGCACGCTGTCGACATCGAGGGGCTGGCTGAACTCCGCGTAGAGGTAGTGGTTGCCCGACTCACCGTTGGGCAGGCGCGTCTCGATGGGCCACTCGGTCACCGGCAGCACCGGGTTGAGCGGAGTGACATTGCCCGTCAGATCCGCCAGCGAGCGAATCAGGACGACTTCCGTACCGGGGTTGCCCTGCGCATCGGCCTTGCGGACCTGATAGGGCAGCATCAAGCCGAAGCCGTTGGAGACTTCGCGCAGGTCGAGGTTGCCCCCCGACGAGGAGCCAGAGCCGCCGCCGCAGGCGGCGAGGACCAACGGTGCGAGGGCAATCGACCAAGGGAGGGTGCGACGCATCGAAGTTCGGAGAGAGGATGTGGACGGGACGGGACGCGGGCCGCGTCCCGACGACCGGCGGTTGGGCACGGGCGTGGGATCGAAGCTCGGTCGCTCCGCTCACCTTGCTCAGGGGCAGGTGCGGGCCGATGCGCGGGCTCGAGCCACCGGCGACACGCGGTCGCGGGGGCACATGCTCGCGCCCCGTCGCACTCCGACGCGCGGAGCGAGACGAGGGCACCGGCTCCACAGCCCTGATGGGGCGGGGGGAGCCAAGACTGCAAAGCGTAGGTTGTACCGAAGCAGCGCCGGTCAGACACCCTCCCGTCCCGAGATTCTCGCGCTCGGCCCCACCGGACCCGACCCGCTGGCCCGCGATCCCCGCCGGCGTCGGGTCTCGAGCGCCTGCGGGCGCCGCGGGCCTCGGGCGCTGCCGGTCTCGGGCATGGCCGCGGGCGCACTGCACGGCTGGGGGGGGGCGGAGCGCGCGATCAGGCTCGACGCCCGGCGGCGGGGAGCTCCGCAGCGCTCCGATCCACGCACGCGCGATCGCGCCCGCGCTGTGGATTCCGGAGAGAAGCGCGGGCTAGGCTAGCCCCATGAGCGATGCGGGGCGTTCGGAGGCTGGCAGTGGGTCCGTGTTCCACGGGCTGCGCACGGAGGGGCTCGAGGCCCTGCTCGGCAGCGCCCCGGCGGGCGCCGAGCTCGAGTTCGAGAACACCCTGCGGCCCCAGCGCTTCGACGAGTTCGTCGGCCAGCGCCAGACGCTCGAGAACCTGCGCGTGGCCATCTCCGCCGCCAAGGCACGCAAGGACACGCCCGACCATGTGCTGCTCTCCGGCCCGCCGGGTCTGGGCAAGACGAGCCTCGCCAAGCTGATCGCGATCGAGCTCGGCACGACCTTGCATTCCACCACCGGGCCGGCGCTCGAGCGCGCCCGCGACCTCGTCGGCATCCTGACGCAGCTCAAGCGCGGCGATGTGCTGTTCATCGACGAGATCCACCGCGTGCCGGCGGCCGTCGAGGAGTACCTGTACTCGGCCATGGAAGACTACGCGGTCGATCTGACCCTCGACCAGGGCCCGAACGCGCGCGTGTTGCCGCTCAAGCTCGAGCGTTTCGTGCTCGTCGGAGCCACCACGCGCGAAGGCCTGCTCTCGGCGCCCTTCCGCGGTCGCTTCGGCCTGCTCGAACGGCTCTCGCCCTACCCGACCGAGGACCTGATCGCGATCCTCGAGCGCTCGGCGCGCATCCTCGCCGTCGCCATCTCCCCCTCCGCAGCGCGCACCGTCGCCGAGCGCAGCCGCGGCACGCCGCGCATCGCCAACCGCTTCCTGCGCCGCGTGCGCGACCTCGTGCAGGTCTGTGGCGCCGCGCGCGCCGAGCCCGCGCACGCGATCGAGGCCCTGCGCCGCATGGGCGTCGACGAGTTCGGGCTCGAAGACACCGACCGGCGCATCCTCGCGGTGCTCGCTCGCAACCTCACGCGCCCCGTGGGCTTGAAGACGCTCGCGGCGGCGATCGGCGAGGCCGAGGACACCGTGGAAGAAGTCTTCGAGCCGCACCTCCTGCGCTGCGGATTCCTCGAGCGCACCAGCCGCGGCCGCCTGATCACCGCCGAGGGCTGCGCTGCGATCGGAGTCGACGCGGCGAGCCTGCGCCCCGAGGGCGAGAGCGCGACTTGAACGCACGAGCGACGCTCGCGTTCGCGTTGCTCGCAACGCTCGGCGCTTGCGCGGCGCCTCCGAAGAAGGGCGCGCCGATCACACCCATTTCCGCCAGCTCGACGCCACGCCGCACGCTGCGGCGCGCGAGCGGCGAGGTGCATGTGCGACTCGCGCAGCTCGCGGGCGCAAAGACGCTCGAAGTCCGCGACGCTGCGAAGGCGTGCGTGAAGATCGAGCGCGCGGGCACGGCGCTGCTGTGCGACGGCGTGCGTCAGACCGAAGCGCGCTTCGCGGAGCGCGGGCCATGGAGTGTCAACGGTCGGCGCTATCGCGGCTCGCTGGTCGTTCGCGCCGCCAGCGGCGCGAGCGGCTTCGAGGTGACCAACGCGCTCGACCTCGAGGACTACATCGCCGGCGTGGTGGCGTCCGAGCTCGTCCTGTGGAGCGCGAGCCTCGAGACCCTGCGCGCGCAAGCGATCGCGGCGCGCAGCTACGCGGTGAGCGCGCTCGACGATCGCGGCGCGCGGCGCACGGATCCCTTCCTGTACTCGGACACGCGCGACATGGCCTACGCCGGCGCGTTCGTGCCGAAGAACGAGCGCGAGCGCGAGCTCGACGCCGAGCTCGCGCGCGCCATCGAGTCGACGCGCGGCCGCGTGTTGCTCGAAGGCGAGCGCGTGGTCGACGCGCGCTTTCACGCCGCTTGCGGCGGCCACACGGCGGACGCGCGCGATGTCTCACCGGAAGCGCGCTTCGAGTGCCTGCGCTCGGTGCCCTGCCCCGCGTGCCGCAATGAGCTCGGACTCGGGCGCGAGTCCGCGGGCGAGCCGTGGAGCTTCACCGCGCAGCGCGCGGCGCTCGACGCGCTGGCGCAGCGCTTCCGCGTCGGCACGCGTCTCGAGCGCCTGCGGCCGGTCGCGCTCGACAGCGGCGGACGCTGGCTCGAGGTGGAACTCGTGGGCCCCAGCGGCAGCGCGCGCGTGCGCTTTGAGGAGCTGCGGCGCGCCCTCGGCGCGGACAAGCTGCTCTCGTCGGCGATCGAGCTCACGGTCCCGCGCGCGGGCGACGAGCTCGCAAGCACATTGCGCTTCGAAGGCCGCGGCCGCGGACACGGCGTCGGCCTGTGCCAAGCCGCGGCGCGCGAGTGCGCGAGCGCAGGCTGGAACGCCGAGCGGATTCTCGCTCACTACTACCCCGGCGCGCGCGTCGTGGACTGGCGCTAGCGATGCGGCGCGAAGGCTTCGGTTTCGAGGTACTTGCGAAGGCGCGCGATTGCCGCGCGCGCACCGGCGCGTTCTCCACTCCGCACGGAGAGGTGCGAACACCGGCCTTCATGCCCGTGGGAACGAAGGGCACGGTCAAGGGCTGCACCGCGCGCGAGCTGCGCGAGCTCGGCACGACGATGCTGCTCGGCAACACATACCACTTGCACCTGCGTCCGGGCGAGGCACTGGTGCGCGACCTCGGCGGCCTGCACGGCTTCATGCGCTGGGATGGGCCGATCCTCACGGATTCCGGCGGCTACCAGGTGTTCAGCCTCGAGGACACGCGCAAGCTCGACGAGGACGGCGTCACATTTCGCAGCGTCGTCGACGGCGCGAGCGTGCGCTTCACGCCCGAGCGCGTGGTCGAGATCGAAGCCGCGCTCGGCGCCGATGTTGCGATGGCCTTCGATCACTGCCCGCCGCGCCCGGGCGACCGCGCCTGCGTCGAGGACGCGACCGCGCGCACGCACCGCTGGCTCGAGCGCTGCGTGCGGCGCCATCGCGAGCTGGGCGGCGAGTCGCGCGGGCAAGCGCTGTTCGGCATCGTGCAAGGCGGCGCATTCCCCGACCTGCGCGCGCGCTCGGTCGAGGCGATCACGCCGCACGATCTGGTCGGCTACGCGATCGGCGGCGTCAGCGTCGGCGAGACGCGCGAGGAGATGCTCGTCGCCGTCGAGTCCGCGGCACCGCTGCTTCCCGAGGACCGTCCGCGCTACCTGATGGGCGTCGGCACGCCGCGCGACTTCTTCGACGCGATCGAGCGCGGCATCGACCTGTTCGACTGCGTCACGCCGACGCGCCACGGACGCACCGCGCAGGCCTTCACGAGCGCGGGCGCGCTCAACCTGCGCAACGCGCGCTTCGCACGCGACGAGCGGCCGCTCGATGCGCGCTGCGATTGCCCGACCTGCTCCACGGGCTACAGCCGCGCCTACCTGCGCCACCTCGTGAAGAGCGAGGAGCTGCTCGGCGCGATCCTGCTCACCCACCACA
Source organism: Planctomycetota bacterium (assembly GCA_016872795.1). Taxonomy (GTDB): domain Bacteria; phylum Planctomycetota; class UBA1135; order UBA1135; genus F1-120-MAGs118. The sequence continues at coordinate 63,210 of VGYZ01000005.1, forward strand.
ACATCCGCTGGTTCCACCGACTGATGGCGGAAATCCGCGCGGGCATCGCGCAGGGTGAGCTCGCCAGCGTGCGGGCGCGCTGGTTGCCGCAGGCCGAGCCAGCGTCCGCGGCCGAAGGCGCGAGCTAGCGCTTCCGGTAGTCCGGGCAGCGCGTGGCGTTGGGGCGCTCGGGCCGCTTGCACACGCTGCCGTAGTCCCACTGGCACGAATCGCACAGGGGTGCCGCCGGCCCGAGGGCCGCGAGGCGGCGGAAGAAATCGACGATCGCGCGCCACATGGCAGCGGACTGCGGCGCGGGAGGACCGCAGCGATCCTCCCGCGCGCGAGCGGCCTAGCGCTGGCCCTTGGCCGGCGCAGCGATGACTTCGAGGCGCGCGACGTCGAAAGCGCGCGGACGGTTGAGCGCCGCCGTCGTGCTGCGGATCGGGCCGCGCGTCTCGGTGCCGTTGAAGCCGACCTCGCAGCCGAGGAAGTCGGCGAAGTCGAGGCGACCGCTGGCGCAGCCCAGTTCCGCGACGAGCTCGCCGCCGAAGCGCAGGAAGTACACCGCACGGCTCTCGCCGGGCAGGGTGGCCTTCTCGATGCGGCCGCGGCCGTCGAAGCGACCGTCGAATGGCTGGCGGCGCGCGGCGCGAGCCATCTCGTCTCGGCGCTTGCTCAGCGCGGCGTCGATCGACTGCTTCTGGCGCTCGAGTTCCGCGCTGAGGTTGGCGCCGTCGGCGTAGGCCGAGCAGAGCTCGATGCGATCCTTGACGAGCTTCGTCGTCGCCTCGCCCGGGCCCAGCGCGAGCACCGCCTCGTAGGCGGCCTTGACCGCGTCGTAGTCGGCACTGCCGCCCTGCTCCTGCGTCGAGCGCGCGGCGGCGAGCTGCTTGTCGGCGTCGCCGAGCGCGGCGCTGATCTTCTTCGAGTCCGTGGTCACGCTCGCGTTCGACCCGCCCGTCGCGGCTTCGGCACCGCCCGCAACGGCCGCACTCGTGATCGGCGTGCCGGTGAGCGGCTTGCGCGCTTCACCCACGGCCGTGCCCCACAGGGTCGCACCGTCCTGATCGGCGGGCAGAGCTTCGGTTTGCGTCGTCGCCACCCAGCCGCGCGAGCCGACGGGCGAGCCGACATTGACCCAGTCTTCGGCGAGCGGCTTGGCGAGGTCCTTGCGCCCGAGCATGCGCAGCCGCTGGCCCTTCTGCAGCAGCTGGCGCAGCGGCAGGCTCTCCGCGCCCGACGACGGGAGCGGACGCATGCGCACATCGTTGCCGGAGACCGACAGCACGCCCGACTCGGTGGTCGGGGTCAGGTACTCGCCGTAGACCCACACGGAGAAGCCCGCCGGCGACTCGACCTCGAGCCAGCCCGCGCGCTCGCCGTGCACCGCGAGCACGGTGCCCGCTTCCACATCCGCGATCGCGACGCCCTGCGCGTCATAGATGTTGCGCACCTTCGCGCCGCCGCTCGCCGCGCGCACATAGCGCAGGAACTTCGGCGCCTCCTGCGTGGTGGCGACAAGACCTGCGCCGATCGAGGGCTTCGTCGCGCCTGTAGCGGTGGCGCCAGCATGATTCGCGTCCGCGCCAGCGGTGTTCGTAGGTGTGGGGAGCGGGGAACCCTGCTGCGCGAGCGCGAGGCCCGTGGCGCAGAGGACGAACGAGAACGACGAGGTCCAGCCTCGGACCTGCGATCCGTGAATCTTCATGTGGTGCCAATCCCAGTGTGCTTCGAAGGCCCGACTCCCCGCGCGGGAGAGCCTCTCAAACAGCGGCGGGATCCTTCGCGACACGGCGCGCGCAGCGCTCGGGCTCCCGTGCTCCAGCAACCTCCGCGAGCGCGGCGAATGTGCTAGAACGAGCGCGATCCTAGCCATCGCCCTAGGCCTGTTCCACAGCGCTCGCTCGGACTTTTCTCCACCTTTCCCGACCCCGCGTCCGCTGCGTTGAGCGACTTCACGCCCGTGCACCGCCCCGGCTTCCCGTACATGCGTTTCGCGCGCACGGACGCGCTGGCTCACGCCGCGAGCCTCACGCAGTCGGGCATGGCAGCTGCCGATCGAGCGCACTTCGCCGAGATTTCGGGGCTCGACCTCGAGTGGGGCGGAGCCCGCGCGCTGCCCGAACTCGCCGCCCTGCTCGCGCAGCGCTTCGGCGTGCGCCCCGAGCAAGTGTTCCTTGCGCCGGGCGCGACCGGCGCGATGAGCGTCGTCGCCGCCGCGCTGTTCGGCCCCGGCAACCGGGTGGCGGTCGAGGTTCCCTCCTACGAGCCGCTGCGCGTGCTGCCGCGCCGGGAGGGCGCGACAGTCGTCCTTGTCCGGCGCAGCCTCGAACAGCGCTGGCGCCTCGACCCCGCCGCGGTCGAGGCCGCCCTCGAGGGGCCCGAGCGAGGCCATGTGTTCCTCTCGAGCCCCCACAACCCCAGCGGCGTGCGCACCTCCCCCGCCGATCTCGCGACGCTCGCCGAGCTGGCCGCGCGCCGGGGCGGCTATCTGGTCTGCAACGAGATCTACGAGGAGTTCGTGCCCGACGCGGCGGCGTTCCACGCGGCCCGCGACCTGCGGCACGGCATCTCGCTCGGCAGCTTGACCAAGGCCTACGGGCTCGGCGCCCTGCGCGTCGGGTGGGCGGTCCTCGGCGAGGCCGCCGCGCGCGAACGCGAGGCCGTCGAGGACGCCAGCTTCCTGCAGTATGTCGACCTGCCGACCTCCAGCCTGCGGGCCGCGCACAGCGCCCTGCGCCAGCGCGACGCCCTGCTCGCACCCTATCGAAGCGTGCTGGCACACAGCCGCCCGGTGCTCGAACGCTGGCTCGCCTCCGAGCCCCGCTTCGAGGCCCTCGTGCCCGAGCACGGCATCGTCGCCTGCGCCCGTGTCCGCGGCGTCGACGGCACCCTCGCCTTCGCACGGCACCTCGCGGCGGCGGAAGGGCTCGGCGTCGTGGCGGGCGAGCACTTCGACGCCCCCGGCCATGTGCGGCTGGGCTACGGCACGCCCCCGGGGATCCTCGCGGACGCCCTCGACCGGCTCTCGAGGGGCCTGCGGAGCTACTCCGGTCGCTAGCACGGCCGACTCGGCCGTCGATCGCATCCCTCTCCGCCGCCCATGCGCCGCTTGCTCCGCTCGCAGCTCCACGAGGCCACCGTCACCGGAGCGCGCCGCGACTACATGGGCTCGATCACCAGCGACCGCGACCTGCTGGAAGCGGCGGGCTTGCTGCCGTTCGAGGAGGTGCTGATCGTCGACAACACCGACGGCGCGCGGCTCGAGACCCACGCGATCCCCGGCCAGCGCGGCTCAGGCTGCACCTGCGTCAACGGAGCCACGGCGCACCTCGTGCGCTCGGGCGACGAAGTCACCCGCATGAGCTTCGAGCTCTCGGAACGCCCGCGCCAGCCGATCGTGCCGCTGATCGGCGAAGGCAACCGCGTGGTGCGCAAGCTCGACGATCCCAAGACGCAGGGACGGGCCCTCGAGGGCGAGAGCTTTACCTCCAGGTCGATTCCGAGCGCAGTGGGGTCGTCCCGAGTGGTTCCTCGCCTGCGCTCGTCCGGGCGCCGCGAACCGCAACGAGCGCACGCCCAACCCGCCCGCTGCGCGCTGGCGTGTCCGTGCGGCGGTCCGACGCGCGCGTGGAGACATGTGCAGAGCGCAACCACGGCGCCCCTTCGCGGCTACACCTGCGAGCGCGTGAGCGCAAACGCCTCGCGGGCGAGCTGCTCGGCCGCGCGCAGCGCGAGACCGCGGGCGCGAGCCAACGCGGCGAGGTCGTCGTACTCGAACGCGATGTCGCGCGCGTCGAGCGAGCGGGGATCGGCTCCGGGTCGCAGCCGTCGCTGGCCTCGCACTCGGAACTCCCCCACGCGCACCTCGAGGTCGACGCGCTCGCACTCGGTGCGCTCGCTGCGCGTCCAGCGCAGGCCGAGCGCCGTCGAGTGGTCGAACAGCACCGTCTCGAGCGCCGCGCGCGAGCTCGCTCGGGCGAGCGCCGCGACGATCACGCCCGGCCGGTCCTTCTTCATCGCGACCGCGCTCGTCCAGACTTCGAGCGCACCCTTCGCGCGCAGCTCCTGCACGAGAAAGCCGAGTTCCTCGCCGGTCATGTCGTCGAGGTTGCACTCCAGCGTCCACACTTCCGGTCGCGGTGCCAAAGATCCGGCGCGACCGAGCTGCACGCGCAAGATGTTGGGCGGTCCCTCGCGCGGGTCGCGCTGCCCCGCGCCGTAGCCGATCGCGCTCGCTACGAACGCGCCCGGCTCGCCAAACTCAGGGACGAGCTCGACGAGCAGCGCCGCGCCCGTCGGCGTCAGGCGCTCGCCGCCGCCGCCGATGTGATGCGGGCGACCGCGCAACAACTCCGCCACCGCAGGCACGGGCACCGGCATGTCGCCGTGGGCGCAGCGCACGGTGCCGGAGCCGACGAGCGGCGCCGACGCGAACACCTTGCGCACGCCGAGGCGCTCGAGCGCATGCACCGCACCGCACACATCGACGAGCGTGTCGACCGCGCCGATCTCGTGAAAGTGAATCTCCTCCGGTGCGCATCCGTGGACACGCCCCTCCGCAACCGCGATGCGCCACAGCACCGCGCGCGCCCGCTCCTTCGCGCTCGACGACAGCAGGGTGGAGCGCGAGAGCAGCGCCTCGAGGTCGGCGATCCCGCGGTGCGGCAGCTCTCCCCGCTCGGGGGTGCGCACATCGAGAGCGAGCCCTGACAGCGAGCCGCGCCACACCTTCTGCGCGGACAGCTGCGCCTCTCCCGGCACGAGGTCCGCGGCCAGCGCGCAAAGGTGCTCCAGCGTGAAGCGCGGGTCGCCGAGGTCGAGCAAGGCGCCGAGCAGCATGTCCCCCGCCATGCCGGAGAACGGTTCGACGAATAGGCTGTCGGGCAGGCTGTCGGGAGCGGCCGCGGAGCTCATGGCGCACAGCCTAACCGACGCGCGTCGACGGCAGCGCTTTGGAGCGCAGGGGCGCTGCCACGCGCCAGCGTCGTGTCCGCTTCGAGCTCGTCCTCACGCGCCGCGCCGGAGCCCGAATGCGGCGTCGCGCGCGCGAGCGCCAGCGCGGACACGCGGCGCGCCCCCATGCGTCGCAGCGCGCGCGCGCACTCGCGCAAGGTCGCACCGCTCGTCACGACATCATCGACGATCCACACGCGCTCCGCCTCGGCCACCGCGCGCCGCGCCAGTGGACGCCAGCGCGCTGGCCCGAAGGCCCCGCGCACATTGGCCGCACGCGATGTCGCTCCGGCCGTGCCCTGCACGACCGTCGGACGCGTGCGAACGAGGGCGCGCGCCAACGGCCAACCGAGCGCATCGCACAGTTCGCTTCCAAGTCGCGCGGCCTGATCGTACCCGCGTTCGAGGCGCCGCCACGGATGCAGCGGCACGGGAACGAGCACGTTTTTGGCCGCGACCTGTGCGACGCTCGCGCGCACGCGCCGTGCGAGCGCCGCCGCCAGCGGCCGCGCCAGCTCCGCTCGGCCGCCGTGCTTGAAGGCGAGCACCCACTCGCGCACCTGCGCTTGCCGCCGGTAATCACCGAGCACCACCAGCCGCTCGATGCCGAAGCTCTCCCTCCGACAACTCGCGCAGCGCTCGGCACGCTCCAGCGCCGCCGCCATGGCTCCCGCACAGATGGGACAGCGGACGCCGGGTGGCCCGTCGGGCAAGGCGTGCTCCACGCAACCACTCGCGTGCCCGTCGCCTGCGCTGGCGGCGTCGCACCCGCACAGCCAGCACAGCGGCGGATAGAGCACATCGATCAGCGCTCGACCGAAGACCGAAACCCTGGCACGAACTTGCACACGAGCTTCGTCGCGCGAGAACCGCGCTGGTCGCGCCTCGCGCCAAAATCGCGGCACCGCTCGTGCGTCAGCTCTCGTCGTCGCCCTCGTCGCCGAACCCCGTCACGCCGCGCTCCACACCTCCCGCCCGCGCGCCGCCCACCTGACGCACGAGCGTCGTGAGACCGAGCGACTGACGCAGCCGCGCCGCGTACGACTGCACCGTCTCGTCCGCGCGAGTATCGACGCCGAACAGCTCGCCGATCTCGCGGGCGAGCGTCGGGTCGGTCTCGAAATCGGGCGGCGACTCGCGCAGGACTGCGCGCACATGCACGCGCAGCGAGTGCGCGGACCACAGCCAACCCGCGACCTCGAACGCCCCCGTGGCGACGAGCACGAGCCCGACCCACGCCATGGCGCTGCCGCCGGGCAGCGCCTCGGGCTCGAGCCGTCCATACAGCAGGCTGGCGAAGGCCGCGACGAGGTAGGAGAACCCCAAGCCGACCTGCACGCGGTGGAACACGAAGTCGCGCACCCGCCGCAGCGGCTGGGGCCCGCGCCCGAGACGCTCGGCCACGAGCGCGCGCGGATTGCGGAACAGGACGCCGTTGGCGAGCAGCACGCAGCCCACGATCGCGACCATGTACCCGAGAAATGTCCAGTCCGCGGAGACCGGCTCCGCTGCGTCGAGCATGCATGCCATGCCAAGAACGGTAGCGTGAGCGGCGGCGCGAGCAAGCTGCGCGCGATCGAAGGCCGGCTCGACGCTGCCCCGCGCTCTCCTTGGTGGCCGCGGGCACAAGCGCTCCGCGCGCGTTACCCTCGTGCGCCTCGTGCAGGAGCAACGGCCATGAGCGAGCAACGCGTGCGCGTCGATCGACTCGTCGATCTCTCGAAGGTCGGACGCGGCGGCCGTCCGCCGACACCCGCCGAGCTGCGCGAGGCGTTGCCCAACGGCTGGAAGCTCGACGACGATGGGATCCACGCCGTGCGCGACCTGCGGCTGTTCTTCAGCCAGAGCTGGGTGCTCCTGCTCGGCCTCGTCATGTTCGGCGCGGCCGGCTTGGGGCTGTTCGCCACGACATTTCCGCGCGGCGAACGCGCACTCCTGCGCGTCGCGATCCTGGTCGGCGTGATGCTCGTGATCGGCGGCGTGATCGGCCCGCTCGTCACGCGCGCGCTGAACCGACGCTAGGGCGCGCTCGCACCGAGTGCGCCGACGCACGCACCCCTTGACCGGCCCGCGCGTGAGCGCCTCGGTTGCGCCCGCGACGCTCGCCGACACTCCGAATTCACTCGGCCGCGGCGAATGTGCCCGTGGCCGAGAGCTTGCCGACGAGCGTCATGCGCTGGCTCATCTCGATCGACTGGCCATCGAACTCGAGCGTCGAGTCTTCCACGATGCGCGCCTGCACATTGCCGGAGAGCGAGTACGACACCGCGCGGCCGAGCTCGAGGTCCCACAGCACTTCGCCCTCGATCTGGGAAAACTCGAGCGCGAGGCTGCGCGTGCCGCCGTGGCCTTCGCCTTCGCTCGCGTCCTGCTCGGCGTGCGTCTTGGCCGAGCCGCGGAGCTCGATCACCGCGAGCTTGGCGCCCTCGACTTCGCGCAGGCCGGCGAAGGTCGCCTTCAAGTCGCCTTCGATGTTCTCGCGGAACTGCTCGTCGAGGTCGTCGTCGCTGTCGTCTTCGTCCGTTGGATCCTCGAGCGCGACATCACCACCGGGGCCCGTCAGCAAGTCGAACACCTGCGCGTCGAGATCCCATGTGTCGCCCTCGCCGACCTCGACCGCGGGCAAGACGCCGCGCAGGTCGCAATCCTCGATCAGCCCTTCGAGCAGCGCTTCGTCGGCGCCCTCGCTCTCGCCCTCGTAGCTCAGATCGAACTTGTCCTCCTCGGCGTTCCAGCGGAACGCCACCGTGCGGCCCTCGAGCTCGCTCGTCTCGCTCGTGGTCTCGCCCGACGACTCGCTCTCGTCATCGACCAAGCCGCCCATCGTCTGACGCTCCTCGTTGGCGAGTGCGACGAACTTGCGGTGCAGGAGCGCCGGCCGTCCCTCGGCGCCCTGCGGGTAGGTGTCTTCGAAAACCAGACGCGACTCCTGCTGGATCGACATTTCGAGGCTGCCGATGTGCTCATCGGGCAGCTCTTCGTCGCCGACCGACATGGAAAACTCGTCCAGGTCCATGGAGAGGTCCATGGCAAAGCGCTTCTCCACGCTCGCCCCCTTGTCGGCCCGGAAGGCGAAGGTCTGGGCGGCGGGGAACGAAGCACACAGGGGCAGGCAGGCGAGCACGCAGAGGGCGCGAAGGCGCATGGGGCGCTCCGGGGCGGGGGTTTTGGAGGTTGAGCAGGGTCGGCGGGGCCGAGGCGTTCGAAGTGCCCGAAAGCCTAGCAGGAGGGGGCGCCGGCCCGGCCATCGCCCAGCTCTTCGCCTACTGCCCCCCACCTCTTCGCCCGAGCGTGTCTCAAAAACGGAGTCTGGGCACTCCCCGAACGCGCGAATCTCGGGGTAGCATCGGCAGTAACTAGGGACTGACGCGCGGCGCGACACCCGCGTGCCGGTGCGGCCGCAGCAGTCAGGCCCTCGGACAGTCCCAGCCTCTTCCGTGTCTATCTTCAGGAGCCCCTTCACCATGCGTACCTTCACTCTTTCGCTTGCCACCGCGGCTGCGATCGCGGTCATGTCGGTCGAGGCCTCGGCCCAGACCATCGGTTGCACCAGCGGCGGCGCCGGCGGCGCGTTCCCCGCCTCGGGGACCGGCAACGGCACCTACCAAACGGTCCAACCGAGCTTCCCCTTCTCCTCGACGCTCAATGTGACCTCGCTGCCGCCGGGCGCGACGGTCGTCACCGAGGTCAAGCTCAACGGCATGACCCACACGTTCACCGGCGACGTCCAGTATGTGCTGGAGAGCCCCTCGGGCCAGAAGATCAACCTGTTCAACCGTCAGGGCGGCAGCAACGACTGGAACGGCGACTATGTGGTGAACAGCGTCGAGCAGGGCCAGCCCCTTCCGACGGCGGCGGGTACCCCGCCCACCTATCCGTCGTCGACATTCTCCCAGAACTTCGGCACGTGGACGCACGGCAACTTCTCCATCGAGAATGTCGCGCTCTCGGGCGTGGCCGCCGCGACCGGCAACTGGACTCTCACGATCTGGGACTGGATTGTCGCCGACGCCGGCAACCTGACCTCTTGGGACATCTGCTTCGGCACGCCGCCGCCGGTCCCGCCGCCCGCGGTCGCTCCGGCGCTGACGGCGCCCGCCAATAACGCCAATGTCACCGGCCTGTTCGTCAGCCTGACCTGGGGCACCGTCCTCGGCGCCGCGAGCTACGAGGTCGACATCGACGGCACGGTGTTCCCCGCAGTCGGCACCAGCTACGTGTTCCAGTCCACGCTCGGCGCGCACACGTGGACGGCGCGCGGTGTGAACTCCGCCGGCGCCGGTCCGTGGGCCGTTGCGCGCACCTTCAACGACATCGGTCTGACCGCGCCCACGCTCGGCACTCCGGCCGCGAACGGCGCGGTGTTCGGCCCGAGCGTCAACCTGACGTGGACGGCCGTCAACGGTGCCTCGGGATACGACGTCGACGTCGACGGCACGGTCACCGCCGTGACCGCCTCGCCGTTCGTCTTCACGTCCACGCCGGGCGTGCATACGTGGACGGTTCGCGCCAAGTGGCTGACCAACACGGTCGTCGGCCCCTTCGCGGCCTCGCGCATATTCACCGACCTAGGCGCGGCTCCGACCCCCTGCAACGGCTCGACTCTCACGACGGTTCCGTTCACGGGCGGCAACGGCCTCGGCACGGGCAGCGCCGTGTTCTTCGACATCAACGTGACGAACCCCGCGGGCATCACCGTGTCGCAACTGACGACCAACGCCAACGCTGTCGCTGGCACAAGCTTCACGCTTGAGATCTACACCAAGACGGGCACCTATGTGGGCTCCGAACTGGTGGCCAGTGCGTGGACGCTCACAGCGACGGGCGGCGGCGCTTCGATCGGCAACAACCAGCCGGGTGGCTCGCTGGCCGACTTCCCCGACTTCGCGATTCCGACCGGAACCACGGGCTTTGCCGTGCGCATCATCGGCGCCGGACACAGCTACACCAACGGCAACGGCGGCAACCAGCTCTACACCAACGCCGACATGTCGATCTCGCTCGGCAAGAGCCAAGCCACGCTGTTCATCAGCACGCCCTTTTCGCCGCGCGTGTGGAACGGCACCGTGATCTACAACTGCAATGTTGCACCGCCGGTCATCAGCTACTGCACGGCTGGTACCTCGACCAACGGCTGTACGCCCGCGATCAGCGCGGCGAACCAGCCCAAGGTCACGCTCGGCGGCACGTGCACGCTGACCGTCTCCGGCCTGGAAGGCCAGAAGCAAGGCCTGATCTTCTACGGCATCAACAACTCGGGCTTCGTCCCGTCGCCGTGGGCCTCGGGCAGCTCGAGCTTCCTGTGCGTCAAGGCCCCGACCCAGCGCCTGCCCACCTCGACGACGGGTGGCACGGTGGGCCAGTGCGACGGCTCCATCAGCACCGACCTGCACGCGTTCTTCGTTGCCAACCCGACCTCCCTCGGACTGCCGCTGGTGGCGGGCAACAAGTTCTTCGCGCAGTCGTGGTACCGCGACCCGCCGGCCGTGAAGACCACCAACCTCTCGAACGCGATCGAACTCACCGTCGTTCCCTGACCTTGGTGGACCTGTCGAGCACCCCAGACGGATCACGCTGACAGGTTTGGATGATGCGGGGCCGGTCGCCTTTCTCAGGCGGCCGGCCCCGATCCCTTGGTAGCGGTCGAGGTCAAAGGTGACGGGGCTCCGGTGCGAAAAGCCGCTCGGAAGCCGCCCCAACGGCTCGCTCGCTCACGCCGGTCTACCCAAGGACTCCCCCTAGACAGGAGCGGCCCCGGCCTCGGACTACGGGAAATCGCCATGACAACCCCCGCTCCGTCAGGAATCCGGCTAGCCTTGGAAAAAGTGCACGCGGCTCTCGTCTCGTCCTCTGCGAGTCATTGCCGCATTCCCCCTTGCGATCTCAGGAGCAGGAGCCTCTCGACCATGCGCAACCTCTCACTCGGCGTCCTCGGCGCCTCGTTGCTCGCCTTCGGAGCCAGCGAGGCTTCCGCCCAAACCATCGCCCCCTGCAGCACCGGCGGTTCAGGCGGTCTCGTGCCTACATCCGGTACCGGGGGCGGCGGCACCTACCCCGGCACATTCCCTCCGTTTGCCTTCTCGTCGATGCTCAATGTCAGCGCGATCCCCGCGGGTGCGACATGCGTGACGGAGATCAAGTTGAACAGTATGTCGCACACATGGGCTGGCGACATCCACTTCGTGCTCACGACTCCCTCGGGTGCACGCATCAACCTGCTCAACCAAGCCGGCGCTGCTTGCGACTTTTTCGGCGACTACAGCATCACGAGCTTCGAGCTCTATCAGGCCCCGGGCGTATGCACGGCGGGCGCGCTGCCTCCGGGTCAGATCTCGCAGGTCTATGGCAATTGGCCCTCGGGCACGAGCGGTGTCACCAACACACCGCTGTCGCAAGTCGCACCGGCCGCGGGCGACTGGACGCTCACGATCTACGACTGGTTCGCGCAGGATACTGGTGCCCTCGCCTCGTGGGACATCTGCTTCGGCACGCCGCCGCCGGTGCCGCCTCCGACCTATGTGCCGACGCTCCTCACGCCTTCCAACGGCCAGTCGCTGTACGGTCCACAGGTGACGCTCGCTTGGACCGCGGTTCCGGGCGCCACGGGCTACGACGTCGATGTCGACGGCTTCGTCTACCCGGTCGCGACGGGCTTGAGCTTCGTCTACACCTCGACCATCGGCGCTCACAACTGGGCGGTGCGCGCGAAGAACACGGCCGGCGTCGGCCCCTTCTCGCCCATGTTCACCTTCAACGACCTAGGAGCGCCTCCGTCGACCTGCAATGGGCCGCGGCTCGCGACCCTGTTCACCGGCACCGGCGGCCTGGTCACGGGCAACCAGATGTTCTTTGACATGAATGTGATCAAGCCGGGCGGCATCACCGTGGCGCAGATGCAGACGCACTGCTCGGCCGTCTTCGGCCAGCCGTTCTCGATGCTGATCTACACCCGCTCGGGCAGCTTCATCGGCTTCGAGACCAATGCCGGCGCGTGGACTCTGCGCGCCACCGGCAGCGGCTCGAGCGCGGGCGCCAACCAGCCCTCGCTGGTCGAGTTCCCCGACTTCCCTCTGCCGCAGGGCGTCTCGGGCGTCGCCGTCGTCATGCAGGGCTCCGTCGGCCACAAGTACTCGGGCTTCGGCACCACCCAGACCTATGCGGACGCCAACGTGATCATCACGGCGGGCAAGACGCTCAATGTGCCGTTCAGCGGCACGCCCAACAACAACAAGGTCTGGAACGGCGCGGTCGTCTACGACTGCTTCTACGCGCCGCCGCCGGTGACCTACTGCACCGCGGGCACCTCGACCAACGGCTGCGTGCCGTCGATCGCGGCCGCCAACCAGCCGAAGGTGAGCTTGGCGGGCACGGCGATCGTGAGCGTGAGCAATGTCGAGGGCCAGAAGCAAGGTCTGCTGTTCTACGGCATCAACAACACCGGTTTCGTGCTCACGCCGTGGAGCACCACGAGCTCGAGCTACCTGTGCGTGCGCGCTCCCACCCAGCGCCTTCCCGCCCAGAACTCGGGAGGCTCGGCGGGCCTGTGCAACGGCAGTCTGTCGGCCGACTTCCACGCGTTCTTCGTCGCCAACCCCACCGCGCTCGGCATGCCGCTCTCGGTGGGACAAAAGATTTATTCGCAAGCGTGGTACCGCGACCCGCCGGCCCCGAAGACCACCAACCTCTCGAACGGAATCGAACTCACCGTCGGTCCGTAAGCTAGCGGCCGGTCGCGATACCACCTCAGCCGTGCGTCGCTGACGCAACGCCTGGGGGGGGCCTTCTCGGGAGACGCCGCTGCGTCTCCCGAGCTTCTTCTGGTCGCAGGAGAAACAAGCCAGCGGCCAGGGCAAGACGAACGCGGAGCCGGTCGCCTGGGTCGAAGGACCGGCCCCGTTGTTTGCGGGCGGAGCGAGTGGAGATGTGCGGCGCCGCGCGCGGCTCACTCCCACTCGATCGTGGCGGGTGGCTTGGAGCTGATGTCGAGGACGACGCGGTTGATGCCGCGCACCTCGTTGATGATGCGGTTGGAGATCTTGCCGAGCAGGTCGTAGGGCAGGTGGGCCCAGTCGGCGGTCATGGCGTCGGTGGATTCGACGGCGCGGATCGCGCAGGCTTCCTCGTAGGTGCGCGCGTCCCCCATCACGCCGACGGAGCGCACCGGCAGCAGCACGGCGAAGTACTGCCACAGGCCCTTGTGAAGGCCGGCGGCCTCGACTTCCGAGGTGACGATGGCGTCGGCCTCGCGCAGGGTCTCGAGGCGCTCGCGCGTGAGATCGCCGAGGCAGCGTACGGCGAGGCCCGGTCCGGGGAAGGGCTGGCGATCGACGATGCGCGCGTCGAGCCCGAGATAGCGGCCGATGGCGCGCACCTCGTCCTTGAAGAGCTCGCGCAGCGGCTCGACCAGCGTCATGTTCAGGTCCTTCGGCAGTCCACCGACATTGTGGTGGCTCTTGATCACGGCCGTGTTGCCGCCGTGCACATTGATCGACTCGATGATGTCGGGATACAGCGTGCCCTGAGCGAGAAAGTGCGCGCGACTGAAGCGCTTGGCCTCGAGCTTGAAGACATCGACGAAGTCGCGGCCGATCAGCTTGCGCTTGGCCTCGGGATCCGTCACGCCTTCGAGGCTCTTCAAGAAACGCTCGGTCGCGTCGACCACGGTGAGGTCGATCCCGAACTGGTCGCGGAACTGCGACTCGACGACCTCGCGCTCGCCTTTGCGGAGCAAGCCATTGTCCACGAAGATGCAGTGCAGGCGCGGCCCGATGGCCTTCTGTAGGATCATCGCGGCAACCGAGCTGTCGACGCCGCCCGAGAGGCCGAGCACGACTTCGCCATCCGAGCCGACGAGCCCGCGCACATGCGCGATCTCGCGCTCGACGATGCCCTCGGGGCGCCAGTCGCCCGGCAGCTTCGCCACGCGCGAGAGGAAGTTCTCGATCACCTCGCGCCCGCGCACGGAATGCGTGACCTCGGGGTGGAACTGCACTCCGAAGAAGCCGCGCACAGCATCTCCCATGGCGGCGACAGGACAGCTGTCGGTCTGCGCGTAGGTGCGGAAGCCCGCGGGCAGGCGCGTGACGGAATCGCCGTGGCTCATCCAGACCACGGTGTGGCCCGCGATGCCCTCGAAGATCTCGGATCCCGCCGCGACCTCGACGGACTGGCGACCGAACTCGCGCTTGTCGGCGCGCGTGACTTCGCCGCCGAGTTCGCGCGCGATCCACTGCATGCCATAGCAGATGCCGAGCACCGGCACGCCAAGCTCGAGCAGGCCGCGCGGAACTTCGGGAGCGTCGGTTGCGTACACCGACGCGGGACCGCCGGAGAGGATCACCGCGCCTAGATTCATCGCCCGTGCGGCCTCGAGCGCGCGCCGCGGCGGCGCGATTTCGCAGTAGCTGCCGGCCTCGCGCACGCGACGGGCGATCAGCTGCGCGTACTGCGCTCCGAGGTCGACGACCAGTACACCCTTGGGCTTGGCGTTCATTCGTGCGAGACGAAGTAGTTGGTGGATTCCTTGGTGATCGCGACATCGTGCGGGTGGCTTTCCTTGACCCCCGCGGCCGTGATGCGCACGAAGCGTGCGCGCTGGGGCAACTCGGCGATGGTGCGCGCGCCGAGATAGCCCATGCCGCTGCGGACGCCGCCGACGAGCTGGTACACGAAGCTCGACAGGCGACCGCGGTAGGGCACCATGCCTTCGATGCCCTCGGGCACGAGCTTGTCCGCGTCCTTGACGTCGTCCTGCCGATAGCGCGACTTGCCGCCGGCCATCATCGCTCCGACGGAACCCATGCCGCGCACGGCCTTGAACGAGCGACCCTTGAACAAGATCGTCTCGCCCGGGCTCTCCTCGAGGCCGGCGAACAGGCTGCCGAGCATCACGCAGGACGCGCCGGCGGCGAGCGCCTTGACGATGTCGCCCGAGAGGCGAATGCCCCCGTCGGCGATGATCGGCACGCCGCTCGCCGCGGCGGCGCCGACACAGTCGAGCACGGCCGTGAGCTGGGGTACGCCGACACCGGCGACCACGCGCGTGGTGCAGATCGAGCCGGGACCGATTCCGACCTTGACCGCGTCCGCGCCGGCCTCGATCAGCGCGCGCGTCGCTTCGGCGGTCGCGACATTGCCGGCGACCACATCGACATCGAGGCGACGCTTGAGCTCCTTGACGGTGTTGATCACGTTCGTCGAGTGGCCGTGCGCGGTGTCGACCACGATCACATCGACGCCGGCCTGCACCAGGCCCTCGGCGCGCTCGTAGTCGTGCACGCCGACCGCGGCGCCGACGCGCAGACGACCGCGCTCGTCACGGCACGAATGCGGGAACTCGACCAGCTGCTTGAGGTCCTTCATCGTGATGAGGCCCTTGAGCCGCATCGCGCCGTCGACGATCAGGAGCTTCTCGACCTTGTGGCGGTGCAGCAGGTCGCGCGCCTTCTCGAGCGATGTTCCCTCGGGCGCCGTGACGAGCCCCTTGGAGGTCATCATCTGCGCCACCGGCGTGTCATCCGATGTGTCGAAGCGGCAGTCGCGGCTCGTGAGGATGCCGACCACGGTCTCGCCCTCGACGATCGGCAGGCCGTTGACCTTGTTGCGCGCCATCAGCTCGCGCGCCTGACGCAGCGAGGCGGTCGGCGGGAGCGTGACGGGGTCGAGGATCACGCCGTTGGCCGAGCGCTTGACCTGATCGACCTGCGCGATGTGCTGCTCGACCGAGAAGTTGCGGTGGATGATGCCGATGCCGCCCTCGCGCGCGAGCGCGATCGCGAGCCCAGCCTCCGTGACCGTATCCATGGCGGCCGAGGCCAGCGGCGCCTTGAGGGTCACCTGCCGCGAGAAGCGCGTGGAGACATCCACCTCGCGGGGGATGACATCGGAGTGACACGGCTGGAGCAGGACATCATCGAATGTCAGGCCGAGCGGCAGTTCTTGGACCATGGCGGAGGGGCGGTGGGCTGGCTTGAGCGGCGCGCCGCCTCCCTCGGGGCCACGGGGCCGCGCGCGGAAAAGCAACGGCCCCCCGAGTGCTGGCTGGCCCTGACATCTCGATGCAGACGCTGCGCTCCTCCGCGACAACCTCGCGGACCCCGCCGAGAAGGGCCGCGTTCGTCTTGGAAAGCACAGGAGTCTAGCCAACCCCGGGAGCCAAGTCCAAGCAAGCAAGTGGGCCCGAACAGCCCTGTGACAGGCTGCCGGGCCCGAGAAGGAGGAGATGCCTCATGTTTCGGAGTCGCGGCTGCGGGACCTCGACCACAGCGCGGAATCCAGGCCTCGACTGTCTGGCTCGCGGGAAGGACTTTCCCAAGCACGGTCCGCGCGCGGCGGCGGCCGATACAGGGATCCCCACGCGAGGCTGACTCGCGCACCCGCCCGTCCCTAGGATGCGCGCGGCGCGCCCGCCCGCCGCCCACTCGCCACCGTGACGTCCCCTCAAGCTCCCCGCCCGACCCGCGTCGCCATCGTGGGCGCGGGCTTCATCGCGGAGTTCCACCTCGAGATCCTGCGCGCCACGCGAGGCGTCGAAGTCGTCGCGGTGTGCGACGCCGACCTCGCGCGGGCCCAGTCGGCCGCGCGTCGATACGGGATCGCCGCAGCCGTCGGTGCGATCGCGGAGCTCGAGCCACTCAAGGTCGACATCGCGCATGTGCTCGTGCCGCCGCACCTGCATGTCGCCGTCGCGCGCGAGTTGCTCCACCGGCGCATCGGCGTGTTCGCGGAGAAGCCCCTCGCCCTCGCTTCCGAGGAAGCGCGCGAGCTCGGCGCGCTCGCCAAGGCGCGCAACGTGCCGCTCGCGGTCAATCACAACGCGGTGTTCCACCCCGCGTTCGAGCGCCTGCTCGCGCGCGTGCGAAGCGGCGAGATCGGACGCATCGAGCATGTGCGCATGTGCCTGTCCGTGCCGCTGCGCCAGCTCGACGCGGGCGACGTCTCGCACTGGATGTTTCGCGAGCCGCGCAACATCGTGTTCGAGCAGGCATCGCATCCGTTCGCGCAGGCCGTCGAGCTCGTCGGCGCGCCGCTCGAAGTGCATTCGCGCGCGCTCGCCTCGCGCGAGCTGCAGCCCGGGCAGACCTTTCACGAGCGCTGGGTGATCTCAGGCCGCGGCGAGCGCGGAACTCTCGAGCTGTACTTGCACTTCGGCGCAGCGTTCACGCGCAGCACGGTCGAAGTGCTCGGCAGCGACGGCGCGCTGGAGGCCGACCTCGCGAACAACCTCGTGTGCGGCGAGGAGAAGACGCTCTACCTCGACTTCTACAACAGCTTCCTCGCGGGCTGGCGGCGGGGCGGCGAGCTGCGCGCCAGCGCGCGCCGCAACCTGTCGAACTACCTGCGGCTCACGCTCGGACTCGGCCCGCGCGAGGACGCGTTCTTCGCGGGCATGCGCGGCTCGATTCGCGCCTTCCACGCGGCGCTGCACGAGCGTGGCGAGCTGCCCGCCGACGCGCGCAAGGGCGAGAGCGTGCTGCGCTGGTGCGAGGCCGCGACGAGCTGGGTCGAGCCGAATCCGCCGAGCGCGGCGGCGCTTCCCGAGCCCGGCCCCGTGCGCACGGGCGAGGTCGTGCTGCTCGGCGGCACTGGCTTCATCGGCAAGCGCGTGATCGCGAAGCTGCTCGAACGTGGCGTGCCGGTCACGGCAGTCGTGCGACGCGCGCACAGCTTGCCGCCATTCCTGCTCGACGCGGCGCGCGACGGACGCGTGCGGCTCGTGCGCGGCAGTCTGGAGGAGCCAGGCTCGTTCGGACCCGCGCTCGCGGGCGCTCGCTGCGTGATGCAGCTCGCGACCGGCAACGGAAGCTCGTGGGAAGCAGTCGAGCGAGCGATGGTGCGCGGCAGCGTGGCGACTGCGGAGCAGTGCTTGGCGCACCGGGTCGAGCGCTTCCTGTTCGTCTCGACCATCGCGGCGCTGTACCTCGGCGGCACGGAGCCGCACGCGCGCACCGACTCGCCCCTGAGCGATCCGCAGCCCGAGGGGCGCTCGCTCTACGCGCGCGGCAAGATCGCGACCGAGCAGGCGCTGCTCGACTTGCATCGCTCGCGCGCCTTGCCGCTCGTGATCCTGCGGCCCGGAATCGTCGTCGGCCGCGGCACGGCGTTCCAGCACTCCGGCCTCGGGCTGTGGGTGCGCGACAACCACTGCGTTGGCTGGGGGCATGGCGAGACGCCGCTACCGCTCGTGTGGGTCGACGATGTCGCGGAAGCGCTGGTGCTCGCCGCACTGCACGACGGGCCGGAGCTGCACGGGCGCGCGCTCAACCTCGCCGCGAATGTGCCGCTCACGGCGCGGGAGACGGTCGAGGAGCTGCGCCGCGCCTCGGGGCGCGCACTGCACTTCCACCCGCGCGGACTCGCGCTCAGCCAGACGATGGAAATCGGGAAGTGGCTCGTGAAGAAGGCCGGACGCCGCCATGACGCAGCGTTCCCGAGCTACCGCGACCTCGCCAGCCGCGCGCTGACCGTGCGCGTCGCGAGCGATCTCGCGCGTACGCTGCTCGGCTGGAAACCTGTCGAGGAGCGCGAGCGCTTCCTCGCGCTCGCCGTGCGCCCGATGGCGACGCAGGATCCGAGCAAGAGTTCCTGACGCCGTGTCCGCCCCGCACCTCGTGCACGTGTTCTCGACGTTCGCACCCGCGGGGCCGCAGGTGCGCACGGTGAAGCTCTTGGCGCACTTCGGTGCTCGCGCGCGGCACACGATCGTCGCCATGGACGGCCGCACGGACGCGCGTGATCTGCTTGCCAACGAGCTCGATGTGCGCTTCGCAGTTCCGCCGCCGAAGGCCGGAACACTCGCGACCGTGCCGCGCATGCGCGCGCTCTTGCGCGAGCTCGCGCCGCAACGCGTGCTCACCTACAACTTCGGCGCCATCGACAGCGTGATCGCCTCCCGCACACTCCGCGTGCCCGTGCTGCACCACGAGGACGGCTTCCTGCCCGACGAGGCGCAGGGACTCAAGGTCCGCCGCAGCTGGATGCGGCGCGCGTGCCTGCGCGGAGATGTCGATGTGCTCGTGATCAGCGCAAACCTGCAGCGCATCGCGCGCGAGCACTGGCATGTCCCGCAAGCGCGGCTGCACTTCGTGCCCAATGGGATCGAGCTCGAACGCTACACACCGCGCGACGGCGGGCCCGCCCTGCGCGCGAGCCTCGGCATCGCACCGAACGCGCTCGTGGTCGGAGCGGTCGGGCACCTGCGGCCGGAGAAGCACCTGTCGCGCCTATTGAGCGCGGTGGCGAGCTGCGCGCGCTACCACGATGTGCACGCGCTGCTCTTGGGCGACGGACCGGAGCGCACGACGCTCGAGACACTTGCGCGGAACGCGGAGCTTGCGGGACGCGTGCACTTTGTGGGCTACCAGCCCGACCCGCGAGCGCACTACCGGGCGATGGACGTGTTCGCGCTCACTTCCGACACCGAGCAGATGCCCATCGCGCTGCTCGAGGCCATGGCGAGCGCGCTGCCCGTCATTGCCACCGATGTCGGCGATGTGCGCGCGATGCTGCCGGACGCAGCGCGGGAGCAGGTCGTCGCACTCGGCCCGGAGTGCGGCGCGGCGCTGGCAGGGGCGCTCCGCGGGC
>VGYZ01000006.1 GCA_016872795.1 Planctomycetota bacterium
GCACGCAGCGCTCGGAACGGCCTTGGCCGCGCAGCATGCGCAAGCTGTCAGGAGCCCGCCGCCCCACGCTGCCTCCACGCTCGACCGACCATGAGTCTTCACCGCCTGCTGTCGCTCGCACCCATCGCGCTCTCTCCGCTCGTTGCGGCTCAGTCGAGCGCCGCGCCCGCCAAGGCCGAGCCCTGGCGCCTCGAGTCCGCACTCGGCCTCCCGGAGTGGCTCTCGCTCTCGGGCACCCAGCGCACGCGCTTCGAGTACCTCGACGGGCAGTTCCGCGCCAACAGCAGCAATCCCCCGAAGACCTACGACGACAGCGACCACCTCTTCGCGCTGCGCACCACCCTGCGCGCCGACATGCGGCTCGAGAGCTTCATCGCCACCGCCGAGCTGATGGACTCGCGCCAGTACGAAGCGGACACGGGCTCGGCGCTCGACACCACGACTGTGAACGCGGCTGAGTTCGTGCAGGTTTTCGCCGGCTACGCGGGCAAGGGCGTCGTGCGCGAAGGCGACACGACGACGGCCATCGTCGGGCGCCACACGATGGACCTCGGCAACCGCCGTCTCGTGGCGCGCAACGACTTCCGCAACACGACCAACAACTTCGACGGCATCAACCTGCTGTGGGAGAGCGCCTCGAAGAGCTCGCTGCGCGCGTTCTACACGCTGCCGGTGCGCCGCCTGCCCACGGACGAGGCGAGCCTGCTCGACAACGGCGTCGAGCTCGACGAGAGCACTCGCCAGGTTCAGTTCTGGGGTCTCTACGGCACGCTCGCGGAGCTCTTCCCGAAGGTGCAGGCCGAGCTCTACTGGCTCGAGCTCGACGAGCAGGACTCGGCCGGTCTCGCGACCGCCGACCGCGACCTGACCACGCTCGGCCTGCGCTCCCTGCGCAAGCCGGCCAAGGGCGAGTTCGACTTCGAGCTCGAGAGCGCGTGGCAGTTCGGCAGCTCCCACTCGAACACGACCTCAGGCGTCGAGCTCGACCACCGCGCGCGCTTCCACCACCTCGAGGCCGGCTACACCTTCGACGCGAGCTGGAAGCCGCGCCTGGCGTTCCAATACGACCTCGCCACCGGCGACGACAGCGCGAGCGACGGCGAAAACAACCGCTTCGACACGCTCTTCGGCGCGCGCCGCTGGGAGCTCGGCCCCACCGGCATCTTCGGTGCGCTCGCGCGAGCCAATCTTGTCTCACCCGGCTGGCGCGTGACCGCGAACCCGAGCGACGCGCTCGACCTGATGTTCGTGCACCGCCTCGCGCACCTCGAGTCCGACACGGATGCCTACACGCCGGGCAATGTGCGCGATCCCTCGGGCAACTCCGGCGACGAGGTCGGCCAGCTCGTCGAATTCCGCGCGCGCTGGAGCGTGCTGCCGGGCAACATCACGCTCGACTTCGGCGTCGCGCACCTGTTCGCCGGCGAGTTTCTCGACAGCGCGCCGAACGCCACCGGCAACGGCGACACGAGCTATGTCTACCTGCAGACGCTGCTCTCGTTCTGAGAGCGGCGTCGATCGGCTGCGCGCGCAAGTTGACGCGCAACAGGTCGCTCGGCCCTTGTTCGAAGGCCCGGCGCCCGGCGGTGTCCTGCAAGGTCGAGGCCGTGCTCGGCGCGACGCTGAGCGATCCTGCCGACAACCTCAGCCTTCGCGAATGCTCTCGAAGGGCAGGCGGGTGTCGGCGAACATGTGCCACAAACACACGAGGCCCCCGCAAACCTCGGCGCGAATCGCGATCGGAATGCGCCACGCGCGATCCCGGCGGCCGCGGATCGAACCGGACGCGTGCCCCAAGAGCAGCACTCCGCCCGCGCCGGGCTGCTCCTTCTCGATCTCGATCTGGTAGTCGGGGAAGGTGGCGAAGTAGCCGCGCCAGCCCTCCATGAGCGTCTCCCGGCCCTCGAAGTGGCGCCCGTGGGCGTCGACGACGGCAACCTCGGGAGCGAGCGTGACGGCCACGCCGAGCGGGTCGCGACGGTTGATGGCGGCGATCGTGCCGCGCACGGAGTCGAGGTCGGAGCTCACGGAGGCAGAGCCTGGTCGCTCGGCCGTTCGGCGTCGACCTGCGGTGCGGCCCGTTGCCACGGCGCGCGACACGCAGCACACTCTGCGCCATGAAATGCACGCTCACCATCGCCTTGGCGCTGCTCGCCGCCTGCACTTCGACACCCAAGGACAGCTACGGTGTCGGCGCCCATGGCACGCCGCGCGTCGAGGCCACAGCGCTGATCTCGAATCCGGCCCTCTACGACGGCAAGCCCGTGCTCTTCACGGGCACGATCGACACGGTGTGCGAGCGGGCCGGTTGCTGGATGCGTTTCGGCTCGGGCGATGACGCGCTGCTCGTCACCTTCAAGGACCGCGCCTTCACGCTCCCGCTCGACTGCGCCGGCCGCAGGGCGAATGTCGAAGGCGTGTTCACGCTGCGCCCCGATGGCAAGCGCACCTTCGTCGCCACCGGCGTGCAGCTGTTGTGAGCTCAGGCACGGCTGACGCTGCCGCGCGAACCGCCGAGCACGCCGAGGTCCGCGAGCACGGCGAGCGTGACGCCGACCGTGTACAGCCCCGACACTTCGCCGTGGCTGTTGATGATCCACGCGTACGCGATGGTCGTGAGCGGCAGGAACACAAAGCCGAGCAGCGGCCATGCCACGCTCTCGTAGGCCGTGTCGAGATAGTCGGCGAGCCACAGCACCGCGAGCACGAGCCGCGGGAACGCAAGTCCGAGACAGCCGAGAAGACAGCCCATCGTGGGGCTAGTGTCCGCTCCGCGCTCGCGAGGTCAAGCACCCGCCTCAGGGCAGGGAGAGATCGAGCCAATCCTGCAGGCGTGCGAGCGCCTGCTGCTGCTCGCCGTCGAGGGGCCCCAAGTTGAGGTCGGCACCCTCGCGGTCGAGGCCCTCGAGGTCGAAGAACGCGTCCGGCTGGCCCGAGCGCCGGATCAGCTTCCAGCGCTCGTCGCGGATCATCGCGCCCTGCTGCGTGTACGGCCCGAAACCGTTGGGCTCGAACCTGTCGACCAACACATAGGACCGCAGCGGTGGTGTCGCGACATCGGCGAGGTACGGCGCAAGGTCGATGCCGTCGATCACGCGGTTGTCGCCGACGCCCTGCGCGAGGTCCGCGTCGAACAGGCCCACGATGGTCGGGAACAGATCGACGGTCTGCACGAGCGACCCGCAACGCTGGCCGCGCGCCGCGACCCGATGGCCTGAGATCACGAGCGGCACGCGCACGCCGCCCTCGAACAGCGAGCCCTTCGACTGGCTCGGAATCGACGGCGGGACCACGACCTGCTGAGGCGAGCCGTTGTCGCCGAGCACAATCACCGTGGTGCGGGCGCGCATGGCGGGCGGGATTCCGTCGAGCAAGCGGCCGAGCTCCGTGTCGAGCGCCTGCATCATCGCGCAGTAGTGCTCGTACGGCGTGGCCGCAGGATCGCCCGCGAGGGAGTATGTGTGCAGGTGCGCCGGCGGAGCGTGCAGCGGCGTGTGCGCCGCGTTGAAACCCAACCACAGAAACCACGGCTCCGGCATGGCGGCGATGCGGCCGAGCGCGTCGTTCACCTGATCGGTCGTCGCGTACACATCGCTCGAGAAGCGCACGCCGTTGCGGACCTTCGCGTAGTTGAAGTAGGTCTGGTTGGTGAACAGGTTGCCGAGCGGTCCTTCGAACCACTCGAAGCCCTGCAAGTTCGGATGATCCTCGCCACCGACGCTCGCGGAACCGAGGTGCCACTTGCCGATCGCGGAACTCGCGATGGAACGCGGACTGCCGGCCGCGAGCACTTCTGGCAGCGTGCGCTCGCTGAGCTCGAGCGCGGGCTCCGGCAGGAGCTCCTCGATCGAATGGCCGATGCCGGTTCGTAACGACTTGCGACCCGTGAGCACCGCCGCGCGCGTCGGCGAGCAGCTCGGCGGCGTGTAGCAGCGCTCGAACAGCACGCCGTCCGCGATGAGCGCGTCGATGTTCGGCGTCGGCGGGAAGCTCGGGTGCACGCCGTAGCTGCCGAGCATGTCGACTCCGACGTCGTCGAGCACCAACACCAGCACATTGGCGGGCTCGAGCGGCGGCGGATTGCTGCCGCCGCAGGAGGCGAGCAGCGCGAGTGCGACGGGGGTGCTGCGGGTCAACGAGGACATTGATACATGAGACAGCGAGCCGAGGATGCTAGGCCGATTCAATCGACCGGCAGGCGCATTTCACTCTCGGAACGCGAGCCCGCGCAATGCGCCGATTCCCGCGCATGCCACTACGACCCACGCGCTGGGAGCTTCCTTCCAAAGCAGGGCGCCGAAAGCGGCCAGCGCGAGCCCGAGCGCGAAGGGGTCCAGCTCGCCCCGCGCGTCGACGAGCACCTTGGCCCCAAACCACAGGGCCACCATCCCCACCACACCGACCACCGTCGCGGTGATGCCCGCGAGCGCCCCTGCGAGCCGCACCGAGCCGCGCAGGCGTTCGATGTAGGGCGCGCCGACGAAGATCCACAGGAAGCAGGGCAGGAAGGTCACCCATGTGACCAGCGCCGCCGAGAGGCTCGCGCTCGCGAGCGGGGAGAGCGCCCCGTCGGCTCGCCAGCCGCCGAGGAAGCCGACGAACTGCACCACCATGATCAGCGGACCGGGCGTCGTCTCCGCCAGCCCGAGCCCCGCGAGCATCTCCGGCGCCGAGAGCCAGCGGAAACGCTCGACCGCGCTCTCGGCCACATGCGGCAGCACCGCGTAGGCGCCGCCGAAGGTCACGCAGGCCGTCTCGCTGAAGAACAGCCCCTGCTGCACGAGCACCCCGTCCCAACCCTGCAGGACTCCCGCGAGTCCCACCGGCAGCCACCACAGGAGCAGGCACGCGAGCGCCACGCGCAGGGTCGAGGCGAGCGGCACGGGCGCGCTCGGCGCGCTCTTCAGCGCAACGGCAGGCCGCAGCGCGAGCGCGCCCATCAGCGCGCCCGCCAGCACGAGCGAGGGAAAGGACAGCCAGTGCAGCGCGCTCGCCCCGAGCGCGAACAGGGCCAGCGCGACGCCGGGCCAGCTGCGGCAGGAACGCCGCGCGAGCCGCGGGATCGCGCCCGCGATCAGCGCCAGCACCGCCGCCTGCAGCCCCGCGAACGCCGCGGCCACCGTCGGCACCTCGCCGTGCGCGATGTACAGCCACGACAGCCCCCACAGCAAGAGCGCCGATGGCAGCACGAACAGCGCACCGGCCACGACCCCGCCGAGGCGACCGTGCAGCAACCAGCCGATGTAGGTCGCGAGCTGCTGCGCCTCCGGCCCGGGCAGCAACATGCAGAAGTTGAGCGCGTGCGCGAAGCGCTCCTCATCGATCCAGCGGCGGCGCTCGACCACCTCGCGGTGCAGCGCCGCGATCTGGCCCGCGGGCCCGCCGAAGCTCGTGAAGCCGAGCTGCAGCCAGTACACGAGCGCTTCGCGGAAGGAGACCTGCATCGGGGGCCGCGATCCTACGCGAGCGCGCGCAAAAGGCGCATGGAACGAGCGCGTCGCGCGGGCTACTCTCGCCAGTCCCATGAAGCTGCACCTCGTCCCCGCTCTCGCCCTGCTCCTCGCCGCCGCCTGCCAGACCCCCGACTACGGCCGAGCGCTGCCCGAAGGCGCGCCGGCCCTGCTCAAGCTCGGCAAGGGCGAGCAGCGCCCCGACTTCAAGGCCAGCTGGGCCGACCGCGACGAGCTGCTTCCCGCGCTCGAGCGCTCGATCGAGTGGTACGGGCGTCCCTCGTCGAAGGAGCACTTCCCGATCGAAGGCATCACCCACGCGCGCGCGCTCGAGAGTCTCAAGCACTTCCGCAAGCTGCTCTCGAGCTGCACCGACGAGCGCGACTTCGACGCGAGCGTCGTACTCGACTTCGAGATCTACAAGAGCGCCGGCTGGAACGCGAAGGGCGGCGGCGTGCTCTTCACGGGCTACTGCACGCCGATCTTGCCGGGCTCGATGACCCGCGACGCGAACTACCGCTGGCCGCTCTACGGAATGCCCGACGACCTCGTGAAAGGCAAGGACGGCGAGATCCTCGGCCAGAAGCAAGCCGACGGCTCGCTCGCGCCCTACCCGACGCGCGCGGCGATCGAAGCGAGCGCGATGCTGGCGGGTCGCCATCTCGAGCTCGTGTACCTGAAGGACCCGCTCGACGCGTTCGTGGCGCATGTCAACGGCTCGGCCGTGATCGAGCTCGAGGACGGCAGCGAGCGACGCTTCGGCTACGCGGCCAAGAACGGTCGCGAGTATGTCTCGCTCGGCAAGATGCTCGTCAAGGACGGCCACATCCAGGCGAGCGATGTGTCGCTGGCGACGATTCGCGCCTGGGGCGCCGAGCATCCCGAACTGCTGCTCGAGTACATCGACAAGGACGACAGCTTCGTGTTCTTCACGGAGATCTACGGCGATCCCAAGGGCAGCCTCAATGTCGATGTGACGGGCGGCCGCACGCTGGCCACCGACAAGTCGCTCTTCCCGCGCGGCGGCATCGTGTTCGTCGATGTCGAAGTGCCCGACCGCAGCTCGCCGCTCAGCTGGTTCCAGCGCCTGTTCACCGCAGACGACGAGGCCTACGGCTCGGCCGTCTACGACCGCTTCATGTTCGATCAGGACACCGGCGGCGCCATCCGCACGGCCGGTCGCGCCGACATCTACATGGGCATCGGCCCCGAAGCCGAGTGGACCGCGGGCCGCACGAAGAGCCCGGGCCAGATGTACTACCTCTTCGTGAAGGACGAGGCGCTCCAGTCGCGCCGCTAGTTCGATCCACGAGCATCCACGGACGAGCTCCCATGCCCAACTACGAGGTCGTGAAGTACACCGTCGAGCCGGTCGACGGCGACGACCAGATCGCCGTGACGATTCACGCTTCCGACGGCAACAAGTGGGAGTACGGGATTCCGTTCACCCGCGCGTCAGGTCGCTATCAGTTCCCGGAAATCGATGTGCTCGAGCTCGATTTCGGCGAGGAGTTCGCGCGCGAACTGGTCGAGCAGGTCGAGGCGCTCGTCGCGAGCCTCTGCAGGTAGCGGTTCACTCGCGCGCGAGGTCCGCGAGCCAACGCTCGCCGGCCTCGACATCGTCGCCGCTGCGCCGGAGCGCTTCGACGTAGCGCGCGCCCGCCGCGAGGGCGAGCTCGCGGTCGCCGCGCCGGCGATAGAACTCGGCGATGCGCCGCAGCACCTTGATGGCGTTCAGATCGAGCTCGAGCGCGCGTCGGTACTCCGCGCCGGCCTCATCGAGACGCTGTTCGCTCTCGTGCAGCAATCCAAGGAGGAAGTGGCCGTCGACGGAGGTCGGATCGAGCTCGAGCGCGCGCGCGATCCAGCGCTCGGCCAGCGTGGCGTCGAGCGCGCCGCGCTCGGCCGCTGGAAACTCGAAGTACATCGTCGCCGCATACAGCAGGCGCTCCGCATCGCTCTCGCCGAGCGCGAGCGCGTGCTCGTAGGCCGTGACCGCGCCAGCGCAGTCACCCACACCGCGTCGCGCGCGCGCGAGCAGCACCCATGTCTCCGCGTCGCCGCCGCCGAGCGCGATGCGACGCTCGAGCAGCGGCGCAGCGCCGAGCTCGAGTCCGAGCTCGAAGCGCAAGCGCGCAAGGGCCAGCAAGGTGGCGACTCGCTCCGGATCGAGCTCGAGCACGCGCTCGAGGTGCGGTTCGGCCGCGCGGCGGAAGCCCGAGCGCAGCATCACCTCTGCCAGTCCCTCGAGCAGGTCGATCTGGTCTGGCGAAGTCTCGAGAGCGTGTTCGAGCAAGCGCTGCGCGGTCGCGCTCGAGCCCGCCTCGCACAGCGCCATGGCGCACTCCACATAGGCCGCAGCCGCGCCATCGCCGCCGCGCAGGCCGAGCTCGTACCACACGCTAGCGGACTGGCTCCAGTCGCCGCGCTCGCCCGCGGCCCGCGCGAGAGTCGGCGAGGCCTTCTGGGGCTCGGCCATGCGCCCCACGCGGAGATCGTCGGAAGCGCAAGCGACGAGCGCTAAAGCTGCGAGCGGAAGGAGGCGCTGGAGCATGGCGGCGCGCAGGATAGCGTCGCGGGCGCGCGGCCGTGCGACGGAGCGCGGGCCTTGGCATGATGAAGCCATGACGCAGGCGGATCCAAAGGCGACGGCCCTCGAACTCGAGGCGCTGCTCACGCGCGCCCGCGAGCTCGAGAGTGCCGTGCAGCGCGTGTTCCTCGGCCACGACGATGTCGTGGAGCAGCTCTTCTGCGCGCTGTTCTCCGGCGGTCATGTGCTGCTCGAAGGCGTGCCGGGTCTGGGCAAGACGACGCTCGCCAAGGCGCTCGCCGCCGGGCTCGACCTGCGCTTCCGGCGCGTGCAGTTCACCCCCGACCTGATGCCCGGCGACATCCTCGGCTTGCGACTCCTCGAGAGCGCCCCCGACGGTCGGCAAGTGCTGCGCATCGAGCGCGGGCCGGTGTTCACGCATGTCCTGCTCGCCGACGAGATCAACCGCGCCAGTCCGCGCACCCAGTCGGCGCTGCTCGAGGCCATGGCCGAGCAGCGCGTGACCCTGTTCGGCGAGACATATCCGCTCGAGGATCCGTTCTTCCTCGTCGCCACCGAGAACCCGATCGAAATGGAGGGCACCTTCCCGCTGCCCGAGGCCCAGCTCGATCGCTTTCAGCAGAAGGTCGTGCTCGGGCGTCCGTCGCTCACGGAGCTCGTGCGCGTGCTCGACGAGAGCGCGAGCCCGGCTCCCGCGCCAGTCGCGCCCGTGATGAGCGCGACCGAAGTGCGCGCACTGCGGCGCTTCGCGCACGAAGTGCCGGTCGCGCGCGAGCTGGTCGAGCTCGTCGCACGCACGGTGCTCGCCACGCACCCCGATGCGGATGCGCCCGCCGATGTGCGCCGCTGCGTGCGCCACGGCGCCAGCCCGCGCGCCGGGCAGTCGCTGCTGGCCGCGACCCGCGCCCGCGCGCTGCTCCGCGGCCGTCTGCATGTCACGGGCGAGGACCTCGACGCGCTGTGCGTGAGCGTGCTGCGCCACCGCCTGCTGCTCGGCTACGAGGGCGAGGCTTCCGGGGCCGACACGGCCACTTTGGCCCGCTCTGCCCTCGCGCATGCGCGCTCGAAGGCAGCCTTGCGAGCGTAGAGCCCGCGCGGCCTGCTACGATTCAGAGCATGGACTGTCGGCTGACGGTGGCGCAGACGAACCCGGCACTGGGGAACATAGGCCGCAACCTCGAGGAGCACATCGCGCAGGTCGAAGCCGCGCGCCGCGGCGGCTCGCAGGTGATCGTGTTCCCCGAGCTCTCGCTCACCGGTTACTTTCTCAAGGATCAGACCGCCGAGGTCGCGCTCTCGATCAAGTCGCGCGAGTTCGCGCGACTCGCGGAGCTCTCGCGCGACATCTCTATCGCGGTCGGCTTCGTCGAGCGCTCCGACGACGGTCGCATCTACAACTCCGTCGCGTTTCTGGAGGACGGCGCGGTGCTGCATGTGCATCGCAAGGTGCACCTCGTCACCTACGGCATGTTCGACGAGATGCGGGAGTTCGCGGCCGGCGATTCCTTCACGACATTCCGCTCGCGCCACGGGCGCTTCGGCCTGCTCGTGTGCGAAGACGCCTGGCATGTCTCCAGCGGCTACCAGCACTTCCTCGCCGGTGCCGACGCGCTGCTGGTCATGTGCTGCAGCCCCGGTCGCGGCGTCGACGGCGGAGCGCGCGAGCTCGCCAGCGAGCACACCTGGCGCACGCTGCTCGAGGCCTATGGGCTCCTGTTCCAGACATGGGTCGTCTACTCGAACCGCGTCGGCTGGGAAGACGGCGTGTTCTTCTGGGGCGGCTCGCGCGTGATCGATCCCTTCGGCGCCGAGAGCGCGCGTCTCCTTGGCCTCGAACCCGGACGCCTCGATGTGCGTCTCACATCCGACGCGCTGCGCCGCGCGCGCGTGGCGACTCCGCTGCGCCGCGACTCGCGCCCGGACCTGCTCGCGCGCGCGCTCGACCGCCAGAGCGACGGGAGGAGCGCGTGAATCCGCTCGACATCCACCCGCCGCTCGTCGAGCAGTTGCTCGTGCAGTTCCTGCGCGAGGAGCTCGCCAGCGGCAGCTTCTCGCGCGCGGTGATCGGCATTTCCGGCGGCGTCGACTCCGCGCTCGTCGCCGCGCTATGCGCGCGCGCGCTCGGTCCGGACAATGTGCTCGGCGTGATGATGCCCTACCGCACATCGAATCCCGACAGCGAGGGCCACGCGCGCTTGCTCGCGAGCTCGCTCGGAATCGCGACGCGCAAGGTCGAGATCACCGGCATGGCCGATGGCTATCTCGGCGCCCACGGGGTCGACGATCGCATGCGACGCGGCAATGTGATGGCGCGCTGCCGCATGATCGTGCTCTACGACCTGTCGGTCGAGTGGAAGGGCCTCGTGATCGGCACGAGCAACAAGACCGAAATCCTGCTCGGCTACTCGACGCAGTGGGGCGACTCCGCGAGCGCGCTCAACCCGATCGGCGATCTCTACAAGCACCAGATCTACGAGCTCGCGCGCCACATGGGCGTGCCCTCCCCGATCCTCGACAAGGCGCCGAGCGCGGACCTGTTCGAAGGTCAGACCGACGAGGGCGAACTCGGCTTCAGCTACGCGGACGTCGATCGACTGCTCCATCAAATGGTCGATCTGCGCATGAGCGAGCGCGAGCTCGTCGACGCGGGCTTCCATGTCGATTTCGTGCGCCGCATCGCTGCTCGCATCGCGGCCACGCAGTTCAAGCGCGTGATGCCTCTGATCGCGAAGCTCTCGCAGCGCACGGTCAATCAAGACTTCCGCTACCTGCGCGACTGGGGGCGCTGAGCTCCCAGCGCTCGTGGTCGCGCGCCACTCCGCGCACCACGCGGTAGCCGCGCGCTAGGCCGCCGGGCCGGAAACCCACGCGCGCGAGCAGCGCGCGCGATGGCTGGTTCTCCGGGAGCACATACGCATACAAGTCGCGGAGGCCGAGCTCGCGGAACGCCAGTTCGATCGCGAGCGTGAGCGCCTCGCTCATCAGGCCGCGCCGCGCATAGCCTGCGCCGATCCAGTAGCCGAGGTTCGCACATCCCTTGCGCTCGTCGATCTCCCCCACCGTGATCGAGCCGCAGACCGCTCCATCCGACGCGAGCCTCACGAGCCAGCGCGCTCGCCGGTGCTCGGGCCCGATGCGGAGGTAGCGCGCAAACCACGAGGGCCCGAGCGGATCGACTCCGGGCAAGTGGAGCTCCCACGGCGCCAGGAAGTCCCAGCTCGCGCAGCGCAGCGCGAGCACCTCGTCCTCGTCGTCGGCGTGCGGCCTCGCGAGCACGACCTGCGGGCCGCGCGCGACGATGCGCGCCTCGAGCGACTCCCTGCGCGGGCGTTCCATCGCCCGCACTTGTACCGCAGCGCCCGCGCTGCTCAAGCCGGGGCCGTGGGAAGTCCTACTGTCCCGACTGCAGGCGACGCGCGAGGTCGTCGAAGTCGATACCGCCGATCATCGAGCGCTCGATGCGTCCCAGACGCGCAAAGCGCTCCCGCTCCAGGTCGGAAGCCTCGCCCACGGGCTTCGCCGTTGTGCCACTTGGCAGGGGCAGCGGCAGGCCTAGCGCGGAGGGGCTGACCACCAAAGCGAGGTCGCGCGCAAGCCCCTCGGGCAGCGGACCGCGGCGATCGAGCGCCGTCCGGGCGCGCGCACACACCTCGAGCGTCTCCTGCAGGTTGCGCTGGATGCGCATGAGCCGGTCGAGGTCCGGCGAGGGGCCGGCGAGCGACTGCTTCACCTTGGCCGTCGCGACCTCGAGCACGGCGATCAGGCAGTTGAGCTTGTTGCGCAGCCGCTCGCGGTACTCCGCGGACTCGAGGGGGGGCTCGGACGGGGAATCGCCGCTTTCGAAAGGCTCTTGCATCGCGTGTGTCGCCGCACTCCAAGGGAATGTCGGCACCAAAGGCTACCCCACCCGCAAGCGGGAGGTCGGCACAAGCGCGAGGTCGCTTCCACGCACGGAGGTGGAAGAAATTTACGGCGGCTACTTGAGCGTCGACGCGATCAGGTCGAGCAGCTCGTCCGCCGAGGCGCGCCCGAGCGCCATGAAGCGCTCGCCGGCCAGCGTGCCCTCGACATGATTCCACGGGCCGACCGACGGGGCCACGCGCATCACATCTTCGCTCAAGAGCGAGGAATCGTCGCCGCCGTGTAGCACGAAGACGACCTCGATGCCATCGGTGAGCGTCGACTTCGCCCAGGGGATCTCGCCCCCGCCGTCGGGCTCCGGCGAACGCACGATGGTCGACTCGACCAGCAGGAAGCGGCCGCCGTCGCCCTCGGGCAGGCGCGGCCGGAAGCCGAGCGCCGCGACACGCAAACTCCGCGACTCGGGAAGCGGCTGCTCCTGATTGGAGCTCTCGTCCCACGGGAAGTCCGGGGCGAACTGCGGGTTCAGCTCAAGGCTCTCGAACTCGACCTTCCCCATCACATGTCCGTCGGTCGCGACCTGCTCGCAGCGCATCACCAGACCGGACTCACGGTCGACCGCGAGGTTGTAGGTGAACGCGGCGCCGTGGCGCAGCGCGAAGACCAGCTCCTCGCACTCGCGGCCCGCCACCCGAGTGCGCACGCCGGTCGCGATCGGGCTGTAGTTCACGCACATCTGGGCCACATCGTGAATGCGGAAGTCCCGGTAGCGGAACAGGAACCCGTCGCGCGATTCCTGCAGCATGTGCCACAGTTCCTCGCGCCGCGGCGGGAGGGTCGGAGCGATCAGCTCGAGCCCTTGGAGTGCGACACGGCCCTGCCCGTCGCTGGAGACCTCCTCGCGGTAGCTGGTCGAGTAGACCGTCACTCCGACCTGCCACGACTGCTCGACCCGCCGCACGCCGCTGTAGGCGACCGCAGTCGGCGCCACGCGCATCTTCTGCAGGAGCGCCTCGCTCGGCTGACCGGAGTACAGGATCGGCGGCGGGGTCGTCGACGGCGCGCTCACGCTCGACATGTCGCCGCATCCGACCAGCCCGAAGGCGAGGCCGGTGACGGCGGTGAGGAGGAGCGAGGGGCGGCGCACGGGAGTGGATCCTAGATGTTGTTCTGTTCGAGCAGGCCGCTGGAGACGGTCTCGAACCACGCGCGAGCCGAGGGCGAGAGGTCGCGCGTCGACTCCAGACGCTCGACGCGGAATGGGCGCGCGCCGCGAGCGCTCTGGAGGTCGCTCGGCG
This sequence comes from Planctomycetota bacterium, assembly GCA_016872795.1. Taxonomy (GTDB): domain Bacteria; phylum Planctomycetota; class UBA1135; order UBA1135; genus F1-120-MAGs118. Next base: position 13,161 of record VGYZ01000006.1, read on the forward strand.
CGCCGCGGCGCTCGAACGCCTGCGGTGCAAGTGACAGCAGCGCGATCGCCGCAGCCGCTACGGAGAGCCACGCGCGCGTGGCGAGCTTCCTCTCGGCGCGCGGCTTGGCGAGCTCGCGAGCGACTCGCTGCTCGAGCACCATGGGCGCCACGAGACGCGGCAGGCCCTCGAACTGACGCGCGACGCGGGCCTTGACCGGGTTCGCGAGATCCTCGGCCACGAGGCGCTCGAGCACGCTCGGCGCGCGCGCCGAGAACTGCGGGCCGGTGCCCGACGCCAACGCTTCGACGGCACGGTCGAACTCGTCGCCAGCCTCGACTCGCGCCAGACTCTCGAGCGCGCGGACCGCGCGTGCGCGGCGGCCTTCGCTCTGGAACTCGCGCTCGCTCAAGCCCTCGAGCTCGCTCGGCGCGACCATCCGCGGCAATGTACGCAACAGCCCCTCGCGCAGCGCAAGGCGACCGACCCAGCGCTCGCACTCGGCGCACGCATGCTCGCTCAGCGCGGCGCGGTCGAGCGCAGCAACGCGGAACGCGTTGCAGTCGAAGTGCGCTTGCGGCTTCATCCGAGGTAGTACCGGTCGAGGATCGGGGTCAGGCGCTGGTCGAGTATGTCGTGCGCGCGAGAGAGGCGCGACTTCACGGTGCCGAGGGAGATTTGCAGCGTGTCCGCGATCTCCTCATAGGACTGACTCTCGATGTAGCGCAGCACGGTGATCGTGCGCAACTTCGGGCTCAGGCTGGAGATCGCGCGCTGCACCTCGTGCTCGAGCTCGTGGCGCGACGCGGCGTGAATCGGCATCTCGGGCTTCTCGTCGCTCGGATGGAAGCGCGCCGACTGGTGCTCGTCGAATTCCTGAAGCTCGTCGAGCGACACAAGGCTCCGCGCCCGCGAGCGCCGCTTGAGGTCGATCGAGGCGTTGACGGAGATGCGGTAGACCCAGCTCGAGAACTTGCTCTGGAAGCGGAACCCACCGAGCTTGCGAAACAGGATTCCGAAGGTCTCCTGAGCGGCGTCGAGCGCGTCCGACGGGTTGCCCGTGATCCGGTAGCAGACATTGTAGACGCGGTCCTTGTAGAGCTCGTACAGCTCCCGGAACGGGCCGTCGAGCCCGGCCAGCGAAGAGCGTTGGCAGGTCCGAATCAGTTCCGTATCGGGGTCAGGACTCATGGGGAGTACTTCAGGCGAGGGTTCGACGAGTACCGCGGGCGACCGGTTCCCTGCTTCCGCGGCCCGTCCTTTTGGGGGTCCGCTGCGGCAGGAATTCAATTCTTAGCCGCCGATCAGGGCGGCCGGATCGATGGATCGAACCGTGCTGCCGACCGTGTTGACACAGCCGGGTGGGCAGAAGGTGTCCCACCCGGGCACGCAGTCGGCCGCAATGACCTCATGCGTCACGACCGCACCGACCACGCGCACCACCGTAGTGGTCTGCGCGCAGATCTCGCCCATGGCGTTCGAGGGAGACTGGTTCGACGGATCGATCGGCCGGTAGGCATGGCCCAGTCCGATGCCCGTGCCGCCCGGCGCGGGCATCGTCATCCCAGCGCCGGAGATGCGGACGAACTGGTACAGCGAGCCCTGCAACGCCGCGAAGTCGCAGGTCTCCGCGTCGAGATAGGTGCCCTGCTGCGCGAGCGTCGCGAAGACCGACGCGCCCCGCCGAGCGAGGACAGCCTCCGCTCGGATGAGGGGATCGAGGACCACGATCTTCGAGCCCAGCGCGCTGCCGTTGCGGACCCGAATCGGAGCGCCGCCACGCATGGCCGCAAGCGAGACAGGGAACATCTGTTCGCCCACGCGCGCACCAAACCGCAAGCACTTCGTGTGCAAGTTCCCATCGGGGACGAAAACGAGCGTCGCGATGTGCACGCGACGACCCAGCTGAAAGCCGACCATGGCCACCGAAGGGTCGAGAGTCAGCGGGAAATTCGAACTGTCGAGCGGGTTCGATTCGCGCGCGACTTCCTCCAGATCGCTGAAGCTGTCACCGTCGGTGTCCGCTTGGCAGGGCCAAGTGCCCAGCACGGATTCGAGCTCATCGACGAGCCCGTCGCCATCCGTGTCGGCCGAAGGTTGGAGCACCTCGGCCGCCACGGTAGCGGGAGCGCCTCCGGCTCCACCCGCCCACCAAACCGAACCACTGGCCGCTGCCAGCGCCAACAGCGCCAGCGCGGCTACCCGTCGTGCGCGGCCACGCCGCGCTTGCCCACCACGACACTCGAGCGAGGTTCGAATCTTCACGCTGTATCCTTGATGTTCGAGGGAAGGGCGTTGGCTAGGAGTCCCCTTTCCTCTTTGCGGCACCTTAGCTCCATTCCCCAATAATGCCAGCCCCCCCTCCGCGCCCCGCCTCCCCTCCGCGCTCGCTATACTCCCCCGCCCAAAGGGGCGCCCGTAGCTCAGCTGGATAGAGCGTCTGCCTCCGGAGCAGAAGGTCATGGGTTCGAATCCCGTCGGGCGTACCACGCTTCCTCAGTCCTCGGGGAAACCGCTGGGTCCCGGCCTACGACTCCCCTTTCGGGGCCCGCTCCCCCTGCGCCCACTGCGCGCCACCCCGCGGTCCCGCCCCTGACCGAGCCCGACCGACCTGCCTCCCTCAGCCCGGTCCGAGTCGCAGGTCAGGAGTCGGGCCCCAACGACGAAGAGACGGGCACGAGAATGCAAGCGCAAACACAGCGACGATCAGATCCTCCGCAAGCGGCGTGAGGCTGAGGTCGCCCTCGCGCAGGGCGCACGGTGAAGGGCGTTTGCCGACAGCTCGAAGTGACGGGGCAGGCTACCGCTGGCGCAAGGAGTTCGGCGGCTTGAAGGTCGACCAGGCCAAGCGACTGCACGACCTCGAGCGTGAAAATGTCCGGCTGAAGCGGATCGTGTCGGAGCAGGCGCTCGACATGGCGATCTGGCGCGAGGCTGGCTGGCCTGTGAGCCACAAACGAGTGGAGAGGATCTGGAGACGAGAGGATCTGAAAGTGCCTGTGCGACAGCCCACACGCGCACGCCTTCGGCTGGACGGCGGACCGTGCATCCGCCCGCGGCCGCAGCGGCCCAGCCATGTGTGGAGCTACGACTTCGTACACGCCTGTACGCACGGCGGATGTCCACGGAAGCTCATGGCTTTGATGGATGAGTCCACACGCGAGTGCCTGTCGATCGATGTGTCGCGGCGGCGTGAAGACCCTCTACATCGAGCCGGGCTCCCATGGGAGCACGGCTACATCGAGAGCTTCCACGGCAAGCTGCGCGACGAGCTTCTGAACGGAGAGATCTTCTTCACGCTGGCCGAGGCACGCGCAGTCATCAAGGCATGGCGGCACGAGTACAACCATGTGCGGCCGCACAGCGCGCTGAACTACAGGCCCCCAGCGCCGCTGACCCCGCAGCCAAGAGAGGCCGCCTCCAGCAAGAATCATCCGCTTGGAGTTCCTTCCCCGCCTTGGGAGCCACGCGACTCGCATGGCTCAGTGGTTGGTCGGGGCGGGGGGCGTCGACGGCGGGACGGGGGGGGCGAGGAAGCGGGAGTGGAAGGTCCAGAAGTGGCGGTCGAGGGCGGCGAGCAGGGCGTCGGGGTCGTGGCCCATGCCGGGGACCTCGAGGTATTCGTGAGGGATGGCGAGCTGTTCGAGGCGCCCGTGGAAGCTGCGGTTGAACTCGAGCGTCGAGTCGCGCGCGCCGACCACGATGCGCAGCGGCAGGTGTTGCACGGCGGCGCGGTGGCGCTCGGCGAGCTGCCAGGGACTCGCGGCGCGGTAGCGCTCGAGATCGCCCCACACGCTCGCGAGCAGATGGTCGCGCGGGGCGGGTTCGCGGTCCCCAGAGACCTCGAAATCGGGGTGCAACGGTCCGGCGCCGAGCATCGACACGGCGCCGAAGAGCTCGCTGTGCACGAACCCGAGCCGGCCCGCGCCGTAGCCGCCCATGCTGAAGCCCTCGAGGATGCGGCCCGCGCGCTCGGCCCGGGTGCGGTAGACGCGATCGACCTCGGGGAGCAGCTCCTCGATGAACACGGTCTCGACCGGCGTACGACCGTCGTGGGAGTCGCACCACATGCCGTTGGGGAGGCCGTTGGGAAACACGACGATCACGGGCGGCAGGTCGCCGGAGCGAATGGCCGCGTCGAAGCGCGCGGCGACCGGGGCGATGCCTGCACCGCTGCCACCGGAGCCGTGCAGCCAATAGACGACGGGGAAGCGCCGCTCGCGCTCGGCGTCGTACTGCGGAGGCGTGTAGATGTGGAAGCTCACGACCGCCTTGGCGGCGGCGCTGTCGAAGGTGCGGAAGTCGACGCGCGGCGCGCGCACGGCCGGCGTGACCCACGGGAGGGTCGAGTCGGCGGCCGCTGCGCGCGACTCGCGTGGGGCGACGGGGCGCGACGGGCGTGCGGAGGCGCGCTCGGGACCGAGCTCGAGCAGCGGGCGCAGGAACGGCTCGTCCTCGAAGCCGCGACCGCCTTGGTCCATCTCGGCGAAGCGCACGATCACGAGCGCGCGTTGCGGCACGAGATACAGGCGCTGCTTGCCCGCACCCGCGGCCTGCGCGATGCGCAGCGGCGTCCCGTCGGACGCCCGCAGCCCGCGAAACTCGCGCGCATCGGCCGGAACGATCGCGCCATCGGCCGCCGACACGCCCGTGCCCGGCGCGTCGTTCGCCAGCCACCATGTGAGGCCGTACTGGCCGTTGGCGGCGCTCGGCACGAAGCAGGCCTCGAGCGCGTCGCGCTCGATCACGGCCATGCGCTCGACGCTGCCGTCGTCCTGCGTGCGCTCGACCGTGCAGCCCAGCCGCACGAATTCGCCAAAGCGCGCCCATTCGCGAGCGGTGAGGTGCGCGCCGCCGGGCAAGTTGGGCTGGCCCTTGGCGTCGAGAGCGAAGCGCTCGCGCGGCAGTGCGAGCCCCGCGGGCTCGAACACGCGCGCGCGCATGTAGTCCCAGTAGCTCTTCTCCGCGCGCTCGGACGCCGCGAGCTTGCGCGTGAGCAGCGCGCCCCATGCGTAGAAGTGCGACGGACCGTAGCGGAACAAGCGGCCGGGATCGCGCGTGATCGGCACGCCGAGCACCGCGCCATACCAGTCCTCGGGTGCGCGCTCGCGCGAACCGCCGCGCAGGCGCCCGGCGAGATCGTTCAAGGGGCCGAGGTCGCGGATGCCGTAGCCCGCGCGGCCGAGAAGCTCGCTCTCCGGCTCGAGGCCCGAGGAGAGGTCGAGCAGCGAGCGCACGGTCATGCGCGCGGCGCGCGGCTCGTCTTTCCATTCGACGAGCGTGTCGACGACCGGCTCGTCGAGCTTCACGAGCCCATCTGTCAGCGCCGCGGCAGCGACGATCCCGCAGAAGCTCTTCGTGCCGCTCGCGAGCGCGTGCGGCCGCTCGGCGCTCCAGCCATTGGCATAGCGCTCGAACACGACCTGCCCCGCATGCAGCACGAGCACCGCGCGCCCCGAGAAGCGCTCGCTGTAGCTCGCCGCCGCTTCCATGGCCTCCTTCGAAGGCGCACTGGTCTCCGGCGGCCGCAGCTCGAGAAAGCGCTGCGGCGCAGCTTGCGGCGGAACGGAGGACGGAACAGGCGCGGGCTCCTGCGCGAGGATGCCGAGGACGGCGACGAGGGCGAGCATGGGAGTGGTTTAGGGAACTCAGCCTGCGCGCGCGAGTTCCGCTACTCGGGCGCGGAAAGTCGCGCCGCGCGGAGTCACGGCGATCCCGGCGTAGGAGCGGTTGACGAAAAAGCGCCAGAACGCGCCATGACGACGCACAGTCGGACGGGTGTAGACACGAGCTTCCAGCGCTGGCGCAGCGCCTGTGCGAAGGAGAGCGTGCCCGCGAGGCCCATGCGCGCGCGATCGAGGAACGCCACGGCGCGCTCGCGCTGCTGCAGCGGCACGAGCGCGCGCATCGTCGCCGCCACGCCCGCGTAGCCGCGGCTCAGGTTGGCGACGAGCACCTCGGCCTCGCGCAGGGAGCTGGGCGTCGGCATCGGGACGAGAGCTTCGCGTCCGGCGGCGCGCGCGGCAACCGCGAGCGCGACGGGCCCCGCGGCGCGCGTGCGTCGCGGGGCCCGTGTTCGCAGGCAGCAGCGGAAAAATCAGCCGCCGAAGAGGCCGGTCTTCTTCGACTTGCGGATCTCCTTCTCGTCGATCCAGATGACCTCGCCCGACTCGATGTTCACGACTTCGAGCGTGAGCTTGTAGTAGATGTCGTCCGTCTTGCGGCCGGCGTCCTCGATGTTGCGATCCTTCGACTTTTCGATCGAGCGCAGGTTGCCGTACATCACCGCGTCGGCGCCGATTTGCTTGCCGAACTGGCGGATCAAGTTCGGGTCGACGCGGCCCGACTCCATCTGGAAGCGGACCTGCGAGCCGAGCTCGTCTTGCCCTTGGTTCGACGCGGCGAGGCGGAAGCGGCCCGACTTCTGCAGCGCGGTGCGGATCGAGTCGGTGATGCTCGAGGTGTCGATGTGCTCGCTGGTGCGGTTCTGCACGCTGCCCGTGAGCAGCACGACGCGCTTGTCGTCGCCCTTGCCGGAGTGATCGATGTACGCCAGGTTCGGGCTGGTGAGCAGCGACTGCACCATGCCGTCGGCCATCGACTGCAGGTCGGTCGAGCCGAACTTCATGTTGACGGTCTCGACCTTGTTCGGATCGTCGTATTGGATCGACGAGCAAGACGCGAGGGCGAGAGCGAGGAGCGCGAAGGGAGCGAGGAGCTTGTTCATGGGTTGGTTGGGAGCTTGGAGGGAGGCGTGTTCGTCTGGATTCACTGGACTTCGTCGCGCGAGCCGACCTGCAATTGCCAGCTGACGGCTTCGGGGCTCGGCGCGACCATTTGAATGGTCTTGGAGGCGGAGCCGGCGAGACGCTCGGGCTCCCAGTGCTGCGGGATGTAGTTGATCTTGAGGCCGGCGCGATCGTACCACTCGACGCTCCACTGGAACGCGAGCGGGGTCGTGCGGCGGTTCTTGAGGTCGACCTGCACGACCATCAGGCCGTTTTTCTCGGCGCGCACGATGTTGCGCATTTCGAGTGCGGCGTTCAGAAGCGCATTGCCGACTTCGGTGCCCTTGCCGTCGTAGCGGTTGACCGAGCCGGAGGGCGCGGCGGTGCAGGCGACGAGCGGCAGGAGCGCGAGCGAGAGCGGAAGGAGATGGTTCTTCATGGCGTGACTCAGGGTTGAAGTGGAGCCGGGGCGGCGGCGACGGTCTCGCCGCCGACGGAGTGGACATGGAGGCGCGGGCCGAGGCTGCGCGCGAGGATCACGAGTGTCTCGCCGGGAGCGAGGCGAAGGGTGCCGAGCGAGACGCTGTCGCCGCCGACGGCGCGCAGGCGGAGCGAGTGCTCGCCGGGCGCGACCCACATGCGCGCGGCGTGCCACTCGGCGGGCAGCGTAAACCAGCAGCGCGTGTCGGCGCGCTCGGTGGCGGCGGTGAGCAGCGAACCGACGAGCCACGCGGCGACGCCGGCCGCGTCGCCGTGCTTGCGCCGCACGCTCTCGGCGACAGCGTTGGTGGCGATCAGCTTCATCGCGCCGCGCAGCGCCGAGCGCGCTGCGAGCCAGCCCATGCGGTCCTCGAGGTTGCGCGCGGCGACATCGTTGACGCTCTCGACCTGCGAGGTACGCAGCGGAGCGCCGTCGTCGACCACGAGCTCGAGCGTGCTGACGAGTTGCGGGCGGGGCACGAAGCGCGGGACACTGAATTGCGCGAGCCCCGACGGCGTCATCAGCGCGAGCGTGTTCTCGACCTTGTAGGGCCCGAGGCCGAGGCCGCCGAGTACCACGATCGACGCGGCATCCTGCGGGAGCTTCGAAGGCTCGCCGAAGCGCTCGACGAGCCGCGGCAGCTCGTCGTCGTAGCGCAGGCGCGTCGCGATGCGCACCAGCGCGCGGCCGGCGAGCTCGAGGCCGAGCTCCTTTTCCGCCATGCGCCGGTAGTCGATGTAGGCCTCGTCGTAGCGGCCCTGCAGCTCGTAGCTGACCGCGGAGAGCAAGTGCCCGAAGCCGCCGGCGGCGTACTTCTTCTGGTAGAGCCCTTCTTCGGTCTCGAGCAGCTTGTTGGCGCGCCGCGTCTCGACATACACGCCGTCGAGGCTGCCGCGCGCAAGGTAGGTGAGCGCGAGCGCATTGTGCACCTGCACGCGCTCGTAGCCCTCGCCTTGGTAGTCCTTGACGCCCTCGTTGATCACGAGCGACCCGACGGCCTCGCCGAGGTTCGCAGGTCCGATCAACGCGCGTTCCTCCAGCTCGCGCACGGCGTCCACGGCGCCGTCGAGCGCGCGCTGGGCCTCGTCCCAGTTGCCGCGCGCGAGCTCGACCATGCCGACCTCGGCCCCGCGCAGGAACGGCGAGCCGATCGCGCGCTCGTCCTCAAACCCCGCGCGCGCGTCGTCGAAGCACCCGGACTCGAACTGCCCCACGGCGGCCAAGTGGCGCGCGGTGGTCGAGATGCAGCTCGCGGCCAAAGCGGCGAGGCCGAGCGCGAGGGCCGATAGGCGGCGGAGCCGCGGGGCGGGGATCGGACGGGTCATGGGGCGTGGAGCGGGAGCGCGGGAGACGCATCGCCGCTCGTGGGGGCTGGGGCGAGCGGACCTCGGGTGGCGCAACTTGAGTGCCAGCCCCCGAAGCGGCCTCCGGACGCGCGCCGGAGGCCCCGCGCGCCCCTCGGCGGGGACGCATGTCCTCTATAGACTGCACAGTCCGCGCGCCGTTCTCCACGGTCCGCTGGACGCAGGCCGAGCGCACCGCGTGCGGCCCGCCCGCCCCGCCCCGCCATGCACCAGCCGAGCCTGATCGACGAGGGCCCCAAGAGCGCTGCGACCACGCCGATGATGGCGCAGTACCTGCGGGCCAAGAAGGAGCAGCCCCACGCGCTGCTGTTCTTCCGCATGGGCGACTTCTACGAGCTCTTCGGCGAGGACGCGGTCACCGCCAGCCGCGAGCTCGGCATCACGCTCACCTCGCGCGACAAGGCCACCCAGGCGCTCCCCATGGCCGGGGTGCCGGTCAAGGCCCACGAGGCCTACCTGATGCGGCTCGTCCGCAAGGGCTTCAAGGTCGCGATCTGCGAGCAGATGGAGGACCCGCGCACGGCCAAGGGCCTCGTCGACCGCGCCATCGTGCGCGTGGTCACGGCCGGGACGATCACCGAGGAAGAAGCGCTCGACGCACGCGCCAACAACTTCCTCGCTGCCCTGCATGTGCAGGGAGCCAAGGCCGGGCTCGCGTGGGTCGATGTCTCGACGGGGCGCTTCCTCGTGAGCGAGGTGCCCGCGCGCGAGGTCGAAGGCGAGCTCGCGCGCATCGGGCCGGCGGAGGTGCTGTGCGCGACGACGCTCGGCGAGCGCGCGCCGGAGATCGCCGAGGCGCTCGCGCGCATGCAGGGCCTGTGCCGCAGCGAGCGCGAGGAGTGGCGCTTCGAGCGCGCGACGGCGCTGCGCGCGCTCTCGCGGCACTTCAAGGTGCAGACCGTCGAGGGCTTCGGCCTCGAGGAGGACTCGCACGCCGTGCCGGCGGCGGGCGCGCTGATCGAGTACCTCGAAGAGACGCAGCGCTCGGCCTGCGAGCATGTGCGGCGCATCGAGAAGGTCGAGACAGCGGAGTTTCTCGTGCTCGATCGCGCGACGCGCTCGTGCCTCGAGCTCGTCGTCACCCAGCGCGAAGGCCGCACGGAGGGCACGCTGCTCGAGGCGCTCGACGCGACGCTCACGCCGATGGGCGGACGGCTCCTGCGCGCGTGGCTGCTCGCGCCGCTGCGCCAGCCCGAGGCGATCCTGCACCGCCAGCGCGGCGTCGCGGAGTTCGTCGAGGGACCGTTCCTGCGCGAAGATGTGCGCGAGCTCCTGCGCGGCGTGCTCGACATCGAGCGCCTCGTCGCCAAGGTCTCGACCGGTCGCGCCAACGCGCGCGACTTGGTCGGGCTCGCCAACTCGCTCGCGCTCGTGCCGCAGCTGCGCGCGAAGCTCGAGAGCGTCTACTCGAAAGTGCTCGGACAGTTGCTCGCGCGGCTCGATCCGCTCGAGGACGTCACCGCGCGCGTCCAGCGCACGCTGGTCGACGCGCCGCCGCTCTCGCTCAAAGACGGCGGCATGGTGCGGCAGGGATTCTCGGCGGAGCTCGACGAGCTCGTGCAGATCGCCGGCGACGGCAAGACCTGGATGGCGCGCTTCCAAGCCGACGAGATCGCGCGCACGGGGATGGTGGGCCTCAAGGTCGGCTTCAACTCGGTCTTCGGCTACTACCTCGAGGTGCCGCGCGGGCAGGTCGAGCGCGTGCCCGAGAGCTACATCCGCAAGCAGACCGTCAAGAACGCCGAGCGCTACATCACGGCCGAGCTCAAGCAGTTCGAGGACAAGGTGCTGAAGGCCGAGGAGCGCTCGCGCGACCTCGAGTACCAGATCTTCAGCGAGCTGCGCGACGAGCTCGCGCGCCATGTCGGTCGCATCCTCGATACCGCCGACGCGCTCGCGAGCATCGATGTGCTCGCCGGCCTCGCCCAGCGTGCGGTCGAGAACCGCTATGTTGCGCCGCAGCTCGACAACGGCGACCTGCTCTCGATCGAAGACGGGCGCCACCCCGTGATCGAGCGCATGAGCGGCGGCTCGAGCTTCGTGCCCAACGACAGCGTGCTCGACCGCGACGCGCGGCGCGTGACGATCCTCACCGGCCCCAACATGGCCGGCAAGTCGACCTACATCCGCCAGACGGCGCTGATCGTGCTCCTCGCGCAGGTCGGCTCGTTCGTCCCCTCGCGCAAGGCCAAGATCGGCGTGGTCGACCGCATCTTCACGCGCGTGGGCGCGGCCGACGACATCAGCCGCAACGCCTCGACCTTCATGGTCGAGATGGTCGAGGTCGCGAACATCCTGAACAACTCGAGCGCGCGCTCGCTGGTCGTGCTCGACGAGGTCGGGCGCGGCACGAGCACCTTCGACGGGCTCGCGCTGGCGTGGTCGATCGTCGAGCACATCCACGACCGCATCGGCTGCCGCACGCTGTTCGCGACGCACTACCACCAGCTGGTCGAGCTCGCGACGCGCCTCCCGGGCGTGTGCAACAAGTCGGTCGCCGTGCGCGAGTACCAAGACGAGATCGTGTTCCTGCACAAGATCGTCGACGGCGGCACCGATCGCTCCTACGGCATCCATGTCGCGCGCCTCGCCGGCGTGCCCGCGGACCTGCTCGAGCGCGCGCGCTCGATCCTGCGCGACCTCGAGGCCGACAACGAGGACCTCGTGCCGCGCATCTCGTCGCACGCGAGCGGCGCCAGGGCGCCCTCGGGGCAGCTGTCGCTCTTCGGCACACCGCCCTCGAAGGTCGAGGCCGCGCTCGCGCGTCTCGATCCCGAGCAGCTGACGCCGCTGCAGGCGCTCAACGAGCTGCAGCGGCTGCGCGCCATGCTCGGCGACGAGTGACGCGCATGGCGCGGCTCGTCTTCAGCTACCGCAACCCGGGTCGCTACGCGTTCAATGTGCTCGCGGGCGCGCTCGCGGCCGAGCTCGCGCACGGCGACTTCGAGCTCGTCCTCGCGCGCACTCCCGCCGAGCTCGAGCGCGCCGTCAGCGCTCCGGTCGCGAGCGGCGAGCCGACGCTCGTCGCGTGGAGCTTCTATTCGCCGAGCTTGCCTGAGTGCGCCGCGGAGCTCGCATGGCTGCGCTCGCGAGTGCCCCACGGCTGGCTCTCGCTCGCGGGCGGCGTGCACGCCACGGCCGAGCCCGCGGAGACCCTCGCCGCCGGCTTCGAGTTCGTGGCCGTCGGCGAGGGCGAGCACGCGATCGTGGCCCTCGCGCGCGCGCTGCGAGCTGCCAGCGATCTCGACGCTCTGGCGGAGTCGCTGCGCACCCTGCGCGGCCTGTCGCACGCGGCCCACGGCGGCATCGCGAGCGCCGGACGCGCCGAGAGCGTCGCCGAGCTCGACACCTTCGCGCCCTTCGTCCCCGCACGCCGCCTGTTCGGTCCGATCGAAATCACGCGCGGCTGCATCTACGCCTGCAAGTTCTGCCAGACGCCGTTTCTCGCCAAGGCGCGCTTCCGCCATCGCTCGCCCGCGAACATCGCGCACTGGGCGGGCGAGATCGCACGCGCCGGGCTACGGGATGTGCGCTTCGTCTCCCCCACTTCGCTCTCCTACGGCTCGCCGGACGAGAGCGTGAACCTCGCGGCGATCGAAGAGCTGCTCGCGCGCGTGCGCGAGGCCATCGGCGGCGACGGACGCATGTACTTCGGCACCTTCCCGAGCGAAGTGCGGCCGGAGCATGTGACGAGCGAGGCGCTCGCCCTGCTGCGGCGCTTCGTCGACAACGACAACCTCGTGATCGGCGGACAATCGGGCAGCGAGCGCGTGCTGCGCACGAGCCATCGCGGCCACGATGTCGAGGCCATCGTGCGCGCGGTGCGCACCTGCGCGGAGCACGGCTGGAAGGCGAATGTCGACTTCCTGCTCGGCTTGCCGGGCGAGGAGCCCGACGATGTCGCCGCCACGCTCGCGCTCGTCGAGCGCCTCGTGGCGCTCGGCGCCAAGGCCCACGCGCACACATTCATGCCGCTGCCGGGCACGCCGTTCCGGCGCGAGGCCGCTGGCTCGGTCGCGGAACCGACGCGCAAGCGCATCGAGTCCTTCGAAGGCTCCGGAGCCCTGTTTGGCCAATGGCGTCGGCAGGAGACGATCGCCCGCGAGCTCGCGGAGCGCCGCAGCCGGCGCGCGCACCCGGGGTCGCGCGTGACATTACGGCCCTGAGCCGCGCCCCGCACCCCCGAGAGCATCGAGGTGCGGGACGCCATCTCGTTCGCACTCGGGCTACGGACAAACCGTGTTGGCGCGTCGCGGCGTCGCGCAGTCCGCGTTCGACGCGCTGATGCTGATGATGCCGACACACCAGTTGTCCCCGTCGTCGTTGGACACCACATCGACGAGCGCGCGGTCGAGGGACAGCGACTTACCCGGCGTGTCGGGCCAGAAGATGCCGTCGTCGTACAGCACCGCGTCGACGAACAGTCCCTGCGAATCGAGGATCTGAATCGAGTCGGCACCGTTGGCGAGCTGGAACGACGAGTACTTGTAGTCGACGGTCACTCCGCCGTTGGTGGCGATGTTGGCGTTGTTCCCGAGCACGAAGTACGAGCGGGAAGGCACGATCACCGGCCCGCTCGCCGACTGGATCAGATGGTTGTTGCCCGTGCCGTCCGTCAGCAGCCAGCCCGTGAGATCGATGGCTTGCGACGAGACATTGCGCACCTCGAACCACTCGCCCATGGCATCCGAGACCGTCGTCGGGTCCTTCATGATCTCGGTGATCACGAGCGCTCCCGGCGTGAGCACGAACCCGGGTGCCTGCGGGAACGAGCCGACGGACGGAATCGTGAGCGAGAGGAGCGCGCGAGCACCCGACGAGCGCCGCACGCGGCATGTGGCGCGCACGGGCGACGGAGCGCGCCAATTGCGCTCGATGACGCGCGCGTTGCCGCGACCATCGAGGCGCACGAGCGCTCGCGTCGGCGGCGCGTGCTCGCTCGCGAACGACAGGAGCGCCCAACCGAAAGCCTCGCCGCCGCGCACTTCGAGCGCGAAGCCACATTGCACGGGGCTGGCGCCGAAGGTCAGCTCGAACTGCGGTTCGCGCGTGAGCGCAAGCTCGTGCGCCAGCGGCTCGAGCCGGTCCTCGAAGGCCGCATCCTCGAGCTCGGCGAGCTGCGGTCCACGGACCTCGCCCGCACCGAACGAAACACCGACAGCCGCCAACGCGGCCAACCAGACTGCCTGCATGGATCTCCTCGCTTCTTCTCCGGCGAAGCGGAGCCGCCGCGCGCCTCCGTGGCCCGCCGCGCCCGCTCGCTCGGCCCTTCGTCGCTCGGGCGGCGGGCTGGTCGCGGAAAAAACGCGCCAGCGGTCAGAGAAGACCAGCGCGGCGGGCGTTCAGCGCGGCGGGCGCTCGGTGCGCTCGCGCAGGCGTTCGCGGATTTGGAAGCTGACGAGGCCCTTGCGGGCGGCGCGGGGAGCGGGGAAGCGCTCGAAGGCGCGGAACAGGGCTTGGGCGACGGCGGACCAGTCACCGTCCGCGTGCGTGGGCCACGGGATCACGGCGATCGGAGTCGGGGCGTTGCGGTCGGTGAGGATCGCGTCGCGCAGCGCCTCGTCGCGCACGAGGAAAGCGTCGCCGAAGCGCACGATCGAGCGGTTGAGGGGCGAGCTGCCGTCCCGCGCACCGGCCCAGCCCTCGCGCGCGCCCGCGAACCCGCCTTCCTCGAAGCCCGCGCGCAGGCCGCGCCAGCCACCGTGCGCGATCGCGGGCGCGACCGCGTGCGCGAACTTGCGCAGGCTCCAGTCGTGCAGGGCGACGCAGCCGCCGAGGCTGCGCACGAGCGGCGCCATGAAAGCGTGCTCGGGCGCGTCGTCGACGCAGTAGAGCACGGTGTCGAACTGCTTCGGCACCAGCGCGCTCGCCGGCCGCGTCGGCACTCCGAACCAGTCGCCGCCGGCGCGAGAGCCTTCGACGAACACCGAGACTTCCGCGTGGTCCCACAGCTCGCGGCCGAGCGCGCGCACAGCCTGCGCGTGCTCACCCGGCGCGTCCCAGGGCACCGTGACCAGCGCGAGCTTCACGCGCCCGCGGTCAGGATCTCGACGCCATCCGGCCCGAGGTAGAGCGAGTGCTCGGTCTGCGCGACCATCACGCCGTCGGCCTCGACCAGCGGCGGGTAGCGCATGAGCGAGCCCTGCCGGGCGAGCTTGGAGAGCGTGTCCTCGACGACCTCGGGATCGCGATGGCGGAAGTAGCGCCGCGCGATCGGCAGCCCGCGCCACGCCTCGATGTCGCGCAAGACATCCTTGTCGAGGCCCTTCGCCTTCATCGGCGGTCGGACCATCATGAACACTTCGGCCTTGCCGCGCTCGACGATGTAGCCCTTGCCCGTGCAGGCAAAGGGCTCGATCGCAAACACCATGCCCTGCTTCAGGCGCCCGCCGCCGGCCTCGCCTTGGTTGGGAATCTGCGGCGGAGTGTGGACCTTCCAGCGGCCGAGCCCGTGTCCGGTGAGGTTGCGCACGGGCTGGTAGCCGGCTGCGAGGATCGTGCGCTCGATGGCGGCACCGATCTCGCCCACGGACACGCCCTCCGCGACCGTGGAGATCGCAGCAGCGAGCGCGTCCGAGCTCGCCTTGATCAGCTTCTGCCACCGACCGTCATCGCTCAGGTCGACGCTGATCGCGGTGTCCGCGACATAGCCGTCGATGTGCACGCCGATGTCGACCTTGACGCAGTCGCCGTTCTCGTAGCGCGTCGGGTCGTCCCAGCCGGTGCAGTAGTGCGCCGCGATCGAATTGCGCGAGGACTGCGCCGGGAAGCCCGGCTGCGCGCCGCGCTGGCGGATGATGTCCTCGACCGACTCGAGGATGTGGCGGATCTCGACCCCGGGCTTGATGTTCCGGGAGGCCCACTGACGGCACTCGGCGGCGATGCGGCCGGCCTTGCGGAAGCTGTCGAGCGCCACCTTGTCCTTCGGGTCGATCATGCGGGAAGCGAGGATACGGGAGCCCCGAGAAGGCGGCAATGCGGGCGGGCGCGCGGGTGGGAAGGACTTTCCATCCGGCGCTCAGGTGCGCGCGGGCAACGGCCGATGGTAGCGGATGTGCGTTACATCGGAATCGTCTCGTCCGTCGCGCTGGTGCTGCTCGGCACAATCGCAGGCGGCTGTCGCGTGGTGAGCGAAGAGGCGCCCGCGGGCCTGCTCGCGGCGCGGCCCGTGAAGCTCGATGTGCGTCGCACATGGGAGATCGTGCGCGCGGGCGAGCCCCTCGGTCAGGTGGTCGAGCTCGCGGCCGACGCGCGCGATGGCCAGCCTGCTGCACGCTGTTTTTCCGTGCGCAACACGCTCGGTCAGGAGCTCGGCCGCATCGACGGCCTCGGCCGTGCGTGGCGCCACGAGCCGTTCACGAGCGAGCCCGCGTGGGTCGGCAGCGGCACCCTCGCCGAAGGCGCGGCCGCGATCCTCGCGAGCGATGTGCCGATCGAGCTGGTCGAGCTCGGGGCCGCGCGCTGAGCGCGCGCGCGAGACTTTCCGGCGGCCCTGCGGGCCGCGCGTCTTTCCCGCATCCGGCGCTCGCTCCAAAGGCCAGCACAGGGCGCTAAGGGAAGTCTGGGGTCAGCGGCGAAAACAAGGCGTCAGGAAAACTGTCCCATACACCTCACATCCTCCGCTGTGCTCTTCCAACCATGATCAAGCTGGCTGCTGGTGAACAGATTGGCAACTATCAGGTGCGCGAGTTCCTCGCGCGCGGAGGTTTCGGGCTCGTGTACCTCGCGACCGACCCCAAGGGCGAGCTCGTGGCGCTCAAGCTCGGCGACATCGCTGGCGGTGGCCGCTATGTGACGCGCTTCATGGATGTGACGAGCGAGCGTCGTCCCGATGGCATCTCGCCCGACGAGACTCCGGCCGAGGCGATCTTCTTCCGCAAGGACGGAGCGCGCATCGACTTCCTCGACGCGCAGGAAATCGACGCCATGGTGAAGACAGAGGGCGACTTGCTGCGCCGCTCGCGCCACCAGAACCTGATCGGCGTACGCGAAGTGTTCCAGCACGAGGGCCGCAATGTGCTCGCGCTCGACTATGTGCGCGGCAAGACGCTGCGCGAGAAGATCCGCGCACTCGAGGGCATCCGCCTCAACTGGTTCCTGACGATCGTGCGCGCGCTCCAGAAGACGGCCAAGGCCGGCGAGCTCGCGTACCACGGCGACCTCAAGCCCGAGAACATCCTCGTCAAGCCCTCCGGCGCGGTCGTGATGATCGACCCGGCCATGCGCGGCGACGAGCGCAATGTGATCACCACCACGCCCCACTACAACCCGCTGCTCCTGCGCGACCAGAAGGCGGATGTGATGGGCATCGGCGTGATGCTCTACGAAATCCTCACGGGCGTGCTGCCCTTCGACGAGGTCCCGTGGCAGTACGCCGGGCGCGAGCAGGGCGGCGAGATCGAGCGCCTGTCGCTCTCCTACTTCCTCTCCTATCCCCCGCCGCGCGACCTGAACCCCAATACGCCCGAGCCGCTGGCCAAGATCATCTACCGCTCCCTGACGGTGATGGACTACGGCCTGGCCGAGCTCGAGGCGGATTTGGTCGACTTCTTGCGGCGCGACTGATCCGCGGCGCGGCGAACCCCGGCCCCACCAAGCCAAAGAGCGCGTCGAGCCCCCTGGGCCCGGCGCGCTCCGACGCTTTCTGGAGAGTTCGTCTTCAGGCCTTGATCGGCGCCTTGCGGCCAGCGGCAATGCACTGCTCGGCGAGACGGTCGGCGGCCACATGGGTCGAGAGCCTCTGCTCGCGCGCGATCGCGAACACCCGACGCAGGTTGTCGTAGATGCGATCGATCTTCGCCACGGCCTTGTCCTCGTCGTAGCCGCCGGGGAGCAGCTCGAACGACACATTGATGATGCCGCCGGCGTTGATCACATAGTCGGGCGCGTACAGGATGCCCTTCTGGCGCAGCGCGTCGCCGTGGCGCGGCTCGAGCAGCTGATTGTTGGCCACGCCCGCGATCGCCTTGCACTTGAGCTGCGGGATCGTCGCGTCGTTGATCGTCGCGCCGCGCGCGCAGGGCGAGTAGACATCGCAGGGAACCTCGAGGTGCTTGGCGTCGGACACGCCTTCGAAGCCGAAGCGCTCGCACAGCTCCTGCACGCGCGCCTCGTTGATGTCGCAGATGATCACATGTGCGCCGGCCTCGGTGAGCAGCTCGGCGAGGCGGCCACCGACGGCGCCGACGCCTTGGATCAGCATGCGGCGGCCCTTGAAGCTCGGGCTGCCGAAGGCCTCTTCGAGCACGGCGCGCACGCCGTGGAAGGCGCCGCGGGCGGTGTAGGGGCTAGGGTTGCCCGAGCCGCCCATGTCGCGCGCGAGGCCCGTGACCCACTTGGTGGTGCGGCGCACGGTGACCAGATCCCCCACGCCGATGTTCATGTCCTCGGCGGTGATGTACTTGCCGCCAAGGGACTCGACAAAACGCCCCATGGCCTCGAACAGGGCCGGGCTCTTGAGCTTGGGGTCGCCGATCACGACCGACTTGCCGCCACCGAGGCCGGTGTCCGCCACCGCCGACTTGTAGGTCATGCCCTTGGACAGGCGCAGCACATCGAACAGGGCCTCCTCCTCGTTCCTGTAGGACAGCATGCGCATGCCGCCGAGGGAGGGGCCGAGGGTGGTGTCGTGAACCGAAATGAGGGCGTGGAGGCGGGAGGTCGGGTCCGTGCAGCGGACGACCCTTTCGTAGCCATCGACACGGATCTCGGAGATCTGCATGGGTGGGCGGGAGGCGTAGCGGGCTCTGCTTTGGGGCGAGGCGACTCAGGAAGTCCCTGCGGGGGCGAAGAGGATACGGCGCACGCTCGCGGCAGACCACCCACCCCCCACGGACGGCCCCCTGCGAGCGGTTTTGGAGCACCGCGGGGCGAGCGCGGCCTGCAGCGACACAAGCTCCCCCGCGATCGGTCCGAAGAGGCTTTCCCTCGGACCACCCTTGCGGCGCGACCGCATGGGCTGGTACTCCCCTGCCCACGCATGAAGCATCTCGTCATCGTCGAGTCGCCGACCAAGGCGAAGAAGCTCAAGGACTACCTCGGCCGCGACTACATCGTCGAGGCGAGCATCGGTCACATCCGCGACCTGCCCAACCGCGCCAGCGAAATGCCCGAGAAGGTCCGCAAGCAGCCTTGGGCGCGGCTGGCGATCGACATCGAGAACGACTTCGCCGCCTACTACGTGGTGCCGCTCGAAAAGAAGGCCCACGTCGCCAAGCTGCGCAAGCTGTGCGAGGACGTCGACCACGTCTATCTGGCGACCGACGAAGACCGCGAGGGCGAGGCCATCGCGTGGCACCTGCTCGAGGTGCTGAAGCCGAAGGTGCCCGTGTCGCGCATGGTGTTCAACGAGATCACCAAGGACGCGATCCTGAAGGCGGTCAGCAACGCGCGCGAGGTCGACCTGAAGCTCGTGCGAGCGCAGGAAGCGCGGCGCATTCTCGACCGGCTCTACGGCTTCGAAGTCACGCCGCTCTTGTGGCGCAAGATCGCGCAGGGCATGACGACCGGCCGCGTGCAGTCGGTCTCGGTCAAGCTGCTCGTCGAGCGCGAAAAGGACCGCATGGCGTTCGTCTCCGCGACGTGGTGGGACGTCGACCTCAAGCTCGCCAAGCAAGGCGAGGCGTTCGACGCGACGCTCGTCTCGATCGGCGGGCGCAAGCTCGCGCGCGGCGGCGAGTTCACGGAGAAGGGCGAGCTCAGGGCGAAGGATGCGCTGGTGCTCGACGAGGCGGCGGCGACGAAGCTCTCGAGCGCGCTCGCTCCGGCCAACTTCACGGTCGAGGATGTGCGGCGCGAGGCCAAGACGAGTTCGCCGCGCGGGCCGTTCACGACCTCCACATTCCAGCAGGATGCGGGCCGCAAGCTCGGCCTGCGCGCGCAGGAAGCCATGCGCGTTGCGCAGCGGCTGTACGAAGGCGGCTACATCACCTACATGCGTACGGATTCGACGGCGCTCTCGGGCGAGGCGATCCACGCTGCCCGCACGCTCGTCGCCGAGCGCTATGGCGAGGACAACCTGCCGCCGAAGCCGCGCTTTTACGGCAACCAGAAGTCGAAGGGCGCGCAGGAGGCCCACGAGGCGATCCGCCCGGCGGGTTCGCGTTTCCGGCTGCCCGAGGAAGTGGCGCGCGAAGTGTCGGACATCGAGGCGCGCGTGTACGACCTGATCTGGAAGCGCACGGTCGCCTGCCAGATGGTCGACGAGCGCTTCACGGTCGTCACCGCGACCCTCGCGAGCGATGTCGCCGGACACGGCAAGGTGCTCGCGCAGGCGAAGGGTCGCACGACGGAGTTCGCCGGCTATCGCCGCGCCTATGTCGAGGGCTCCGATGATGTGGAGAAGGCCCTCGATGAGCGCGAGAGCGTGCTGCCGCCGCTCGATCGCGGCGAGCGCGCGTCGGTGCACGAGGCCAAGCCCTCGGGACACCGCACGACCGCGCCCGCGCGCTTCACGGAAGCATCGCTCGTCAAGCGGCTCGAGGAGCTCGGCATCGGTCGTCCGTCGACCTACACGAGCATCATCGACACGATCACGGATCGCGAATACGTGGTGGTGCGCGACAAGACGCTGGTTCCCACCTGGCGCGGCTTCGCGATGGTGCACTTCCTCGAGCTGCTCGAGCCGGTGATCGTCGACTACGCCTTCACCGCCGGCATGGAGGAGGAACTCGACCGCATCGCGGAGGGCGAGCTCGACTATGTAGCGTTCCTCAGGGACTTCTGGACCGGCACGAAGCCCGGCCTCGGCCGCGCGCTCCGCGACCGCGCTACGGACATCAACCCGCGCGAAGTCGGTGCCCTGGTGCTCGGCGAGCTCGAGGGCGAGCCGCTCGTGCTGCGCGTCGGCCGCTACGGCCCCTATGTGCAGCACAAGGATCGTCGCGCCACGGTGCCGACGGGCCTCGCGCCCGACGAGTTGACGCTCGCGCGCGCGATCGAGCTGGTCGAAACCTCGCAGAAAGCCGCGGCGCCGCTCGGCTTCTCCGCCGACGGCAAGCCCGTGTACGTGCGCAACGGACGCTTCGGCTTCTTCGTGCAGCTCGGCGACGATCCGCCGGCCGACGAGGAGAAGCCCAAGCCGAAGAAGCGCGTCTCGAAGAAGCAGGGCGCCGAAGCCGCGGCGGCACCGGAGGAACCGAAGGCCGAAAAGCCCAAGCGCGCCTCGCTCTTCAAGGGCATGAAGCCGGAGACGCTCTCGCTCGACGAGGCGCTCGCTCTGCTCTCGCTGCCGCGCGAGCTCGGTGCCGACCCGCGCGACGGTCGCAAGATCACCGCGCGCAACGGCCGCTTCGGTCCGTACCTCGAGAAGGAAAGAGCGCCCGAGGCCGAGAAGCCCGAGTACCGCCGTCTCTCGACGGAGGGCGAGCTGCTAACGGTCACGCTGCAGCAGGCGAGCGAGCTGTTCGCCGCTGAGCGCCCCGCGCGCACCTTCGGTCGCCGCAGCGCCGCGGCCGTCGAGCCCATCGCGACGCTCGGGCCCGATCCGACGACGCAGCGCCCCGTGATCGTGAAGCCGGGCAAGTACGGGCCCTATGTAACCGACGGCGAGACCAACGCGACAATCCCCAAGGGCGAGGACCCCAAGGCCCTGACGCTCGAGCGCGCGGCGATCCTGCTCGCCCAGCGTCGCGCCGCAGACCCGACGAAGAAGAAGCGCGGTCGCCGCAAGTAGCGCGGAACGAAGCGCTGGTTTCGAGCACGCGGCGACGGCGCAGCAGCGCGGTCGCCGCGCTGCATCAGCGGACGCCGAGCTTCGTGCGCAGCACCTCGAGCGCCTTCGACAGGATCGGATCGCTGCTCTTCAAGTCCTCCGGCGTACACGGTACGAGCACGTCGGGCGCGACACCCCGACCCTCGAGCAGCTGTCCCTCCGCATCGAGAAACTGCCACGACGGAATGCGCGCGACTACTCCGTTCCCGAGCTCGAAAGGCTGGGGATTTCCGCTGCTTCCTGCGGTCGGCCGCCCCACGAGCGTGCAGTCGCGCGCTCGGCGCAGCATCAACACGAACGACTCGTTGCTGCTCGCCGCGAACGGACCGGTGAGCACGGCGAGCGGCACGTCGATGCGTCGCGGAGCGTCGTTTCCCCGCAGGCGCCGCTCGACCGTGGGCGCGAAGCCATCGGCGCCCGGCCCTACGCGCACACGGTGGCGCGCGTAGGCAACCTCGCCCTCGACGAACCACGCGGCGACTTCGCGCGCGAGCTCCTCGTTGCCGCCGGAATTCGTGCGGGCATCGATCACCAGCGACTTCACATCGCGCAGTTGCTCGAGCGCGGCATGGATCGGCGCGAGATCGAGGCCGTTCACCCATGTGTCGACGAGCAGGTAGCCAATGCCATCCGCGCTGCGTCCCGCGATCGCGCGCGGGCCGGCTTGCTCGATGCGAAACGCCGCGTCGACGAAGCCACGGCGGAAGAGCGGATCGACATTGCGCTGAAAGGTCAGAAGAACTCGCTGGTTGCGCACGAGCGAGAGGTGTGGATCCGCGGCGGGCGCCAGAAACCGCGCCAGCTCCAAGGCACAGGCACGGTCGGTACGGGCCGCGAGGATCGCGGGCTCGCTCTCGCGGCGCAGCGCGCTCCAGTCCTTCACGCGCAGGTCGCGGTAGGAGTAGTGGCCATCGAGCGCTTCGGCGAGCTTCGCGAGGGCTTCGCCGTTGCGCGCGCGCTGCTCGGACTCGGGCCGCAGCTCCGCGGGCCGGGTCGCGAAGCCCCACTGCAGAGGCGCCAGCGAAACGCCCTCGACACTGCGCAAGTTGCGCGCGCTCGCACAGTTCAGCCCGAGCGAGTACTCGGCATCAGGCGCGAGCTGTACATCGGCGACGAGTCGCGTCGGGTTCTCCCAGCGCGGCTGTCCCACGAGCTTCGGAAAGCTCGGTCCCCCGCCGCACAGCGAGTAGCTGGCCGTGTTCATCGGCCGGTCGAATTCGACGACCAGCCGCGTCTGGGTGCGTGCATCGATCTCGCTGTCGTCTGCCGGCTCGAGCGAGAGCACGCGCGGCGGCGACTGGACCGCGAGCGCGAAGGGCGACGCGAGCAGGAGGGCAACGAGCGTACGGAGCATGTCCTCCAGCCTAGCGCGACGCTTTCGTCGCTCGCGACATGAGCAGCCCCGTGCGCTGGGCGGGCGCGGGGAACGCGCGCACGATCGGTGATTGCGCCAGCGTCGCGGTGCGGGTCGAATGTGGGCCGCGATGGGGTTTTCAGGCTTCGAATCGGGCGGGACGAGGCCCCTGCCGTGGAGCGTCGACGGCGCGCCCGATGTCGCCTTCGCCGCGCTCTGGTCGACGGGCCCCGACACGGCGCTCGACTCCGTGCTGCGCCTGGAAGCGCTGCGCCAGCGGGAAGGCCGCTGGGAACGCTTCGTGCGGCTGTGCAAGCCGACGACGCACAGTTCGGACCCGCTTGCTTCCGCGCGCATCGCCCGCGAGCACGGGCTGTCGAGCGCCGAGCTGGAGGCTGCCACGCGTCCCGAGGCCGCGTGGCGCGAGCTGGCGACCTTCCTCGCGGGAGCGGATGTCGCGGTGGCATCGGCCGACGGTTTCCTCCCGTGGGCGAGCCACCTCTCCGCGGGCGAGCTGGCGTTCACCGTGATCGGGCTCGACGAGGTCGCGCGGCTCGTCGTACCGTCGCGAACGCGCGTGGGACGCGCTCCGCAGCCGCGCGAGAGCGCCGATGTCGCGCGCGCGCTGGTCGAGATCGTGGCGCGCTTCGTCGAGCTGCCGCGCGACATGCGCGCGCTCGCGGCCGCCGCGTGGAGCGTCGCGCACGAGCGGCTGCGCAGCACCGATGTGGCCGCAGCCTCGCGCCTGGAGCGCGCGCTGCGGCTGGTCGATGCGCCGCGGCGCTGGAGCGGCGCCTCGGGCGAGCTGTTCGCCACGCTCGGCGATGGAGCGCTCACCGAAGATGCGCGCCGCGACCCGCAGGATGCCGAGGATTTCGTGCGCGCGGAAATCGATCGGGGTCGCCCGCGCTGCGCGCAGGTCGCGGCCGAGTGGAAGCTCGAGGGCACCGTGCCCGTGTCGCTCGACGAACCCACGCCGCTCTCCGAGTCGGATCTCGGACTCGTCGACGACATCTTCTGCGTGCACCTCCCGCAGGCCTTTCACGGTCTCTCCGAGACGCCGACATACCGCAAGGGTCAGCACGATGTCGCCGCGCAGGTGGCCCGCACGCTCGGCCAGCGCAAGCTGCTGCTCGTGCATGCCCCGACGGGCACGGGCAAGACGCTCGCGTATCTGGTGCCGGCGATGCTCTGGTCGGTGCGCAACAACCTGCGCGTCGCGGTCTCGACCTACACGCGCGCGCTGCAGGAGCAGGCGATCGACAACGAGGTCCCGCGCGCCCGCGCGGCGCTCGCTCGCGCCGGTCTGCTCGAAATCCCGCGCGTGGCGGTGCTCAAGGGTCGCGCGAATTATCTGTGCTGGCGCGCGTACAAGCTGCATGTCCCCAGCGAAGGCGACGGTGGAGAAGCGTGGCTGGCATGGACGAGCCTGCTGCTCTTCGCTTGGACCGACGACGACGCGGACCTCGATCGCTTCCCGATGCGGCCGGCGCTCGCCACCGACGCGCAAGCTCCGTTCCAGCGCGAGCTCGATGCGCTCGTGCGCTCGGTGCGCGCCCAGCCCGCATGCTGCCGCGCGAAAGAAGATCGCGAGACCTGCGGAGCCGAGTGTGCGCGCGCACGCGCCGAGCGCTGCCATGTCCTGATCACCAACCACGCCTTCGCGCTGATCCGGCCCACTTACTTCAAGCACGCGATCTTCGACGAGTGTGAGCACCTGCACGATCAGGCCGGCAACGCGTGGAGCTGGAGCGTGACGCTGCGCGAGGTGCGCGAGTTCTTGGGCCTCTTGCGCCAGCCTGCGCGGCCGAACTCGCGCGCGCCGCTCGACCGCCTCGAGAAGCTCGTGCTCGAGGGCGATCCGGCGTGGCCGGCGATCGAGTCGTGCCGGACGCAGTGGAGCGCCGCGCACGGCGCGCTCGACGCTCTCGAGACGGCGATCGAGACATTCAAGGTCTGGCGCGAGGAACAGCGTCGCAAGCGCGACAGCAAGGACGAGCACTCGCTCCTGCGCGAGTACATCGAGGGCATCGACACGGCGTCGACGCCGGAGCTCGATCCGCGCGCCCTCGCGGGCGCGCGCGCGCTGGTTCGAGCACACGCTGAGATCTCGAACGCCGCAACGGAGCTGGGCGCTTCGCTGGCACAAGTGGCCGGGATGCTCGACACGATTCGAGCGCGCGGCATGGCTCGCGTCCGTCGCCAGCTCGAGCTCGCGCGCACGGAGATGCTCGAGTGGCTCTCGGCACTGCAGAACTGGATTCCGCTCGCCGATGGCAAGCCTGCCTTCGTGCGCGAACGCTTCTACGACATCGAGACCGATGCGCGCGGCGAGGACATGCTGGCTGCGCGCGTGTTGCTGCCGCAGGAGCTCCTCGGCAAGGTTTTCTATCCCTCGCTCGAGAGCGGCGTGCTGATCTCGGCCACGACTTGGCTGCGCGAAGGCTTCGAGGTTGCGCGTGCCTACTTGGGGCTCGATCGCGCGGCCCAACCGCTCGAAGGCGAGGAGCGCGAGCCGAGTGTCGTCGAGACATTCCGCGCGGAAGCGCCCTTCGACTATTCGCGCGTGGTGGTATGCGTTCCCGACGATGCGCCGGATCCTTCGCGTGCGCGCGACCAGTTCCAGGCCTATGTACGGCGCTTCGTCGCCTATCTCGGGGAGCGCACACGCGGCCGCATGCTGGTGCTCTTCACCAACGCCGACGAAGCGCGCCGCACGGGCGAGGAGCTGGCGAGCTTCTTTCGTCAGCGCGGAATTCCGCTGTGGTTCCAAGGCATGCCGGGCGTGCGCAAGGAAGAGCTCGGCGAGCTGTTTCGCAGCCGCGTCGACTCGATCCTCTTCGGCGTCGACACCTTCTGGCACGGCGCGGACTTCCCAGGCGAGACGCTCGAATACCTCGTCCTCGCCAAGCTCCCCTACGGCGTCCCCGATCGCTACCACCACGCGCAGTGCGCGGCGATCGGCGCCTCCGAGCAAAGACGCCGCATTTATCTACCGCGCGCGCTCGCCAAGTTCCGTCAGGGCTTCGGACGACTGATGCGCCGCGAGAGCGATCGCGGCGCAGTGTTCGTGCTCGACTCGCGCGTGCTGCATGGCGCCAATCGCTTGTTTCTGCGCGAACTGCCGATCGAGGCCGACCTGAGGCATGCGCAAGACGATGTCTGGACGAGCGGCGGAGCGCGCTTCGTGCCCGCGTCGACCGATCGCTGCATCCACGAGGCGCTCGCGCACATGGACATGCTCGCGGATGTGCGACGGCGTGGGCTCGACTTGCCCTTCGCGGGCGGCACCGCTGGTCCAAAGCGCGTGCGCGAACCCGAACCGCACATCGAGCTCGACTGCGGCGATGTGGCCTTCTGAACGGCCGTCGCGGCGGCGCCGGTCGATCGCTACCTTCTGCGGGCCGTGCGCGTCCTGTTCCTCTCCCAGCGCGTCCCCTATCCGCCCAACCGCGGGGACAAGATCACCACATGGAGGCTGATCGAGCGCATGCGCCGCACGCACGAGGTCCGGGTCGTGGCCTTCGCGCACGACGACGAGGATCGGGGGGCGGCGCGACACTTGAGCGGGCTGGGCATCCCGACGACGGCGATTGCAATCGACCTGCGACGCCAGAAGCTGCGCGCGCTGCCGCTGCTCGTCGGCTCGCGTCCGTTGACGCTGGGGGTGTATGGCTCGAAGGAGCTGCAACGCGTCGTCGATGAGCTCGCGCCCTCTTGCGACATCGGCTATGCGTATTCGTCCTCGATGGGCGCATTCCTCGAGCCCCACGCGCACCTGCGCCGCGTGATGCACTTCGCCGAGCTCGACTCGGACAAGTGGCGCCAATACGGGGAGCGCTCGCGCTGGCCGATGAGCGCGATCTACGCGCGCGAGCAGCGCACCCTGCTGGCCTTCGAGCGCCGCATCGCGCATTCCTTCGACGAGAATGTGCTGTGCACGCCGCTCGAGCAGCGCGTGTTCGAGCGCGAGATCCCCGGCGCGCGCTCGCTCGTGATGCGCAACGGCGTCGATCTCGCCTTCTACCGACCGCAGCCCGAGCGCGCGGAGCCCGGCCACCTCGTCTTCGTCGGCGTGATGGACTACCTGCCGAACATCGACGGCTGCACTTGGTTCGTGCGCGAAATCCTGCCGCGCCTGCGCGCGCGTTGTCCGACTGCGAGGCTCTCGATCGTCGGTTCGCGCCCCACGCCCGAAGTGCTCGCTCTCGGTTGCGAGCCCGGTGTCACCGTGACGGGCTTCGTCGACGATCCGCGCGAGTGGCTCGCGCGCGCGAGCGTCTCGGTTGCTCCGCTGCGCATCGCGCGCGGCATCCAGAACAAGGTGCTCGAGGCGCTCGCCATGGGGCTCCCTGTCGTCGGCACGACTTCGGCCACGCAGGGTGTCGAGGGCGAGCCGGGTCGCGACTTCCTGCTCGCCAATTCCGTCGAGGAGCAGGTGGCCGCCATCGCGCGCCTGATCGAGGATCCGCAGCTCGCGCGCAAGCTCGGCGCGCAAGGCCGCGCGTTCGTCGAGAGCCGTTACGACTGGGGCGTCGCGCTCAAGCCGCTCGACGAGCTCCTCGCGCGCTTGCGCTAGAGCTTGCGCCGCGCAACGACGGAGTAGCCCAGGCTCGCGCCCGTGTCGCTGGCGAGCTGCTCGCACATCCAGAAGAAGATCTGCACGAGCGCGACGAGCGGCAGCACGAACGGGCCGCGCCAGCGCGAGAACGCGACCGAGCCGTCGTGGTGCAGCTTGGAAGCCGCCATCGAGCGCACCAGCCAGTGCGAGATCGTCGCACCGGTCGCCGAAGCGAAGTTGCCGCGCGGCGTGACGCGCTCGACCTCGAAGCCGTTGCGCTCGACGATCGCCTCGATGCCCTTGGGCGTGAAGCGATAGAAGTCGAACGGCCACTGGTGCAGGGGCGCGACGAGCGGAACCGTCAGCAGCAAGCGTCCGCCCGGCTTGATCACGCGCCGGACCTCGGCGACGGCGGCGTTGGGGTCGGGGAGGTGTTCGAGCATCTCCGCCGCGAGCACCGTGTCGAACGTCGCGTCCGCAAACGGCAGGCGCTGAGCGTCGCCCCACACATCGACCACGGTGCGCAGCATCTCGGGCCGCTTCCACACGTCCGGGTTGAGGTTGTCGGCGACCGGTGGGTATTCGAGTCCCCAGTAGCGCGCGATGCGCGGCACGAAGAACTCGGCATAGGGCCGCTCGCCGCACCCGAGGTCGAGCATGTGGCCGCTGGCGTGCTCGGCGAGCTCCTGCATCGCGCGGCGCAGCCAGCGACGCTCGAGCCAGTACGGGCTCAGCGGCGAGCGCTTGCGCAGCGCGTTCAGGCGCTGGAGGAAATGCGGGCGCTCGGTGACGACGGCCTGCTCGGCGCGGCGGGGTTGCTGACGAAGATCCATCGCGGTGGGGCGCAGTTCTACAGTATCCTCCCCGCGGCCTCTGGGCCTGCTCGCCTTTCGCATGTCCCACACGATCCTCGCCGCGACCTTCGACCGTTGGGCCGCCAACGGCCGTGGTGCGGAAATGGAAACCGAGCACGGCGACGTCGCGCGGCAGGTGATCGCGGGGATGAAGATTCGCGCCGGGGATCAGATCCTCGACCTCGGCTGCGGCAACGGCTGGGCCACACGGCTGCTGGCGAAGGCGGCCGCCGGAGCGCAGGCGCTGGGAATCGACATCTCACCGGCCATGATTGCCGAGGCCGAGCGCCTGCACAGCAACACGATTCGCGCGCGCTACGCGGTCGGTGCGTTCGAGAAGCTCGAGCTGCCCGATGCTCGCTTCCAGCATGTCGTCTCGCTCGAAGCCCTGTACTACACCCTCGACATCCACGCCGCGCTGGCGGAGATCCGGCGCGTGATGAAACCCGGCGGCACGCTCGACTTGGTGCTCGAGTACTACGCGGAGAACGACGCCACGGCCCTGTGGCCCGAGCGGACCGGCGTGCCCATGCTTCGCCTGACCGAGAGCGCGTGGCGAGAGGAGCTCGAACGGGCCTGCTTCGTCGAGGTCGCGTCGAAGCGCGTGATCGACTCGCGCGGGCTCGGGGATCCGGCGCGCTTCCGCCCCAGCGCGTGCTATCCGGACTGGCGGACATGGAATGACATCCACAGCGCCGGTTTCCTCTGGCTGCATGCGGTGAAGCCGCGCTAGGAGCTGCGCGATGTCGCTGGATCGTCGACAAGTTCTCGCGGCAGGTGCGGTGGCAGTCGCGAGCGCGAGCCTCGCGAGCTGCGCGAGCGAGGTCGCGTTCCGCGCGCGCAAGGTGCTGCTCATCGACATCGACGACGTCGGCTGGTCTTTTCTCGAGGAGTGCTTCGTACAGGGAGATGCGCCCGAGCTGGCGGCGCTGCGCCCGCGCGCGCGCGAGTACCGCAACTTCTGGGCGGCGCCGGTGTGCAGCGTGTTCCGCGCCAAGGTGCTCACGGGCCTCGAGTCGTTTCGCCCGGGCAATTCGGTCGGTGCGAATGTGCCGTCGAACAACATGGGGCCCTTCCCGGGCCCGAGCGGGACATGGATCACGGATGGCATGCCCGGACGGCGCACGAAGCGCGGGAAGTGGCACCTCTCCGCGGGTTCTGGCTGGCCCGAGCTCGTGGTCGCGCGCACGGCGGAGCGCGATGCGTACGACGAGTATTCCGGCCCGAAAGGCAACCTCCAGAGCTATTACGAGTGGACCTGCGCGCGCGTGCGGCGCGGCGAGCCCGCGCAACTCGTGGAGATGCGCGAGTTTGCGACCAATGTCACGGCAGCCGACGCGCTGGCCGATGTCGCGGGCGGTGTCGAGTTCATCCATGTGAGCTTCAACGCGCCGCATGCGCCGCACAACCTGCCTCCTCCGACCAATGAGCCTCCGGGCGTCACCTATCCCGGCCGCACGCGCTACAGCGATCTGTTGCGCCACCTCGACTGGCGCCTCGGTCAGCTCGTGCGCGCGGCGGTCGACGCGGACTATGTCGTGCTGCTCGCGTGCGACAACGGCACCTCGGGCGAAGGCAAGGGCTCGCTCGCGGAGAGCGGGGTCCACACGCCGCTCTTCGCCTGGGGCCGCGATGTCGCGAGCGGAACGAGCGAGCGGCTCGTCAGCGCAGTCGACCTGTGGAGCACGGTGCGGCAGTTGCGCGGCGTCGCGGACTTCACTTCGCCCGACTCGCTCTCCTTCGCGAGCGAGCTGCTCGTCACCCGCGAGATTCTCGCCACGCGCTCGCGCTCCCTGCTGCGCGTCGATGCCTTCCCGAGCTACGGCATCGCTCCCGTCGCAGCGATGTGGCGCCGCGCCGTGCGCACGGAACGCTGGAAGCTCGTCGAGCTTCCCGACGCAGAGGCCGGCGAGGAACCGCGCGCGTTCTTCGACCTGAGCGAGGACCCCCTCGAGCGTCGCAACCTGCTCGGCACGAAGCTGTCCGAAGAGGCGCAGGCTGCGCTCGACGCGCTCGACGCGGCACTGCGCGCCTGAGTCACTCTACTGCCCCGGAATCGCGGCCGACAGCGCGGTCTGCAGGCGTGCGAACGCCGCGCTCTCTTCCGCGGTCATGTCCCCGTCGTTGAGATTGCCCGTACTCGGGTTCTCGAACGCGATCGGATTCCCCCGCGCATCGAGCATGTCGAACAGCGCATCCGGCTGGCCGTCGCGGCGCACGATCTTCCAGCGCGCGTCGCGCGCCATCGCGCCGTAGCTCGCGTACTCGCCGAAGCCATTGGGAGAGAACCGTTCCGCCACCGCGAACTCGCGCAGCGGCGCGCGGGCAGGATTGGCGAGATAGGGCGCGATCGAAATGCCGTCGATCGGGCGCGCGTCACCGACACCTTGCGCGAGGTTCGCGCCCATGAGCTCCACGACCGTCGGAAAGAGATCGACGGCCTGCACCAGCGCGGCGCAGCGCGTGCCGGGCGCGTCGACATGCTTGCCCGCCACGATCAGCGGAACGCGCACGCCGCCTTCATACACCGAGCCCTTCGAATTGCCGGGCATCGACGGCGCGAGCATCACATTGCCGGGCGTGCCGTTGTCGCCGAGGAAGACGATGGTCGTGTTGGCTCGGACTGCCTCGGGCATGCCGGCGAGCAGCCGCCCGATCTCGGTGTCCATGGCCTCGACCATCGCGCGGTAGTGCGCGTTCGGCGTATCGGCCGGGAGCCCGCTGAGTTGCTGCGTATGCAAGCTCGCCGGCGGCGCATGCAGCGGCGTGTGCGGCGCAGTGAAGCCGAGGTACAGGAACCACGGCTCGGGCATGGCCTCGATGCGCGCGAGCGCGTCGTCGACCTGCTCCGTGGTCACATAGGTGCGGCTTGCGGAGGTGACGCCGTTGGTGACCTTCTGATGGCCGAAGTAGGTCGAGCCGAACATCAGGTTCCCGAGCGTGCCAGCGAACCAGTCGAAGCCCTGCAGGTTGGGATGACTCGCTCCGCCTTCCGCCTCGGACCCGAGGTGCCACTTGCCGACGGCCGACGTGGCGATGCTCGTCGCAGAACCGTCCTTCAAGACCTCCGGCAGCGTGCGCTCGTCGAGCTGCAGAGCGTGCTCGGGCAGCCAGTGGTCGATCGGCTTGCCGATGCCATGGCGGAAGGGCATGCGGCCGGTGAGCACGGAGGCGCGCGTCGGGGAGCAGGACGGCAGACTGTAGAAGTACTCGAACAGCATGCCCTCGGCCGCGAGCGCGGTCAGGTTCGGCGTCGGAGCCGAGCTCGGATGCGCCCCGTAGGGACTGAACATGTCCACGCCGAAGTCGTCCGCGACGATCAGGAGCACGTTGGTCGGCTGGGTGCCGACCGGCGGACCGACGGTGCCGCCTCCGCCGCCACACGTGAGAGTGAGGGCGACCGCGCTCGAAACCAGCAGCGATTGGCGCAGGGACATCGAAAGTTCTTCCGAGCGCGGCCCCGATGGAACTCGCGCAGCCTAAGTCTATTCGGCTCTTGCGCCTTGGGTCATGGCACGAGCGACTGCAGCTGGTTCGCCAGCCGTCCGTAGGCCGCCCGCTGCGCCTGGGTCAACGGCCCGCTCGCGAGGTTCTGGTTCTCGCCCTGCGCGCTCGCCATGTCGAAGAACAGATCGCTCTGGCCTTGGCGCTCGATCAGCTTCCACCGTGCGTTGCGGATCATGCGGCCGAGCGACGTGTAGGGACCAAAGCCGTTGGGCAGGAACTTGGTCGCGAACACCCACTCGCGCAGCGGCGTTCGCCACGGCTCCGCGAGATACGGCGTCAGGCTGACCCCGTCGCTGCGCCGCAACGTCGCCTGCGCGGCCGCGCTCGCCCCACACAGGTCGAGTACGGTCGGAAACACGTCGACGGAGTTCACCAGCGCGTGGCACTGGCTGCCGGGGTGCGCGACGGTCGGCCCGGAGATGACGAGCGGCACGCGCACGCCGCCCTCGTACAGCGTCCCCTTCGCGCGGCCGGAGATCGCAGGCGGTGTCACGACCTCGTTCGGCGAGCCGTTGTCGCCGAGGAAGAGGAAGGTCGTGCGCGCGCGCACGCCAGGGTCCATCGACGCGAGCAGGCGGCCGATCTCGGTGTCGAGCGCCTGCACGCTGGCGCGGTAGTGCATGTCGGGCGTCGCGTCGGGCGAGCCCGAGAGCGAGTACGTGTGCAGCCCCGCCGGCGGGATGTGCCACGGCAGGTGAGCGGCATTGAAGGCCACATACATCAGCCACGGCTCGCGCATCGTCGACGAGCGCGCGACGGCCGCGTTGACCTGCTCGGTGGTGCTGTAGGTCGTGCTCGCGAAGGCCACGCCATTGCGGATCGTCGTGTGCGCCGTGTAGGTCTGCCCGAGGTACAAGTTGCCCGGCACGCCCTCGAACCAGTCGAAACCCTGCAGATTGGGCGCGAGCGGGACCTGTAGCGGAGGCGCGGTCAGGTGCCACTTGCCGATGGCCGAGCTCTCGAACGGCCACGGCGCGATCGCTTCGACGGCTTCGGGCAGGGTGATCTCGGAGGGCTGGAGCGAATGCTCGACGACACCCAGCGGCGACAGGAAGTTGCCGACACCCGTCCGGAACGAGTAGCGGCCAGTCAGGATGCAGGCGCGGCTCGGCGAGCAGATCGGATCCGTGTACGCAGCCTGAAACGCGACCCCCGTCGATGCGAGCGCATGCAAGTTGGGCGTCGGCGGGGCGTCCGGATGGCCGCTGAAGAGACCCAGCATGTCGCAGCCGACATCGTCCGCGAGCAGCACCATGACATTCCCGGGCGTCGACGAGGCCTGCGGAAGACCGAGCGCGGCGGCGAGGAACAGGGTGGTGAGCATGACCTTCCCGGGCGCTGGGCCCCGTAAGAGAAAGTCTACGCGCTCCCTGAAATCGGTGGGGTGCCTGAACCCAAGGGGGCCCACACGGGGCCCCGCTGGCTCAGCGTCAGCAGTTTCCGCGGCGCCGACGCAGCAGGAACACCGCCGTGGCGACGGCGGCCGCGAGCGCGATCACGAGCAGCTCGCGCGGGCTGAACATCACCAGCGCGGCCAGCATGCCCGAGTGCCCCGACTCAGGAACCCGCGACGCCGCGAATCAGGTCGAGGCTGCGAGTGGCCCAGCTCTCGAGCGGGGCGACATACAGGCCGAAGCCGACCGTCGCGAGCCCGAGCACCGTGACGAAGCCCGTGAGCACGGGCGCGGGGGCCGCGTCCTGCTCGGCGGGCTTCTCGAGGAACAGCGCCTTCGCGACGCGCAGGTAATAGAACAGGCTCACCACGCTGTTCAGCGCGGCGATCATCACCAGCCACAGCAGGCCCTCGTCGACGCCCTCTACAAACAGCAGGTACTTGCCGTAGAAGCCGACCGTCGGCGGCAGGCCCGTGAGGCTCACGAGGAACGCCACCATGATTATCGAGATCAGCGGCGCCTTGAAGCCCATGCCCTTCAGGCTGTCGATCGTGTCGGAGCCCGTGACGCCCTCGAAGTACACGAGGAAGCCGAACGCGCCGAGGTTCATGAAGTAGTACGCGGCGAGGTAGTACATCGCCGCCGAAAAACCCTCGCGCGTCATGCACGCGATGCCGACCACCACATAGCCGGCGTGCGCGATCGAGGAGTACGCCAGCATGCGCTTGAGGCTCGACTGGCGCAGCGCGGCGAAGTTGCCGAGCGTCATCGTGATCGCGGCGAGCAGACCGAGCATCAAGGCCACGCGCTCGCCGTAGCCGCCGAGCGCCGTCGCGCCCTGTCCGAGGAACAGCGCCGCGAGGAAGCGCAGCAGCGCGCCGAAGCCCGCCGCCTTCGAGGCCACCGCCAGGAAGGTCGTCACCGGCGTCGGCGCACCTTCGTACACATCCGGCGTCCAGAAGTGGAACGGCGCGAGCGAGATCTTGTAGGCGAAGCCCGCGAGGATCAGCACGGTCGCGATGCCG
The DNA here is from genome assembly GCA_016872795.1 of Planctomycetota bacterium. GTDB lineage: Bacteria > Planctomycetota > UBA1135 > UBA1135 > F1-120-MAGs118. Next base: position 47,120 of record VGYZ01000006.1, read on the forward strand.
AACGGGATCGGGTTCGAGCCGACCTGCGCGACGAGGTTGGGGCTCGTCGCCATCAGCGACAGGTCGATCGTGCCCGTCAGGCCGTACAGCAGGCTGATGCCGTACACCATGATGCCCGTCGAGAGGCCGCCGAAGATGACATACTTCATCGACGCCTCGGCGGACTTGCGGTTGCCCTTGTGGAAGCCCGCGAGCGAGTACGACGAGAGCGAGAGCAGCTCGAAGCCCAGCACCATGAGCAGCAGGTTGTTGGTGCTGACCATGAAGAAGATGCCGATCGCGGCGCCGAGCAGCAGGAAGTAGTACTCCCCCACTCCGCTCGTGCGCTCGCGGCGGTCGTGCATCACATACAGCACGACGACGGCCAGCGCGGCGACCGTGAACAGCTTGAAGAAGTTGCCGAACTGGTCGACCGACACCATGCCGTAGGCCATGTGCGACTCGACGCCCCACTGGCCGAACAAAAACCACGCCGTGGCGGCGAGGCCCGCGAGCGAGAGGTAGCCGACGCGCACCGACTCGCGCCCCTTGACGACGAGGTCGAACACGAGCGCGGCGAGCGCCGTGACCGTCAGCACGATCTCCGGCGCGATCGACGCGAGGCCTTCGAGGTACGGATTGCTCAAGGGTGCGCTCCGGCCGGGCTCAGCCCTGGACCTTCAGGATGTTGATCAGGTTCTGAACGCTGGGGTGCATCCAGTCGAGCAGCAGGTACGGCAGGATGCCGAAGAGCACGCACAGGAACAGGAACGGCGCCTGACAGAAGACCTCGCGCGCGTTGATCTCCTCGATGCCCTCGTACTTCGCGTTCTTCTTGCCGAGGAACACGCGCTGCATGGCGTACAGCAGGAAGGCCGCCGTGAAGACGATGCCGAGCGTCGAGAGCAGCACGAGCACCTGGAAGCGCGTGTCGGCGGCCTGGAAGGCGCCGACCAGCGTCATCGCCTCGCTGACGAAGCCCGCGAGGCCCGGCAGGCCGAGCGCCGCGAAGAAGCCCAGCGTGGTGAGCGCCCAGTAGCGCGGCATCAACTGCGAGAGGCCGCCGAAGCCGTTCAGGTCGCGGTGGTGGGCGCGGTCGTAGACCACGCCCACGATGAGGAACAGCGCGGCGCTCGAGGTGCCGTGGTTGAACATCTGGAGCACGGCGCCCTCCATGCCCCACTCGGTGAAGGCGGCCATGCCGAGCAGCACATAGCCCATGTGGCTGACCGAGCTGTAGGCGACCATCTTCTTGAAGTCCGACTGGCCGAGCGCGACGAACGCGCCGTAGACGATGCTGATCACGCCCAGCACGCCGAGCGCGAAGGCCGACTCGTGGAAGGCGTCCGGCGCCAGCGGGAAGCAGGCGCGCAGCATGCCGTAGCCGCCGAGCTTGAGCAGGATGCCAGCGAGGATGACCGAGATCGGGGTCGGCGCCTCGACATGGGCGTCGGGCAGCCATGTGTGGAACGGCCACACGGGCACCTTGATCGCGAAGCCCACGAACAGGAACCAGAACACCCAGGTGGTGAAGTCCATGCCGAGCAGCGCGCCGTGCGCCGGCAGGCTCGCGCCCATGAGCTTCCCGCTGATCGCGAGCTCCGTGAGCCGCGGGATCGAGAAGGTGCCCGAGTCGAGACGCAGGGCCACGATCGCGACGAGCATCAGCACCGAGCCCGCCAGCGTGTACAGGAAGAACTTGATCGCCGCGTACTCACGGCGCGGCCCGCCCCAGATGCCGATCAGGAAGTACATCGGCAGGAGCATCACCTCCCAGAACACATAGAACAGAAACAGGTCGAGGCTGACGAACACCCCGAGGATGCCGACTTCGAGCATCAGGAGCAGCGCGTAGTAGGCCTTGCCGGCCTTCTCGATGCCAAGACTCGCGACGACGCCGACGAACAGCAGCACGGTCGTGAGCCACACGAGCGCCACCGACAGGCCGTCGATGCCGATGTAGTACTGCACGCCGATCGAGTCGATCCAGTCGAAGCGCTGCACGAACTGCGCGCCGAGGATGTCGCCGCCCGCCCGCGCGGCCTGAATCTCGGCCAGCGAGCGCTGCTCGAAGCCCGAGAAGTACAGCCAAGTGCCGAGCACCATCGTCACGAACGTGGCCGCGAGGCTCACGCCCTTGATGGCGTTCATGGATGTCTTGGGCATGAGCAGGATCACCGCCATGCCGATCAGCGGGAGGAAGGTGATCCAGGTCAGGATCTGGGACTGCATGGGGAGTGTGGGACGTCTGAGATCCGACTAGAGGAGGATGAGCCAGACGGCGAGCGCGAGCCCGCCGAAGACCGCGAAGGTCGCGTACTGCTGCACGCGGCCGGACTGGAACAGGCGCACGAGAGACCCGAAGGTCTGGGTGAACAGGCCGACGCCGTTGACCGCGCCGTCGATCACGACGCGGTCGAAGGTGGCCGAGCCCGTGCCGAAGGACATGCCGATGCGACCGACGAGGTTGACGGTGGCGTCCACAACATTGCGGTCGATCCAGCCGAGGAAGTTGGCGAGCTGCACCGACGCGCCGATCACGCTCGCGTCGGGCTCGTAGCGCGGCTCGTCCTTGCGCTTCATGTCGACCACGATCGCGGTGCCGAGCGCCTCGTCGACGAAGTACTTGCCCTTGACCACTTCGTAGATCGCGTGGATCGCGTGGGTGATTCGGCCCGCGATGCGCTGCGAGCGCTCCCAGCCGCGGCCGTAGATCAGCCACGCGACGAGGATGCCGAGCGAAGCCACCGCCAGCGACACGCACAGCGCCACGGTGTGGGCCTGATGCGCCGCGTGCTCGTCGACGGCCACGGCAGCGGCGAGCCGGTCGCCGATCTGCGCGCCGTAGAGCGACTGGAACGAGACGCTGGTCTCGAACCATGTGTGGGCGTGCTCCCAGAACTTGAGGGCGTGCAGCGGGTCCGCCAGCCAGAAGTGGCCGCCGAACACGCCGAGGAAGGCGAGGATGCACAGGGCCACCAAGATCGGGAGCGGCGACTCGTGCGGCGTCGCGTGCCCAGCGTGGCTGTCGTGACCGTGCGCATCATGGCCGTGGGCGTCGTGCCCGTGAGCGGTCGCCGCATGAGCGTGCGCCGGAGCCGCGTGACCGTGGTCAGCGTGACCGTGGTCAGCGTGACCGTGATCGGCGTGGCCCTGCTCCTCACGACCATGCGCGTCATGCCCATGGGCGTCGTGGCCGTGATCGTCATGCCCGCCGCCGTGGTGCGCGAAGGGGCTCTCGACCGTGCCCGGACGGTAGCTGTCCGAGAAGGTCATGAAGATCATGCGGAACATGTAGAAGGCCGTGCAGGCCGCCGCGAGCGGCAGGCCGACCGCGGCGAAGAAGCTCGCGCCCGTGAACTTGCCGCCGAGGATGTTCTCCCAAGCGCGCAGGATGATCATGTCCTTCGAGTAGAAGCCCGAGAAGAACGGGATGCCCGCGATGGCGATCGTCGACGCGAGCATGCACGCGAAGGTGATCGGCATGTGCTTGCGCACGCCGCCCATGTTGCGCATGTCCTGCTCGTGGTGGCAGCCGTGGATCACGGAGCCCGCGGAGAGGAACAGGCAGGCCTTGAAGAAGGCGTGCGTGACCATGTGGAACAGGCCCGCGACCACGCCGCCGAGGCCGATCGCCGCGACCATGAAGCCCAGCTGCGAGATCGTCGACCACGCCAGCACGGCCTTCAGGTCATAGGCCGTGGTGCCGATCGTGGCCGCGAAGATCGCGGTGATGGTGCCGACCGCGGCGATCACATCGAGCACATCGGGCGTGAACATCGGGTAGCAGCGCCCGAGCAGGAACACGCCGGCCGCGACCATCGTCGCCGCGTGGATCATCGCGCTCACCGGCGTCGGGCCCGCCATGGCGTCGGGCAGCCAGATGTGCAGCGGGAACTGCGCCGACTTGCCGATCGTGCCGCCGAAGATGAACAGGCCGCCCACCGTCATCCACAGCGGGTACTCGCCGGGGTGCAGCGACTGGTGCCGCGCGATCTCCTCGATCGACAGGCGCCACAGCTCGGTGAAGCGGAAGGTCTCGAACTTCCAGAAGAAGATCACCATGCCGACGAGCAGGCAGGTGTCGCCGACGCGCGTCGTGAGGAAGGCCTTCTTGCAGGCCTTGGTGGCCCACTTGTGGAAGTAGCCGCTCGAGGGGTCGTGGCTGAAGTGTCCGATGAGCAGGTAGCTCATCAGGCCCATGAGCTCCCAGAAGATGAACAGGAACAGCAGGTTGTCCGACAGGACCAGCCCGAGCATCGCGAATGTGAACAGCGAGATGTTCGCGAAGAAGATGTGGTAGCGCGGCGTGCCGTGCATGTACCCGATCGAGAACAGATGCACGCAGAAGCTCACGACACCGACGACCATCAACATCGCGGCGCCGAGCGGGTCGTAGAAGATCGCCGCCGAAACATTGGCGACGCCGTTGGCGAGCTCGTCGCTCGAGTAGAACCAGTGGAACCACAGGCCGGCCTCGTCGCCCGAGTGGTGGCGGAACTCGAGCCCGTGGTACGCGGCCCACAGAGACTTGGCGAACATCAGCACGGTGATGCTCGCGGTGGCGAACAGGCCGCCCGTGAGCAGCCAGTCGCCCTGCCGCGGCAGACGCTTGCCCGCCGACAGCTGGATCACATAGCCGACGAGCGGCAGCGCGAGCGCCAGGAACAGGAGCTTGAAGTCCTGTGCCGGGTCGAACGCGAGGAAGTGGGATTCCGCGGTCATGCGTGGGACTCTGCGTTCGCGCTCACTCGCGCAGGAGGTCGGCCTCGGCGGGCTTGACCGAGTTGAACAGGTGGAACACGTTGAGCACGATCGCCAGCGCGACCGCGGCCTCGGCCGCGGCGAGGATGATCACGAAGATCGCGAACATGCGCCCGTCGAGGTTGCTCTGGGACCCCTCCGCGTGGTTGAAGCGGTTGAAGGCCACGAAGTTGATGTTGGCGGCGTTGAGGATCATCTCGATCCCCATCAGCACATAGAGCACATTGCGCCGCACGAGGATGGCGACGATCCCCAGCGCGAACAGCGCCGCGGAGACCGCGATGTAGGCTCCCAGTCCCATCAGCCCCGCGCTCCTTCGTCCTGCAGGTCGATCTTGCGGCGGCGCGCGACATACACGGCCGCGACCAGCGCGACGGTGAGCACGATGGCCGCGAGCTCGAAGGCGATCGCGTACTGGTCGTAGGCGAGCAACGCCACGCCGATGCGCTCGGTGGCGTGCTCGGGCTCGGCGAGCTCAGCGGCCTGCGCCCAGTTGACGGTCGAGGCGACCTTGGCCGCGACGAACGCGACGCCCGCGCCAACCGCGACGAGACCGGAGAGCACGCGCGGCAGCTTGCGCTCGCCGAGGTCCGGCGGGCTCAGCATCACGCCGAACAGGATCAGCGCGAGGATGCCGCCGACATAGATCAGGATCTGGCTCATCGCCAGAAAGTCCGAGCCGAGCAGCAAGAACAGGCCAGCCGTGCCGCCGAAGGTGCCGATCAGGCAGAAGGCGCTGCGCACGACCGAGCGCTCCCAGATGCACAGGAGCGAGCCCGCGAGCACGAGGATCGCGAACAGCGCGAAGGCCGCGCCGCCACCGCCGCCCAAGAGCGTGCAGACCGCGAGCGCGCCGAGCGATCCCGCCGCGAGCAGGCCGTAGAAGAGCTTGTCCGAGAGTTCCATCTACTCGCCGTCCTTGGCCTCGTCGGCCGCGGCCGCGCCGCCCTTCGCGCCAGCGGCCTTGGCAGCCTTCGCGGCTTCCTTGGCGGCCTTGGCCACCTCGGCTTCCTTCATGCGGATGCGGGCCTCGCGCGCCATGCCCTTGAACGAGAGCAGGTCGTGCTTGAATTCCGAGCGGTCGAAGGTGACGAACGCGTACTCCGTGCCCATGTGGATGCAGTCCTTGGGGCAGGGGTACACGCACAGCTCGCAGAACATGCACTTCTGGTAGTCGAGCGTGAAGCTGATCCACTCGAGCTCCTTGCCGTGGCGCACGGCCTCCATCTCGATGCAATCGATGGGACAGGCGCGCGCGCAGGCGAGGCAGTTGATGCACTTCTCCTGCTCGAGGTAGTGGATGCCGCGGTACCGATCGGGAATCGGCAGGCGCTCATCGGGGTACTGGACGGTGATCGGCTTCTGGAGCATGTAGCGCCAGGTGATCTTCATCCCGACCAGCGTCGTCTTGACGCTGTCCCAGATGTTCTTGACATAGGCTTGAGCGGTTTCGGTCTGCTGCATGGTGCTTAGCCGAGGAGCGCCTGCTTGCCTGCTTCCCAGAGAGCGGCGCCGAGCGCGCACACGAGCGCGAGCGGCGTCAGGTACTTGTATCCCATCGTCATCACCTGATCGACGCGCACGCGCGGGAGCGTCCAGCGCAGCCACATCATCAGGAAGATGCCGGCGAAGGTCTTGAGCAGCAGCGTGAGTCCCGCGACCGCGTGGTAGGGGATCGCCTGCAGGTTGAGCTCGGTGGCGCCGTTCACTCCGGCGACGAACAGCTCGCGCCCGAAGAACTCGCCGGCGGCCCATGTCAGCGGGCTCTCGAAGCCGCCGAGGAAGAACACGGCGGCGAGCGCGCTCATCAGGAACATCGCGGCGTACTCCTCCATGAAGAAGAACGACCAGCGTATGCCCGAGTACTCGGTCATGAAGCCGGCGACGAGCTCGCTCTCGGCCTCGGGCAAGTCGAACGGCGCGCGCTTGGTCTCCGCGAGCGCAGCGATGAAGTACAGCACGAAGGCCGGGAGCATGAACGGGTTCTTGAACATGAACCAGCCCATGCCGTACCAGTCGGACTGCAGCTCGCTCGCCTCGCGCAGATTGAGCGTGCCGGCGACCATCACGGGCACGAGCAGCGCGACGCCGAGCGGGATTTCGTAGGCCACGACCTGCGCGGCCTCGCGCATGGCGCCGAACACGGTCCACTTCGAGTTGGATGCCCAGCCCGCCATGACGACGCCGATGGTCGTCATCGAGCTCATGGCGATCACGAAGAACACGCCGAGATCGAGGTCCGCGAAGAACACGCCGGGCGCGAGCGGATAGGCCGCCATCGCCGCCACGATCGCCGAGAGCACGAGCGCCGGCGCGAGCATGAACAGCAGGCGATCCGCGTCGCGCGGGATCATGTCTTCCTTGAGCAGCAGCTTCACGCCGTCGGCGATCGACTGCAGCCAGCCGTGCCAGCCGACATACATCGGGCCGTAGCGGCACTGGATGTGGCCGGCGACCTTGCGCTCGAGCCACACCGAGAACATGGCGATCAGCGAGATCAGGCCGATGACGATCGCGACGCCGGTGACGGCGGCGCCCAGCCACAGGGCCCACAGCGGGAGGGATTCGCCCAGCGCGGCGACGAGCCCCTCGAGGAACGCGTTGCTGCCGCTGCCGACTGCGACCGGCGCGGCTTCCTGCACGAGCATGAGCGCGGGCGCCATCACCGGTCCGTCTCTCCGACGACGATGTCGGTCGAGCCGATGATCGCCACCGCGTCACCGACGAGCGAGCCGGGCAGGATGTCCTCGAGCACGGCGAGGTTGGAGAAGCTCGGACCGCGCACGCGCGTTCGCACCGCGACCTTGCCGCCGTCGGAGACGATGTAGTGCCCGAGCTCGCCGCGCGGGTTCTCGATGCCGACATAGGCCTCGCCAGCGGGCACCTTGAGCGACTTGGGCAGCTCGCCGATCACGGGGCCATCGACCATGTGGTCGAGGCACCAACGCACGATCCTGATGGACTCCATCATCTCCATCACGCGCACCCACGAGCGGTCCCAGCAGTCGCCGAGCGCGCCCATCTCGCCCTTCGCCAGCGGGATCTTGTACGCGCCGTCGCGCCAGATCTCGCCGTAGCACATGTAAGGCATGTCGCGGCGCAGGTCCCAGTCGATCCCTGAGCCGCGCAGCATCGTGCCCGACAGGCCGAAATCGAGCGCCATCTCGCGCGAGATCACGCCGACATTGGCGGTGCGCTTGACATAGATCTGGTTGACGAGGAGCAGGTCGACATACTCGGGCCACTTCCGCTCGAACACATCGCAGAAGCGCGCCACTTCCTCGAACCAGCCCGGAGGCGCGTCGTTGAACACGCCGCCGATGCGGATGTAGCTGTAGGTGAGCCGCGCGCCGCAGATCTTCTCGAACAGCGACATCATCCACTCGCGCTCGCGGAAGCAGTACAAAAACGGCGTGAAGGCGCCGATGTCGAGCCCGTAGGTGCCGAAGGCGACGAGGTGCGAGCCGATGCGGTTGAGCTCGGCGCAGATGATGCGGATCAAGGTCGCGCGCCGCGGGATCTCCACCCCGAGCAGCGCCTCCACGGCCAGCGAGTAGCCGAGGTTGTTGTTCATCGAGGCGAGGTAGTCGTAGCGGTCCGTGTACGGCAGGTACTGGAGCCACTCGACATTTTCGCCGATCTTCTCGGCGCAGCGGTGCAGGTAGCCGAGGTGCGGCTGGGCGCCGGTGACGAGCTCGCCGTCGGTGCGCATCAGCACGCGCATGACGCCGTGGGTCGCCGGGTGCTGGGGCCCGAAGTTGATCTCGAGATCGGGCGTGCGGATGTCGACCGTCACCTCGCTCGCGTCGGTGCGAAGCAAGCGCGTGTTCGGGGGCATCGTCTTCGTGACTTCGTTCGCCATGGCGTGCGCGGCCCTCACTCGCAGGAGATGCCGTGGTACTCCTTCGGGAACTCGTAGTCCTTGCGCAGCGGATGGCCGGCCCAGTCGTCGGGCAGCAGGATGTTGCGCGGATCGGGGTGGCCCACGAAGCGAATGCCGAACATCTCGGCGCACTCGCGCTCGTGCCACTGCGACGCGCGGTGCACCGGCACGAGGCTCGGCAGGCTCGCGGCCGTCTTGGGCAGCAGGGCCTTGATCGCGAGGCGATGGCGGAACTTGAGGCTCAAGAGCTGCACATTGATCCACAGCTCGGCCGCGTCCTTCGACGGGTCGGTGGCGGTGAGGTCGACGAGCTGCTCGAAGTGCAGGCGATCGTCGTCGCGGCAGGCGCGCACGAATTCGGCCAGCTGCTGCGCGTCGACGATCACGAACGGATCGCCGGCGCGGCCCTTGTCCTTCTTGTCCTTGGGATCGGCTTGGCGCGGCTCGTCGCTCGCGACGAGGCCCGGAGCGCGGATCGCCGTGAGGCGGTCGAGGATGCCCTGAAAGTCCATGGGTCGGGCCCCTAGGCGAGACGCGCGGGTTTGCGGACCACGGACGAGGTGCGGATCTTCTCCTGCAGCTTCATCAGACCCTCGAGCAGGGCCTCGGGGCGCGGCGGGCAGCCGGCGATGTAGACATCGACGGGGATGACGCGGTCGACGCCCTTCACCACGGTGTAGCCGTACTTGTAGTAGGGACCGCCGCCGGTGGCGCAGGCGCCCATGGCGATCACATACTTGGGGCTCGGCATCTGGTCGTAGAGCTTCTTGACGCGCTCGGCCATCTTGAAGTTGACCGTGCCCGCCACGATCATCAGGTCGGCTTGGCGCGGGCTGGCGCGGAAGGCGCCGGCACCGAAGCGGTCGATGTCGTGGTGCGCCGCGCCGACCGCCATCATCTCGATGGCGCAGCAGGCGAGGCCGAAGGTCATCGGCCAGATGCTGGACAGGCGCGCCCAGTTGATCAGCCAGTCGACCCGGGTCGTCAGGACATTCTCTTCGAACTGGTTCTGGAGGCTCAGCATGGTGGTGCGGCGGGTGCTCGGCGCGTGCGATTCAAGAAGCGCTCGGTTCGGGCTGGGGCGCGGCCTTGGCGGCCTTTTCACGCGCTTCGAGCTCGGTTTCGATGTCGCGCACCTTCGCCACGCGGCCCAGGCGCGAGTCTGCGAACTTCGGCTGGTAGCGCTGGCCCTCGTAGGCGAGCACCCAGTCGAGGTCGCCCTTGGCCCAGACATACACCAGACCGAGGAACAGGATCGCGATGAAGATGACGCCTTCGACGAGCGCGAAGTAGCCCACGCCCGAGCCCGCGGCGGCGCCGGCGTCGGCCATGGCGTCCTTGAGGACGAGCGCCCACGGGAACAGGAAGGCGATCTCGACCGCGAACACGACATAGACCAGCGCCACGGTGTAGTAGCGGATGTCGAACTGGACCCACGCGCCGCCGATGGGCTCCTCGCCGCACTCGTAGGTGTCCAGACCCTCGTCCGTGAGCCGCTTGGGCCGCAGGACCGAGGCGATCAGCAGGTTCGCGAACACGAACACGAGCCCGACCGAGGCGAAGACGAGGACATTCAGGTAGTCGAAATACATGGCGGCGGAACCCTGACCTGCCCCCCGGGGTCGGGGGGCGGCAGAGATGGACCACGCGGGGCCAGAAAGGGCGCGAAGGGTACCAGAGCGGGCGCACTTCGTTCGACCCCCTCCCCGTCGCCGCGCCACGATTTCATGAGCGTGGGCCGGAGCGGCGTTGCGAACGAAATGGCGGCCGACCCCGCGACCAACGGCGCGCTCGAACGATGTACATGGCGTGCAGCACGAGGCTCCGCCCACCAAGCCAGACTCCCCGATGTCCGCTGGTGGCCCTCCCATCGGCTCCGACCGACCGCCGCGCACGCCCCTCGCCGCTTGGGAGACACGCTCGCAAGACGCGGACTCGCCGCCCACCGCGCCCGCGGACGACCCATCCCACGGACGGTGGCTCCCCGGCCCTCCAATGGGCCTTATTGTGATTCCCGTTTCTATTTGTCTGGCTTCTGAAGTGGCGCTCCAGCTCGGCTGGGACGGGCCGCGGCGCTGGCTCGAGGTGTGCTCCGAGCACCCGTGGCGCTGCGCGCTGGCCACGCTGCTCTTCGCGCACGCGCTGCGCAGGCCTTACGCAGCCATGCCAGAGCGCGCCTAGCCACCGTGGAGGTTTGCGCGTAACATGGTGCCTCGCACGCGCCAGCCCCCTGCAAGTCCCTTCAGAATGTCGCGGCGCGATTTCGGCCGTCCAGCTCGAGGGTTCCCATGACCATCGCCCCCTACCACTCGATCCTGTACGGCCCGATCCGCTCTCGGCGGTTCGGCATCAGCTTGGGGATCAACCTGACCCCGACCCCGCGCGAGGGCTGCCCCGCCGACTGCCTGTACTGCAAGACGGCCTACGCGTCCTCGGTTCCGATCGTCAGCCGGGCCCACATCCTGCCCAGCGCCGGCCTGATCGTGACCAATGCCGCGCGCCGCATCATCGAGATCCAGAAGGCCGGCGAAAAGCTCGAGGGCGTGACCCTCTCGGGGACCGGTGACCCCACTTTGCACCCCAACTTGCTGGAAATCAGCGAGAACTTGCGGGATCTCAAGAACAAGTGGTTCCCCAAGTCCAAGCTCAACCTGCTGTCGCCGTCCGAAGCGCTGGTGTGCCCCGAGCTGCGCGCGGTCTGCGCGGTCTTCGACCGGGCGGTCTTCAGCTTCGATTGGGGGACCGCCAAGACCTACGACGCGTTCCGTCCCAAGGCGACCCTCGACTACAAGACCTTGGTCGAATGTTTCCAGCCCTTGGACCGCTGGTGCGCCGAGGCCACCTTCGTGCAGGGCGCGTTGGACAACTCCAACGACCGCGAAGTGCTGGCTTGGATCAAGAAGATGGAAGAGCTGCGTCCCAAGAACGCCTACATCCTGACCATGCCCGGCAAGGGCAAGGGTGGGGTCAAGCCGGTCAGCACCGCCAAGCTCGAGGAGATCGCGGCCAAGCTGGTCGAGAAGACCGGCATTTCTGGCCATGTCGTCGCCCGCGAGGCTCAGCCGGTCTAGCCGGACCGCCCCGCACTCCAGCCTTGGGTCCGCTCGCCGAGCTGCGCGGAGTCAGCAAGACCTACGAGGGCGGTCGCGTGGCCCTCGCGGGCCTCAGCATGGATGTGCGGCCGGGCGAGGTGCTCGGCCTGCTCGGCCCCAATGGCGCCGGCAAGACCACGGCGGTCAAGATCCTCTGCGGACTGATTCCGCCCTGCGCCGGCGAGGTGCGCATCGGCGGCGTCGATGTGCAGCGCGACCCGCTCGCGGCCCGGCGCCAGCTGACCTTCGTCCCCGACGGCGCGCCGCTGTACTCGAACCTCTCCCCGCGCGCGCACCTCGCGCTCGTCGGTCGCCTGCACGGCCTCGACGAGGCGCGCATCGAGTCCGAGACGCAGCGGCTGCTCGCGTCGCTCGAGCTCGCCGAGCGCATCGACGATCCCGTCGGCCAGTTCTCACGCGGCATGCGCCAGAAAACGGCACTCGCCTGCGCCATCCTGCCGCGCACGCCGCTGTGGGTGCTCGACGAGCCGCTCGAGGGCCTCGACGCGCCCACCACGGCCGTGATCAAGGAAGTGCTGCGCGAGTGGGCCGCCCAAGGCGGAGCCGTGCTCTACACCTCGCACCTGCTCGATGTCGTCGAGCGCGTCTGCGACCGCATGGCGATCGTGGCGCAGGGCGAGCTGCTCGCGCTCGGCACGCTCGACGAGCTGCGCGCGCGCTCCGGCCGCGAAGGCTCCCTCGAGGATGTGTTCCGCGCCGTGACCCGCGCCGAAGACCCGACCGAGAAAGCCCGCGAGGTCCTCGGCCCCTAGCTCGGACCCGTGCGTGCGTCAGCGCACGATCGGCGTGGGCTTCAGGTGCTCGTCGACGGCGACGAGGGTGACGCGGCCTTCGGTGACATGGACGAGCTCGCCGCGCTTGCGCGAGCGCTGGGCCCAGACCGAGACGCCGACGGTGATCGAGGTGCGGCCGACGCGCAAGGTCTCGGTGAAGAAGCTGACGAGGTCACCGACGAACACCGGCTGCTTGAACTCGACCTGATCGAAGCTGACGGTCACGAGCCTGCCCGGATGCAGCAGGTGCGCCTCGGTCGCGGCCGCAAGGTCGATGTGCGAGAGGATCACGCCACCGAAGATCGTGCCAACCGCGTTGGTATCGCGCGGCATCATCACCGTGCGGATCGAGGGCTGCTTGTCCTTGGGATATTCGCGGGCCTTGGTGTCGTTCATGTCGGTTGCAGCGAGCGCTTGGCCCACTCCTTGATGATCGCCTCGAGTTTTGGGGTCGCGCCGCGGAAGAAGTGCTCGACGCCGGGGATCACGATGCGGTCGAAGTGTGCGGGCAGCGGGCCGATGGAGGCGTCGAAGTCGCCCGGCGTGCCGAACTCGTCGTGCTCGGCGTGGACGATCAGCGTCGGCTGCGGAATCTCGCGCACGAAACGGCAGTCATTGACCTTGGCCGGCGGCGCGATCAGCGCGACGCGCCGGATGCGCGGCTCGCTGCGCGCGAGCGAGCCCACGATTCGCGACCCGAACGAGAAGCCGCCGGCCCACAGGTCGAGTCCCGGGAACTCGCGCTCGAGATGATCGAGCGCGGCACGCACATCGCCTTCCTCGGCGCCCTTGCCGTCGTGCACGCCCTCGCTCTCTCCAGCACTACGGAAGTTGAAGCGCAGCACCGCGAGGCCCGCGTGCTGCAGGCCGCGCGCGACGCGGAACACGACATTGTTGTCCAGCGTGCCGCCCGCGGTCGGCAGCGGATGGCACACCACGGCGGCGGCACGCGGGGCAGCGCCGTCCTTCGGCGTCCACAGGAGCGCCTCGAGGCGACCGGCCGGCCCCTGAATGAAAAAGCGCATGGTGCCGCGTACTGTAGCGGCGATGCTCCGGCGAGTCCTGATCCTGCTGCGCGCGCGCCTCGCGGCGCAGGGCTCCGAGGCGGCCTTTCCCGCCGCGGCGATCCTGATGCAGGGCTTCGTGTCCGCCGTCGTGTGCGGACTGGTGCGCGGCGAGGTCCCGCCGTTCGCGTACGCGCTCGTCGCGCTCTCGACCAGCGCCGCGCTCGTCGCGATCCCGCTGCTCGGCGAGCTGTCGCGGCTGCTGTTCGCGGACGAGACCGGCGACTGGGTGCAAGCGCAGCCCGTGCGCGCGGTCGAAGTGCACCTCGCGCGCACGGCGCACTTGCTGGTGGCGCTCGGCGTGCTGAGCCTCGGCGCACTCGTGCCCGCGGCGCTGCTCGCGAAGGGCTTCGACATATCCGCGCGCATCGAGCTCGTGCTGCTCGGCCTCGGCCAGTCGCTCGTGTTCGCCGCCGCGCTGCTCGCCGTCCAGGCGCTGCTGCGAGGGCGTGCGCAGGCGCTGCTGGTCGTCGTGCAGACCGCGCTCTTTCTCGGCGTCCTCGTCGGCGCCTCGATCGGCCTGCGGCTCGTGCCGCAGATGCGCGCGTGGGACTCGGCCACGAGCATGGAAAACGCGCTCGCGTTTCCGCCGGCCTGGTTCGCCGCGGCGTTCTCGACCAGCGAGCATCCGCGCCTGCTCGCGCTCGCCGCGCCGCTCGCCATCGCGCTCGCGATCCTGCTCCTGCTCGCCGTGCCGGCACCCGAAATGCGCCGCTTCGAGCGCGGCATGTCGCTCCTCGAACGCCTGCTCGGACCGCTGCGACGCCTCGCCGCGCGCAGGTGGGTGCACGGACGCGAGCGCGCGAGCTTCGAGTGGCTGTTCGAGGCCCTGCCGCGCGAGCGCGAGTTCGTGCTGCGCACCTACCCGCTGCTCGCCGTGCCCGCGGCGTTCCTGTGGATCAGCGCGAGCGGCGAGTCGCCGGCCGCGAAGCAAGGCTGGCTCGCGCTGCTGCTCTTCATCCCGGGCGCCTATGTGCCGCTGCTCGCGGCGCATGTGCCCGGCTCGGATTCGCACCGTGCGCGCTGGATCCTCGAGACGGCGCCGGTCGAGGAGGCGGAGGTCCGCAACGGCGCGATCAAGGCGCTCACGCTGCGCTTCCTCGTGCCCTTCTATGCGCTGCTCGTCTTGATCGGTTGCCTGCTCGGCGGCGCGGGGCTGATGGCGCGACTTGCAGTGCCGGCGCTCGTCGCCGCCGTGCTGGTGCTGCGACTCACCTGGCGTCGCTGCGTGACGCAGCCGCCGCTCTCGGTCGCACCCGACTCGATCCTCGTCAGCCAAGACTGGATCGGACTGCTCGCCACGGCGGCCGGCGCGCTGTCACTCGTCGCGGTGTTCGCGTCGCGCTTCGTCACGGGCCCGCTGCAGGCGCTCGCCCTCGCCGCGCTGGCGCTCGCCATCGAGCGAGCCTTCGACCGGCGCGCGCGCGTCGCGCTCAGCCCGCGCTGAGCGGATCGCCGCTCGCGCGCATCCAACGGTCGAGCTCCGCGCGCAGGCGCGCGAGGGCAGACGCGTGCGCCGGATCCTCGGCGAGGTCGCGCAGCTCCCACGGATCTGCCTCGAGGTCGTAGAGTTCTTCCGGCGGGCGCTGCATGAGTTTTTGCATGCGTTGGCGCAGAGCGACATCGGTGTGCGCAGCCTTGATCCACGACTTCCAAGTCATGCTGAACTCCAGCACATTGTTGGCGAAGTCCTCGGCCGCCGGGTAGTTGCGGATGTACTTGTAGCGCGCGTCGCGAATCGAGCGCGACGGGTTGGGCTTGCCCGAGAGGTGCTCGGTGTGCTCGCCGACGAAGAACTCGCGCACGCGCGCCGTCTCGCCGCGCAGGAGCGGCAGGAGCGAGCGACCGTCGAGCGGCTGCGGCGCCGAGAGCGCGAACGCGTCGAGCGCCGTGGGGAGGAGATCGATCAGGCTCACCAGCGCGCGGCTCGTCGTGCCGGGCGCGACCACGCCGGGCCAGCGCGCGAGGAACGGCACATTGATGCCCTGCTCGTAGAGCGTCGTCTTCGCGAACGGAAACGACTGACCGTTGTCGCTCGTCATCACAAGCAGCGTGTCCTGTGCGATACCCGTCTCGTCGAGCACGGCGAGCACGCGCCCGACGGTCTGATCGAGGCGCCACACGAAGTCGTGGTACTGCGCGAGCTCGGCGCGCGTCTCGGGCGTGTCCGCGAACTTGGGTGGGATCGACTGCGCCGCGGGATCGTGCGGAATCGGAGTGTTGGGATCTTCGTCGCGCAGCGGCTCGCGGAACGGCCGGTGCGGGTCCTTCAAGTTGACCACGAGCGCCATGCGGCGGCCCGCGAAGCCGTCGATCATCTCGCGCAACGCAGCCGCGAGCTCGTCACCCGCGCGCGCGTCGCCGACCTTCTTCGGCGCGACCCACTTCTCGAAGCGGAACTTCGAGAGCGGCTTCACATTGAGCTTGCCGATCATGCCCGTGGCGCAGGCCTCGGGCTTCAGCAGCTCGCACCATGTCGCCACATCGTCGCGCACCGGCACGAAGCCGATCGCGCCGTTGCGATGCGGGTAGAGGCCCGTGTACAGCGCGGAACGCGACGGCTTGCACACGCCGACGACCGCGTAGCCGCAGTCGAAGCGCGCGCCCGACGCCGCGAGCGCGTCGAGGTTCGGCGTGGGGCAGTCAGCGTTGCCGTAGCAGCCCATGTCGGTTCGCGACTGGTCGTCCGAGACGAGAATCACGATGTGCTTGGGCACGCGCGGCGCCGCGGGCATCGCGGGGGTGGGCGAGACGACCGTCTCCGCTTGCTGGCACGCGACGCCGACGACGATCGGCGTGACGGCGGCGGCGGCGAGCAGGTCGCGGCGGGAAATCGGCGGCGTCATGCGTCGAAGTCCTCGAGCCTGGGATCGACATTGCGCTCCATCCACTCGCGCAGCCGGCCCTTGAGCGCCGCGAGTGTCGCCGCGTGCGTGGGATCCGTCGCGAGGTTGTGGAGCTCGTCGGGATCGCTCGCGAGGTCGTAGAGCTCGTCCGCGGCGCGGTAGAGATACGCCTTCATGCGCGCGGCGATGCGCGCGTCCGTGCGTGCGGCCTGCTTGCCGGACTCCCAGGTCTCGGAGTGGCCGACGACATTGCTCACCGTCGCGGTGTCAGGCCCGAGGTTGCGGATGTACTTGAAGCGCCCGGTGTGCAGCGCGCGCGCGGGCCGCGCCTGCTCGCGGTTGTTCTCGGTCTGCATCGTCACGAACGAATCGCGACCGAGGGTGCGGCCTTCGAAGAGCAGCGGCGCGAGCGAGAGGCCGTCGAGCGCTGGCTGCGGCGCGTTCGCGAGCTCGAGTGCGGTCGGGAGAATGTCGAGCAGCGAGACGATCTCCGCACGCTCGCCGGGCTTCACGCCCGGTCCGGCGCACACGAGCGGCATGCGCACTCCAGGCTCGTACAGCGTCGACTTCGCGAACGGGAACGACGCGCCGTTGTCGGCGGTGACGAGGACGAGCGTGTCGCGATCGCGGCCCGAGCGCGCAAGCTCCTCGAGCGCGAGCTTCACCGTGCGATCGAGTCGCGCGATGCAGTCGAGGTGGCGTGCGTACTCGCGCCGCGTACCGTCGGTGTCCCACAGCGAGGCGGGCAGACGCACGCGCGCCGGATCGGTCACGCGCGGCGTGTCGTCCTCGTCGAACGGGCGGTGCGGATCCGAGAGTCCGATCACCGCAGCGAACGGCCGCCCTTGCGCGCGCTGCAGCACATCGCGCACCTGTCCGGCCCACAGCACCGGATCGCGGCGTCCCGGCAGGTCGGCCGACTTGAGCAGGTGATCGAAGGGGAACTTGGCGAGCGGGTCGACATCGAGCTTGCCGACCATCGCCGTGAACACGCCGCTCGCGCGCAGGAGCTCGGGCCATGTCGCGACCTCCTCGCGGATCGGTCCAAACCCCATGGCGCCGTGGCGGTGCGGGTACAAGCCCGTGTAGAGGCTCGAGCGGGAGGGCTGGCACACGCCGACGGCGGTGTAGGCCTGCGTGAAGCGCGCGCCGCGGCTCGCGAGCGCGTCGATCGAGGGCGTGCGCGCTTCGGCGCAGCCGTAGCAGCCGAGCTCGCGCGCGCTCAGGTCGTCGGCGAGCAGCACCAGCACGCTCGTCGGACGCTGCGCGCGCGGCTCGCCCTCGCGCCGAGTCGCGCTGCACGCCGCACCGATGCCCAGCGCGGCCGCGCCGCCGAGCAGCTCGCGCCGATCCAGTCCGTCCATGCGCGGGACCATGGCGCCCATTGTGGGCTTTCCGCAGCGCGGCGCCATGACGAGTCCAAACGCCGTTCAGCGCGTGGCGAGGAACTCGGCGAGGTCGCGCGCCAGCGGGCTCTCGACCACGACCGGCTCCCCCGTGCCCGGGTGCGTGAATGTGAGCCGGTGGTGGTGCAGGGCCTGTCGCGGCAGCTCGAGCGCCTCGAGGTCCTCCGGGGTGAGCTCGCCGTCGTTGTACTTTTGGAAGTAGTGCTCGCCGTAGCCGTAGAGCTTGTCGCCGACGAGCGGGTGCCCGATCGACTCCATGTGGACGCGGATCTGGTGCTGGCGGCCCGTGAACAGGCGGCAGTGCACGAGCGAGCAGCCGCGGCGGCGCTCGAGCACTTTCCAGTCCGTGAGCGCTTCGTCGCCGTCGGGACGACAGGCCATCTTGAGGCCGATCGAGCTGCCGCGCGCCGAGCCGATCGGGTCGTCGATCGTGCCGTAGTCCTGCGTCGGCGCCCCGCGCACGATCGCCAAGTACTCCTTGCCGATCTCATGGTGCTCGAACTGCCGGCGCAGCTCGGCGTGCGCCTCAGGGTGCATGCCGATGAGCACGATGCCGCTGGTCTCGCGGTCGATGCGGTGCGCGAGCCGCGGGCGAGCCTCGCGCTCGAGCTCGTCGGCGCGGTAGCGCGCATGGACGCGCTGGATGAGCGTGTCGGCGAGGTGTCGGCCGCTGGGGTGCACGGGCAGCATCGGCGGCTTGTCGACCGCGAGCACATCCGCGTCCTCGCGCAGCACGACGAGGCCGTTGTCGACCACCATGGTGAGGTCGACGCGCAGCTCCTCGGGCACGACCACGAGCACGCGCGTGCGGTCGCGCAGCCGCCGGCCGGGACGCTTTTCCTGCACCAGCTCGCCCGTGCCGTTGGGGCGGTCGGGCGAGGTCACATCGACATAGACGTAGCCGTCCTTGATCAGGTCCTGAATCGAGGTGCGCGAGCGCCAGTGCATGTGCAGCCCGAGGAAACGATCGAGGCGCAGCTCCACTTCCTCCGGCCGCAGCTGCAGATCGCTGGCCCGCACGAGCAACTCGACCTGCTCGAGCGGCTTCGACAGGTCACGGTCCTTCTTGAGCAGCTTCAGCTTCGACATCGCGCACCGGTCTGTACATGAAACCACGTCGCCGCGGTGCGTGGGCACCACGGCGACGTGGAGATTGGAACCGACGCCCGGTCAGGGCGCCGCGCGCTCAACCGCGGCCGGGGCCGCCCGAGCGGGGGCCGCCAAACATCTTGCGCTTCGGGGGCGGGCGGTGACCCATGATGAGGTCGCGCGCCTGACGGCTCGCGCGCTGGATCGTGCGCAGGCGCTCGCGGCGCTCGCGGCGCAGCTTGTCCGAGCGCTTCTCGTGCCAAGTCTTCGCCTTCGCAAGGCGGAACACGCCGCTGTAGTTGCACTGGCGCTTGAAGCGGCGCAAGGCGGCTTCGAGGGACTCGTTTTGTCGGACCAGGACCTTGATCGTCAAGCGAACTCTGCCTTGGAGCCTCGGGCTCCTTCGAATGGTGGGCGGAGGAGCATACCGATGCCCGCCTGCGGCGGGAAGGAGGTCGCAGCCGGGAGTCGCGCGGCCCGTGCGGGCGGGCGCGGGCGTCGGGCGAGCGAGCCCGCAAACCTAGCTTGGACATGGACTTAGGAGTTGCTGCCCGGCCCTGCCGCGCGGCCAACAAGCGCTGCGGCCCGCGCGTTTCCAAGCCTCGGCCGCCCCGTCATGTCCAGCAACTCGCTCGCGGCCCCGCGCACACCGATCGCTGCCGCGCAGGGCGATCGAGCGCTCGGCCCCGCCGCTCCCCGTCCTATCCTGCTCGCGGCCGAGGCACTTCGTGAGCGCGGAACAGGACGACGGATCGGGCGACGCGGCCAAGGCCGCTGCCTCCTCGCTGCAGGGCGAGGTCGAGGTCGTCACCTTCCACAACCCCGACACGCACTACACCGTGCTGCGCATCGCGCCGGAGGAGGGTTTTGACGACCCGCAGGCCCAGACCTTGTGGCGCTCGCTGCGCGTGACGGCCGTCGGCCCGATGGACCGGCCGAGCGCGGGCCAGCGCCTGCGCTTTCGCGGCCAGTGGACCAGCCATCGCTCCCACGGGCGACAGTTCAACTTCGAGAGCTGCGAGCCGCTGCCGCCGCTCGGCTTGGAAGGCGCCGTGCGCTACCTCGCGTCGGATGCCTTCGAGGGCATCGGCGAGACGCTGGCGAGACGCATCGTCGAGAAACTCGGCGTGAATGCCATCGATGTGATCCACCGCGAGCCGGAGAAGCTCACCGGTGTCGTAGGACTGCGTGGGCCGGTACGCGAGGCGCTCGTGAGCGCGGTGAAGGCCGAGTTCGCTCGTCACAAGCTGAATGCGTTCCTGCGCGGCGTCGGTCTCGGGCCGCGCCAGTCGGCGGCCGTGCTGCGCAAGCTCGGCGCCGAAGCGGAGGAGCTCGTGCGCGCGAACCCGTATCGACTCGCTGGCACCGTGAGCGGCATCGGCTTCACGATCGCCGACCGCATCGCGCGCGAGCTCGGCTTCGCGCTCGACGGACCGGAGCGCACCCGCGCGGCGCTGCTCCACGCCCTGCGCACCGCTGCGGAAGACGGCCACACGCTGCTCGGTGAGCGCCGCCTGCGCGAGAACGCGCGCGACCTCGTGCAGCTCGAGATCGACGACGAGCGCTTCGAGCGCGCGCTGGGCGAGCTCGTCGCGAGCGATGAGCTCAAGCTCGACGGCGAAGTCGTGCCGGGCGAGCGAGCGCTGTACTTGCCGCACCTCGCCGCAAGCGAGCGCGGGCTGGCGAACAATGTGCTGCGCCGAATCGAAGCCGCGGAGGTGCCTGCACTCGCCGGCGAGGTGGAGCTCGCGCGCTTCGAGCGCCAGAGCGGCTTCGAGCTCGATCCCGACCAGCGCCGCGCCGTGCTCGGCCTGCTCGCGACGGGGCTCGGCCTGCTCACCGGCGGTCCGGGCGTCGGCAAGACGACGATCGTGCGCAGCGTCGTCGCGCTGGCCGAAGCGGCCGGCGCGCGCGTGCTGCTCGCCTCCCCCACCGGCCGCGCGGCGAAGCGCATGTCGGAAGCGACCGGACGGTTGGCGTCGACGGTGCACCGCCTCCTGCACTACGACCCCGAGACCGGCGGCTTCGCGCACGACGCGAAGAACCCGCTGAAGTGCGACCTGCTCGTGATCGACGAGATGTCGATGCTCGATGTCGTGCTCGCACACCACCTGTTGAAGGCGCTCGCTCCTCTCACGCGCGTCGTGCTCGTCGGCGACCCGGACCAGCTGCCGTCCGTCGCGCCCGGCAATGTGCTCGTCGATCTGATCGCATCGCGCCGCGTGCCCATGTTCAGGCTCACGCAGATTCACCGCCAAGGCCATGGCAGCCTGATCGTGGCGAACGCGCACCGCATCCTTGCGGGCGAGATGCCGCAGCTCCCCGAGCGCGGCGAGCGCGCAGCGGACTTCTACTTCTTTCCCGCCGAGGACCCGCGGCGCTGCGCCGATCGCGTCATCGAGGTCGTGACCGAGCGCATCCCGCGCAGCTTCGGCTTCGACTGGGCGTCGAGCGTGCAAGTGCTCGCACCGATGTACAAGGGCGAGTGCGGCGTCGACGCGCTCAACGAGCGCCTGCGCGCGGCGCTCGGCGCGAATGTCGAGGAGTTCCGGCTCGGAAATCGCGCGTGGCGTATCGGCGACCGCGTGATCCAGACGCGCAACGACTACGACAAGGAAGTCTTCAACGGCGACATGGGCCGCATCGTCGCGGTCGACGAAGACGGCGTGACCGTGAAGTTCCCCGAGAAGAAGGTGCTGTACGAGCCGGACGGGCTCTCAGACCTGCAGAGCGCCTTCGCCATCACCGTGCACCGCTCGCAGGGCAGCGAGTACGATGTCGTGGTGATCCCGCTCGTCTCCCAGCACTTCCTCATGCTGCAACGCAACCTGCTGTACACGGCCGTGACGCGGGCCAAGAAGCTGCTCGTGCTCGTGGGTTCCGAGCGCGCGCTCTCGATGGCGATCGACAACGCCGAGCCGAGCGCGCGCGTCTCGGGCCTCGCGCGGCGGCTGGCGGAGACCGCCACGGCGAGCTGACGCGGGCTGCGCGCGACGCCGCCGCTGCGGTGCTAGGCTGCTCCCGTTCCCAATTGGAGTTGGCGCCATGCCGAGCACCCTGTCCGCAACCACGCTCATCGCCACATTCGCACTGTGCTTCGCCGCACCGCGCGCGGACGAGCTGCGCTTTGCGCCGGCGGACGGCGACGAGGCGCAGATGATGTACTCCTTCGAGGCGTCGCTGGGCATCGGCGACATGTCGCTCAGCGTCGACGGACAGGACCTGAGCGCGCAGGTTCCGCTCGACGATCTCGCCGGCAAGCTGGCGCTGGAGCTCGGCGTGGTCGATCGCTTCCTCGAGACGCGCGACGGTCGCCCGCTGCGCTTCGAGCGGCGCTACATGGCTTCGAGCTCGAACCTCGAGCTGGCGGAGTCGAAGCTCGCGCGCACCGACCTGTTCGGCGTCGACGGCGAGACGATCGTGTTCGAGTGGAGCAAGTCCCAGGGTGCGTATGTGCTCGCTTTCAAGGACGGGACGGGCGACGAGTCGCGACTCGAGCTCCTGTCGGCCGACATGCACCTGCGCTCGCTCCTGCCCGGTCGCGAGCTCGAGGTTGGCGCCACATGGCAACTCGAGCCACAGGCGCTCGTTCCGGCGCTGCTGCTCGGTTACGACGCGGCCACGCTCGGCGCCACGGCCGGCGGCGAGCAAGGACTGGCGCAGTCGGCCGAGGCACTCGCTCCGCTCCTCGACGGGCTGCTCGCGGGCTTCCGCGCGCGCTGCGAGTATGTCGGATCGCGCGAGCAGGATGGACGCAAGCTCGCCGAAATGAAGCTCGCAATCGAAAGCGACGGCGAACTCGACCTGCGCGACGCGCTGCGCGGCCTGCTGACCGAGCAAGACAGCCTCGGCGAGCTCGACCTCGAGGTGCGCTCCGCCACCGGCCAGCTGGGCGTCCGTGGCACGGGCTCGCTGCTGTGGGACCTCGACGCCGGGCACGCGCACTCGTTCGAGCTCGATGGTGACATCGAGCTCGTCGCCCGCCTCGACGCCGCCTTGTCGGACGAGCAGGGCGGCGAACACTCCGTATCGGCCGAGATCGAACTGCTGGTCGAGCTCGCTTGGAAGCTGAACTGAGCCGCTGTCGCGGAGCACCCATGTCGCTCGAGCGCGCCCGTGAATCGAAGGTGCCGTGGTGGACGCTCCTGGCCATCGCCTTCGCCGGTGCGTGGCTGCGATTCGAGCAATTGAGCACGCAGATCATCGCCGACGACGAGTGGCACGCGCTCAATTTCCTGCTCGAACATCCCGTGTCCGCGGCGCCTTGGCGCTTCGGGCTCTCGGATCACAGCATCCCCTTGACCTTGTTCGACGGACTGCTTGGGCACACGATCGGCCTCTCGGAGCTGGGCATGCGCTCCGTGCCGTTCGCAAGCGGTGTCGCCGCATTGGTCGTCCTTCCCGCACTTGTCCATCGTCATGTTGGAGCCAAGCGCTGCGTGATCTTTGCGGCCTTGCTCGCCATCTCGCCGCTGCACGTGTACTTCTCGCGCTACGCCCGCCCCTATTCGACGGTGTTCGTGCTCGCGCTCGCCGCTCTGTTCCTGCTCGAACTCTTCGCGCAACGCAGACGGCCCGCTCTGGCATGGGGCGCGGCAATCTGCACCGGGCTCGCGCCGTGGTTTCAACCGGTCGCCCTGCCGTTCGTGCTCGCAGGTCCGGTGCTGTTCCTCGCGCTCGACACACGCTTGGGTCCGAGCCTTGGCGCACGCGCACGCCTGCTCTGGCCGCAGGCGCTGGCAGTGGCACTGATTCTGGCGCTGCTGCTCGGACCTCCCGTGCTCGTCGACTTCGACACGCTGCGTGAGCGCTCGGGGCGCGGGCAAGTTGGCGCACTGGATATCGGAGCGGCATGGCGCCTGCTGGCTGGATCGGGCAAGGACTGGCTCGCACCACTGATAGCTGCCATGTCACTTGTTGGCGCACTAGCCCTCGCACGATCGCGCCCCTTGCTGTTGAGGCTGATGGCCGTGTCGCTCCTGGCCTCTATCGCGGCGCTCGTCACGACGAGTCCGACGGGTGTCGAGATTCCGATCGTGGCCGTGCGTTATGTGATTCCGGCGTTGGGGATCGTATTGCTGCTCGCAGCGTGCGGGCTGGCGGAGCTGGACGCGTGGCTGGCTTCGATCGCGCCGCCCCGATGGCCGCGCCACCTGCCGTCGAGCGCTGCTTGCGCCGCACTGCTGGCCTTCGGGCCGCTGCTGTGCCTGCACGACCGCCCGGCCGCGATCTTCCGAACCCCCAACGACTGGATGCACCACGGGTACTTCCAGTACCAGTACGACCCGACCGAACGCGCTCGCTGGATGGACGACACGATTCGACCGCCAAGGCTCTCGCGCTTCTACCAGAAGCTGGCGCGCGAGGTGAAAAGCAGCCCGTCGGCGAGGCTGCACCTTGTCGAGGCGCCCTGGAGCCTGCAGTGGGACGGCTCGCCCTTCGTCGTCTATCAGGCCATCCATGGTGCGCGCACGAGCATTGGCTTCGTGCACCGTCGGGGCGAAGCCCGTCCGTGGGGCGAACTGCCTTGGGATGACAGCCGCTTCGAGTTCGCGAACTTCGTCCACATCGCCGATGTCGACGAGCTGCGGCGTCGCGGGGTCACGCATGTGGTGCTGCACAAGGACCTCGCGCACGAGTTGCCGAGCGACCCTGCACGCATCGGCGCCGACATCGGGCCGCTCGTGATCGAGCTGCAGGCCAAGCTCGGCCCGCCATGCCACGAGGACGAGATCCTCGTGGCGTTCGACCTCCGACCTACTTCGTGAAGTAGCGCCGGTCTTCCAGGGAAGGCGGCAGACACTTCATCCCGTCCTTGGCGGCGGGGTCGTCGTGCGCGTAGCGGTAGCCCGCGCCGTAGCCCGCTTCTCTCATGAGCCGTGTCGGCGCGTTGCGCAGGTGCAGCGGCACGGGATCGGCAGCGGTTTGCTGCACATCCTCGCGCGCGGCGTCGTAGGCCTTGTAAACCGCGTTCGACTTCTTCGCGCGAGCGAGGTACACGGCCACCTGCACGAGCGCGAGCTCGCCCTCGGGTGTGCCAAGGCGATTCCACGCATCGGCTCCGTCGAGCGCGATGCGCAGTGCGAATGCGTCGGCGAGGCCAATGTCCTCCACTGCGATGCGGATGAGCCGCCGCGCGAGGAAGTCGCGGTCCTCTCCGGCCTCGAGCATGCGCGTGATCCAGTAGGTCGCGGCGCTGTCGTCGCTGTTGCGGATCGACTTGTGCAGCGCGGACGCGAGGTTGTAGTGCTCCTCGCCCGACTTGTCGTAGGCGAGCGCCTTGCGCTGCAGCGCCTGCGCCAGCGTCGCCTCGTCGAGCTCGCCGCCGTCGCGCACGAGCGTTGCCGCGGTCTCGAGCAGGTTCAGCGCACGCCGCGCGTCACCATCCGAGGCGTGTGCGATGCGCGTGAGGAGGTCGCGACTCGCGCGCACGCGACCGCCGAGTCCGCGCCCGTCCTCGAGTGCGCGAGCGAGCAGCGAGACGAGCTCGTCGGGAGCGAGTGGCTGCAAGACGAGCACGCGAGCGCGCGACAAGAGCGCGCCGTTGAGCTCGAACGACGGATTCTCCGTCGTCGCGCCGATCAGCACGATGTCTCCGGCCTCGACGAACGGCAGAAAGGCATCCTGCTGGGCCTTGTTGAAGCGGTGGATCTCGTCGACGAAGAGCAGCGTGCGAACTCCGCTGCGCTTGCGCGTCGCCGCCGCCTCCGCCATCACCTCACGCACTTCCTTGATGCCGGACAGCACGGCGGAAAACGGCACAAAGCGCAGCAGTGAGCGCGTCGCGAGCAGGCGCGCGAGTGTCGTCTTGCCGACGCCCGGAGGCCCCCACAGGATCAGGCTCTGCGAGAGCTCGCCTTCGAACAGCCGTGCGAGCAGCTTGTCGGGTCCGAGCAAGTGCGCTTGACCCGCGACTTCGGCCAATGTGCGCGGCCGCATGCGCTCCGCGAGCGGACCCGCGCTGCGCGACTCCACGGGCGCTTGCGGCTCGGGCGCGTCGAAGAGCTCGCTGCTCACGCGCGCGGATCCTCGGCGCGACCAGCGGCGAACAGGAGCAGCGATGCCGCGACGGTGACATTGAGCGACTCGACGCCTCCGCGCATCGCAATCGTCACGCCTTCGAAGCGCGCGCCCGCCTCCGGCAGCGCCCCGGTCTCGGAGCCGACCCACAGCGCGACGCGTCCAGTCCAGTCGAATTCCGAGGGCGAGGCCCCGCCGCGCGTCACCGCGCGCACCTGACGAAAGCCGTGTTCGCCTAGCTCTCGCGCGGCGCTTGCCGCATCTTCGAACGGAATCACGGGCAATCGCAGCAGGCTCCCCATCGAGCCGCGCAGCGCCTTCGCGTTCCACGGGCTCGCGCCGCCGCGCACGAGCGCAAGCGCTTGCGCACCCGCCGCTTCCGCGCTGCGCGCGAGCGCGCCGAGATTGCCAGGATCCGCGACACCGGCGACCACGAGCACCAGCGCCTCGGGTCCGAGGTGCGGAGCTGCGAGGCTCGCTGGTCGCGGCGCGCGAGCCAGAGCGATCACGCCTTGGCTCGTGGCGAGCGAGCTCAGGCGCTCCAGCAGGTCGTTGTCCGCGACACGCACATCGACGCCGCGCTGCTCGAGTTCCTGTGCGCGCTCCGAGCGACTTTCGGCAACCAGCGCGAGCGCGAATTCGCAGCCCGCGCGCAACGCGTCGTCGATCAGGCGCTCGCCCTCGAGCACGAGCAGACCCTTCTCTCGTCCAGCGAGCGCGCTGCGAACGAGAGCGACGGCCGGATTCGAAGTCGATCGGAGCACTTCCCTGCGCGTCATGGGCGCCGGATGTTCTAACATGAGCGGCCCTGCATGAGTGAAGCGACGCAAGTGACCGGACGCGTGGTACGCACCGATGCCAAGGTATGCCATGTGGAGATCGACGGTCGCGTCGTCGTCTGCGTCCCGCGCGGGAAGCTGTTCGAGGAACGCACGGAGCAGAAGAACCCCGTCGCGGTGGGCGATCTCGTGCGTGTCGACACGGCGAGCGTGCCCGCGAGCCTCGACGAGGTGCTGCCGCGCCGCAATCGCCTCGGACGCACGGCTTCGAGCCACGATCCGCGCGAGCAGGTCCTGATCGCCAACATCGATCAGCTGTGCATCGTGGCCTCGGTCGAGAGGCCGAAGTTCTCGTCGAATCGCACCGATCGCATCCTCGGCGCAGCGTTCTGGTACGAGGTGCCGGCGCTGCTGGTGCTCAACAAGGTCGACCTCGACCGCAAGGGCGACACCGAGGCGATCGCGCGCACCTACGAGGACATCGGTGTCGAGGTGCTGCGCACGAGCGTGACGACAGGAGCGGGCGTCGAAGAGCTGCGCGCGAAGCTGCGCGACAAGGTCACCGCGCTCTACGGCGCATCCGGCGTCGGCAAGTCGAGCCTGCTCAACGCGCTGCAGCCCGGCCTGAAGCTCAAGATCGGCAAGATCAGCAAGTTCTGGGACGGCGGCAAGCACACGACATCCTTCTCGCAGCTGCACCGCCTCGAGTTCGGCGGCTGGGTCGCCGACACGCCCGGCATCCGCACCTTCCGCCTGCACAAGGCCGACCCCGCCGCACTGCGCGGGATGTTCCCCGAGTTCGCACGCCACCAAGGCGCTTGCCGTTTCCCCGACTGCTCGCACGATCACGAGCCCGGCTGCGCCGTGTTCGATGCCGTCGAGCGCGGCGACATCGCCGCCTCGCGCTTCGCGAGCTACATCGAGCTGCTCGACGAGCTGCGCATCGTGCGCCCCACCGGCGACGAAGAGGGCGAGCCGCTCGACGAAGACGAGTGACTCACGCCATCGCGGCGATCTTGTAGAGCCAGCAGAGCGCGATGAAGGCCAGCGCTGGCAGCGCGAGCCTGCGCCACGGGATTCGGACGAGCCGCTCGCCGAGGTCGATGCCGCGCACGGTGGCGAAGAGCGCGAGCGGCAGCGCGAGCGAGCCAGCGAGGGCGAGCGAGAAGCCGAGCGGCTGCACGCTGAGCGAGCGCAGCGGCGCTCCTTGCACGAACCATGTGATCGAGGTGGTCACGCCGCAGCCGGGACAGGGAATCCCAAACCAGCGCGGCGCGCTGCACGGCAGCAACCCGAGCTGCTCGTGCGTGCCGTAGCCGGCCGGATCAGGCGTGAGCGCGAAGCGCATCGCGACGAGGGCGGCGAGACACACTGCCGAAGCGAGCACGACGACCCAGTGCAGCGCGCGGAAACCTGCGGAGGACGACATCGCCCTCCGATTGTGCCGTAGGAGGGCCTGAAACGCTCTATTCGTTGAAGTCGTAGACGTACGAGAGCCGCGCCTTGTTGACGATCACATAGGGCAGCTTGAAGAGCAGCTGGAGGTCCGAGTCCTCCTTGGCGTTGAAGCCGCGCACCTGCGGGTTGCGCATCACGAAGAAGCGCCGCGTCATGCGGTCATCGGCTTCGTAGGCGCCGGGACGGCACTCTCCGCCGACTTCGAGGTTGAGGTGGCCGGTGAAGAACGCGCGCACCTTGACGAGCTTGTGGTCGCGATGGAGCGCGGCGAGCTGGGCGTCACCGGCCTGGTCGAGGAACTCGTGCGCGACGAGGATCTCGTCGGTGTTGACATGCAGGAGCGGCGTCTGGATGCGGTCGCAGGTGTTGAGGTCCACGAGCGTGGCGTTGCGCACCTTGATGAAGAACTTGCGGTGCTCGTCCAGAACCTGCGAAAGACGGGCATGCTTGCGCTCGACCTCACCCTTGATGAGGAACGAATCCGTGAGGAAGAGATCCGAGACGATGGTCGTGGTGGTCACGGTCGCGTCTGCCTGAGGTCGGGTCGTAGGGCTCCTGCGAGGTACAGCGAGCCGATGACGAGAACCCACGCGCCGCTGGCGCGGGCGTGGTCCAAGGCCAGCTCGAGCGCCGCCCGTGGAGGGATGGCCAACTCGACCACCGCACCGGCCGAGACCGCCGCCTCCGCGATCTCCGCGGCGGTGCGGTGCAGGTCGGTTCCCACGGACGTGCTGACGAGTTTTTCGGACAGGGGCGCGAGATGCTTGAGGATCCCGCCGAGGTCCTTGTCACGGGCGAGACCGAGCACGACCACGGGCCGCGCGCGCAGGGCCGGATCGCGCCCGAGGTCCGCCAGTACCGCCGCCACGCTGGCCGGGGTGTGGGCGCCGTCGAGCACCACCGCGACCTCCCTCACCGAAAAACGCTCCTGACGCCCCGGCAAGCCCGCGGCGGCCGCTGTGCGCGCGTCGAGATGCTGTGCGCCGAGGCGCGTGCCATCCTGCGCCGCCACTCCGCGCTGCCCGAGCTCCGCGAGCACCGCGCGGGCGACGCACAGGTTGCGGCCAGCGACCGTATCGGGCTCGCTGCGACCCATGTCCTCGAGCGGATGTCGGACGGGCACGCCCAGCTCCGCCGCACGCGCCGCGATCGCGCGATCCGCCTCGCTGCCGCTCGGCACCCCCGTGACCAGCGTGGCGCCACGCTTCACGATCCCAGCCTTCTCTGTGGCGATCGCGGTGTGCGTGTCGCCGAGCACCGCCATGTGCTCGAGCTCGATGTTGGTGATCACGCACACCTCGCCGTCGAGCACATTGGTCGAGTCGAGACGCCCGCCGAGTCCGACCTCGGCCACGATCCACTCGACGCCCTCCCAGCGAAAGCACAGCAGCGCCGCCGCGGTCATCACATCGAACCATGTGGGATCGATGTCGGGTCGCTCGGCGACGAGCGCTTCGCGCGCATCGAGCGCGTGACCGAGAGCGGCGTAGAGCAACTCGTCCGCGACCTCGGCTCCGTCGATCACGACGCGCTCGTTCAGGCGCTCGACATGCGGCGACGCGTAGCGGCCGACGCGCAGCCCGGCGCGCGCGAGACCGGCAGCCACGAGCGCCGAGGTGCTGCCCTTGCCCTTGCTGCCGGTGATGTGCACCACGCGCAGCCCCACCTGCGGCTCTCCGAGGCGCGCTAGGAGGGCCCGCGCGGGGTCCGTCGAGACGCGCATCGCGGCGCGCTTGCGGCGTTCCCAGTCGACGAGGCCCTCGAGCCGCTGCGCGACTCGCGCAGGACTTTCCATGCCGGCAACCGGCCGCGCGGGCCAGCCGCGCGCCGCGCCGCTCTCTTCAGAAACTCCCATTCCAGTCGCGCTTCCCGGCGGCCGATCCCAAGGAACGCCTCGGAGGCCCGCGCCCCGCGGCGCGTTCGCTCCCCGACCGACCTCGGCTCCCAACCGTCGCTCCCCGACCATGACCGAGCTGGTGCACCGCATCAAGATCTTCGTGTACCGCTTCCGCGGCGAGCAGCCCGACTACCTGCTGCTGCGCGGCGCGGCCTCGGAGAGCTGCTGGGGCCCGATCCAAGGGCCGATCGGCTTCGGCGAGAAGCTCGAGACCGCCATCCGGCGCGAGGTGCTCGACGACATCGGCATCTCCCGCCCCGCGGATGTGGTCGACCTGCACCTCCCCGGCCGCTGGGTACTCGGCGACGAGGAGGTGATCGAGTGGACCTACGGCTTCCGCACGCCGCCTGACCGCGTCGACCTGCGGCTCTCGCGGCGCTGGGCGGCCTCCCGCTGGTCGAGCTTCACCGACGCCTATCCCGCGCTCGAGCTCGAACCCGACCGCGCGGCGCTCCTGCGCCTGCACTCGCTGCTCAAGGCAGCCTGAAGGCGCGCGAAGAGCGGGAGCTCCCCTGCGCGCCTTCGCGTGCGAGCGCCGCCTGTGCGGCCGAACCTAGAATGTGAAGGAGAGCTGGGCGACGACGCCGAGGCTGTCCTCGTCGACATAGATGCCCGCGACTTCGATGTGGAACACATCCCACGGCGAGAGCCCGAAGCCGGCCGTGAGCGCGTCCTCGAGCGTGTTCTCGAAGTCGCCGCGATAGCCCGCGCGCAGCTGGAACCAATGGGCGAGGTCGAACTCGCCGCCGACATGCCACATCTGCGTGTCGTCGGAAATCCCGAGCCCGCCGATGCCCGCGGCACCCTCGTCGACGCGCTCGCGCGCGTTCAGGTCGACATCCGCGGCCAGCGTGAACCAGTCGTTGGTCCACGACACGCCAGCGGTCGCCACGGGACCGACCTTGTAGGTGAACGACTCGCCGAGCGTCACGACCGAGTCGTACTCGTAGGAGAGCGCATTGCGCAGCATCAGGCCGAACAAGAAGCCACCGCCCGGCTCGAACGAGGCGCCGACGTCGAGGTTGAAGTTGCCATCGTCCTGCATGTACTCGTCGGCGTCGAAGTTGTCGTCGTCGTAGGAATCGATGTTGATCCCGTAGTTGATCGAGTCGACGCGCTGGTACTTCGGCGTGACCCCGATGGCGAGCTTCTTGCCGCTGAAGTCGAACTCGCGCGCCATGGAGAAGCCCACTTCCGTCGTCGCGAGGCCGAGCCCACGGCCCGCGGAGAGCAGCGTGGGCAGCTCCGTTGCGCCGAGCGCGGCCTGAATCGCGGCCAAGTCAAGCGGATCGATGTCGGCGAACGTCGTGACATCGACGTAAGAGAGCAGGTGCAGCGACCACGCGAACTTGTCCGAAGGCATCGAGATCGCAAGCCCCACGCCCGCATCGGCGGTCAGCTGGCGCCCGTCGAGCGCTCCGAGGGCTGCAGCGAGCAAGTCGAGATCGCCTTGGGTGACCGTGGCGTTCTGCACCAGCGCATCGATGCGATCGAACTCGTCCGTGAAGTTCTGCAGGTCATCGGCGAGCCCCGTCTCGTCGTCGGCGAAAGCGCCCACGGTCGGCAGCAAGATGCCGA